>CAZGMQ010000001.1:0-92513 GCA_964526745.1 uncultured Verrucomicrobiota bacterium
TCTCTCCCTCACCACCCTCGGCCTTCGGTGTCATCTATTTTGAGGCAATGCGCCGAGGCCCCTCCGCTCTATCTTCCCTCTTTTCAAGCGCAGGCGTACCTGCTACAGTCCGGGCAACGGAGGAATAGCCCCATGAACTCAAACATTACCGTTCTGAAACACCCCCTGATCGAGCAAAAACTCACCATTCTGCGCAACCGGGACACCGACAACAAAGTCTTCCGAGAGACGCTCAACGAGCTCTCCTATCTGATTGTCTATGAAACCACCCGCGACTTGAAGCTGAAGGATGTCCACATCGACACCCCTCTGATGCCCTGCGCCTGCAAGGAACTGGAGGAACAGGTGCTCCTCGTGCCCATCCTGCGTGCAGGTCTGGGGATGGTCGAAGGCATCCTGAATCTGATCCCCTCCGCCAAGGTCGGGCATGTCGGCGTCTACCGCGACGAGACCACTCTCCAACCGGTCGAATACTATTTCCGGCTGCCCCCCGCCGCCGACACCATGCGCACCTTCCTGCTGGATCCGATGCTGGCCACCGGCGGCTCGCTGGCCTATGCCATTGAATTGCTCAAAGGCAAGGGCATCTCCAACATCACCGTGATCTCCGTGATCTCGGCCCCCGAAGGTCTCGAAGCCCTCCAGAAAGCCCACCCCGACACCCGCATCTATACCGCCATGCTTGACGAGCGCCTCAACGAAAACGGCTATATCCTCCCCGGTCTCGGCGACTGCGGCGACCGCATCTTTGGAACCCTCTAAGAGTCCCTCTCACAGAGTCCACAGAGCGGCACAGAGAAGAAGGAATCATTTTGTTCCCACAGAGATTCATGGAGATTCTCAGAGAAAAGAGTGAGAACGTGGGCTACGATGCCGAAAAATCCACCTCTATTCACGTTCTGTTGCGACACTTGCTTACCCACCAAAGCCTTGACGACGGTGGGCGTCCCTTGCGTTACATTCTTCACTTGGACATTGGGTGTTGCATGTTGGATATTGAACAACCAAGCATTGATAGGATTCAGACATGAGCACCAAACCCATCGTATTCGGCGTGGCCGGTGGCACGGCCTCCGGCAAGACCACGGTCGCCCGCCAGATCCTCGACCAGGTCGGCGCCGAACGCATCGCCTACCTCCCCCACGATGCCTACTACCGGGACCTGTCGCATCTGCCGATTGCCGAACGCGCCCAGCAGAACTTCGATCACCCCAACGCCCTCGAAACCGAACTGATGGTCGAACACATCCATAAGCTGCTCCAGGGGCATTCCATCGCTCTCCCCGTCTATGACTTCGCCACCTATGTCCGGAAACCCGAGACCACCCCTGTCGAACCCGCCCCCGTTATTCTGGTGGATGGCATCCTGATTTTCGCCGAAACCGAACTCCGCGCCCTGATGGACATCAAAGTTTTTGTCGATACCGATGCCGACATCCGGCTCATCCGCCGCATCGAGCGCGACACCCGCGAGCGCGGCCGCACCCTATCGACCACGATTTTCCAATACCTTGACAGCGTCCGCCCCATGGATCTGGAATTCGTCCAACCCAGCCGACGCTACGCTGACATCATCATTCCTGGCGGCGGCCAGAACCGCGTCGCTATCGAAATGGTCGTCTCCCGCCTTCACGCCATCCTCAAAATCTGATTCTCAGGCCGTTTTGCTTCGCTATAGGGCCCCAAAACCCCCATTTTGATCATTTTAGGACCTTTTTTGACCCATTTCCCTATGTGCCAATGAAAGTGACACACGAAAGTGAAACACACTCAGGGCGATGTGCCCGGTCTATTTGACGCCGATACTATAGGAACCCATTCTGCCGGGCGGCAGAGAATCAATAAAGGTATTCGTCGGAGGGGTCGCCAACACATTCGAACGAATGACGATGAACCCTTCCAACAGATTCGTGGAACGGAATACGGTATAGGTCTTCCCATCCACACTATTCCATTTCACCTCGAAGGGCTGTCCAATCGACATAATGGATCCACCTGACAGCGGAGACAGGGACAGGATCTTGAAGGTATCGCCCGCCTGGTTGGGATTGGTAGCGGCCAATACCTCATCGCCATCCAGCACCCCGTCATCATCCGTATCCGGATCATTCGGGTCGGTGCCGGTATCGGTGCTGCTGTTGTAGATGCCGGTGTGGGTCTCGACCCAGTCCGGCAAGCCATCCCCATCGGTATCCAACTGCAGCATATTGGGGGCCATCAATCCCAATAGACTTTGCGGGTTTGCAGAACCGAGTCTCATGAGCTGCACATCTGTCTGCACCAGGGCATCCCCGGTCGTTCCGTCCGGCACCTCACAGACATAGCTGACTTCCATAGGGCTGGCTGGCAGTTTGCTGGTGAAGAGAATCTCATTGTCCACCACCTCCGGGGTTCCGCCATTGGCGGTCACCGAGAGAATCGTCCAGCCCTCCGGCAATTGAGGACACCACAGCAGTCCAATGATGTCGTTGGTATAGCTCAAGGAACCTATAAGGGTGATCTGCTGGCCCGGCACGTAGGTCGCGGGCGCCGCCACCGCAGCTGAGATGTCTCCGATATCCATGGCGCCCAGACCGCCGTTAGTAGCCAACCCGGGGGCATATCCATCGACACCGGTCGCATCGACATGATAGCCACCGGCCTCCCAGTAGCCTCTCACCCGCAGGGCTTCCTGTCCGGTCAACTTCCAGAAAGGATGCCTATAATCGGCACTATGAAGGTCACCATCCTGCGAGGTGGAATCGGGGGAATATCCATCCACGGTTCCGGGGCTGACCCCATAGCCTCTGCCATGCCAGTAGGACATGGTGCGCTCCCACTCCTGTTCGTCAATGACCCACCTCGGATCGCTGTAGTCTGAACTGTGGTATGAACTCGCCGGATTGACAATCATCGGATCGGGATCCGCCACCTGTACTTCGCTGCTCGCCATACCGGCCAGTTGGTATTCCACGGTACCGGAGACCGACTGCGGTCCACTCTGCCCATCGGGTACGCTAACTTCGTAACTGAAGGATATCGGATTGTTGGAAAATGCCGGGGCCGTAAATGCAATCTCTCCAGTCGACGGATTGGCCACCGGCTGGCCCTCCCCACTCGCGGACACCAGTGCCCAGCCTTCCGGCAGCCCAACCGTCCAGGCGAGATCTTGCAGGGTTTGATCCACAGGATAAGACACCTCGCATTCCACGGTGTTTGAGCCGGGGCTGTCGTATTCGGCCCATACGTGAGTCGCACGCAGGGTCCATCCCGTCGATGGCACAATCAGTTCAATGTCCACTTCCGTGACATCATTTGTCACCAGCAGAGGATTCGCCGCATAGCTGCCTCGAGGTTCCCCGTCATCCAGGATGCCATTCCCGTCGCAATCCATAAAGGCGCTGACCGTATATTCCACACCGCCCACGACATTCGGAATCGCATAGGGGCCGGGAGCGCTGATTTCAGCTGTGTAGTGCCGGCCCTGGTACAATTGGACGATCTCATTGGAGGACAGGGCCCGGTTGTAGAACCGGACTTCATCCATGGTTCCGCGATGCACATAGCTGGATTCGCCAAACCCAAGGGTCAGCGGCGCGGCCACATCCATGACCGGCATCGTCAGCGTGGCGGTTCCCTTCTGCTGTCCATCTGCAAAGAAGGAGTACGTGTCGCCGGACTTCACCACGGCTACATGATAAAACCGGTCGAGCTCATAGGAGAAAGGATCTGAATAGGCCCACTGACCGGTATAGTAGGCCGATCCGTTCACATGGAAGAGCAGCCCATCCTTATACGCACTCAGGAACCACTTATCGAACTGGCCGCCGCCCACATCTTTTCCAACCAGCACGTCATGGTATCCCGGCTGATACGGAGAGTCTGAGAACTCGTTATCAAGAGACATCCAGAGCATGATCGTGGCATCCCCTGTAAGCTCCAATGAGCCATTTTCCGGGTCGCCGCAGTCGATCAGATTTGTGCCTCCCGGGAAGGCATAGGCGGAATTTGCATTGCCAAATAAATCGCTTGTCAGGGTCGGGCCATACACAACGCCATCATTCCCGTTCCCACTTTCATCCTGGGCATTTCCGTTAAATGGATAATAGGCCACCAGGCCCGGAACAGACATCTCCCCGCCTGAAGCGGAGATCACGACTTGACCGGTCCGGCTTCCGCTGTAGGTCACCGCCCCCTGGATAGAGAACAACGCGCTTTCCGCACGGCATGGATCACTGCCAGCCGCGACTTCCACGCCATCCGGAATTCCATCCCCATCGGTGTCGTCATCCAGCGGACTGAGACAGGGACGGGTGATCACTTCATAGTAATCACTCAGGTCATCGTCATCGCTGTCCGCATCCATCGGATCGGTTCCGGCGATGATTTCGGCGCCATCCTGCAACGCATCGCCGTCGGAGTCGGGGTTTGTCGGATCTGTGAAGTACACATTCACCTCGTCGCCATCGTTCAAACCATCGTCATCGGTATCGGCGTTTGACGGGCTGGTGTAGTAGCCAGCTTCGAAGAGATAACCGACTTTATCGGGGTCATCATCAGGGAAGTCATTCCAGATTCCATTGAGTTCGCCCAGATAGTGTTCATGGCCATCCGTGTTGTTGGGTTCCCCAGGAATCCATCGTGTGTAGGACCACAACTCTCCCGTCACCCAGGCCCAGACCCCTTCTTGCGATTCGTCTGTACCGCCCAACCACAATAACTTGTTCACCGCGGTGCCCAGCACGTTCTTCATCGCATTCCACTCGGCCTCGCTTGTGACGGTCGCCAGGTGGCCGCCCTTGGATTCCGCATCCGCCTGTGCTCCGGTCCAGGAAGGATAGTCTCCATGTATGATTTGATACCGGCCATAGCCGACTTCATATGCGTCACTCAAGCCATCGCCATCGCGATCCAGATCGCCAATGGTAATATCCACACTCGGCACCTGGCTTTCCGATACCACCACCGGGTTGTTGGAATAGCTTTGTGACGGTTCATACTCGTTCCATTCGCCATTTCCGTTCAAATCGCAGAAAGCCGATACCGCATAGGAGCCAGCGGGGAGATCGGATAAGGCATAGGCACCGGGTCCAGCCAGCGTGGTGCTGTAGACCCCCGCTTCGACGACAATCGACGACGACGGCGACCCGCTGTAGTGGATCGTGCCGCTGATGGCCCCGCTGCCGCCGCCGTAGAGCTGCGATACTTCGTTGGAGGACAGGGCGCGGTTGTAGATGCGGATATCATCCATGAAACCGCTCAACTGGTAGTGACTCTCGCCCCCGTCACGGTCTTTGAACCGGCCCAATTGGAGATTGTAGTGGTAGCCAACGCAGTAGGGTCCCGGAAGGGCGGTGGAAGAAGCGATCAGTTGCCCATTCAACCAAACTTGCTTGGTGGAGGTTGAATGGTTGGCCACAAACGCCAGATGGCACCATTGCCCCGGGCTGATTCCGGCTGAACTCCAAGGCATCCGCGCAGTCTCGTTGAAGCCCTTGGTCACAAACCTGGGATTGTCGGGGATGATCTCCGCAACCAGATCTTGATAGGACCGGCTATCACCCTCAAACAAAAATATCATGTGGTTGCTGAGGGTATCAACGTTCGCCCACAAACTGATGGACACGTTGTCCATGTCCGGCAGGCTGTTGGTCATTTCAATATAGGTGGTGCCATCAAAGTAATAGGCGGCATCCGCATGTCCAAACCGGTCGGAGACAAGCGAGGCTGTGTTGATCTGGGGATGGTTCCCATTCCCGCTTTCATCATTGGCATTCCCATTGAACGGGTAGTAGGCCACAAGGCCTTCATCAATCAAAATTGGGTCTGTAAGCGTAATATTCACACCCGTCAGGTCGCCAGTCAGATTGACCGGGTTGCCTGCATATTCGCCATAGGGCTCCGTCCGGTCATGCACCCCATTGCCGTTGTCATCGCAAAATGCTGAAATACTGCAGGTTTGTGGCACGGGCAGATTACGGATGCTATAGGCGCCCGGGGCTCCGATGGTGCCGCTATACCCTCCAGCTGATATAATGATTTGGCCCGTCTGTGGTCCGCTATAGCTGATGGTACCGCTAATCGAAGCCGCCTCCCCCCCGCCGTACTGCTCCCAGACTTCGCTGGGAGATAGGGCGCGGTTATAGATTCGCACTTCATCAATGGCTCCGCGATGCACATAGCTGGGTTCGGCATAGCCGATGGTGAGAGGAGCCTCCACGTCTGTGACCGGAATAGACAGAGTCGCCGAGCCCTTCTGTTGCCCATCGGCATAGAAAGTATAGGTGTCGCCTGTTTTCACCACGGCAACGTGGTAGAACCGATTCAACTCAAATGAGAAAGGATCGGAATACGCCCATTGTCCCGAATAGTAGGCCGATCCATTCACATGGAAAGTCAGTCCGTCTTTATATGCACTTAAGAACCATTTATTGTACTGATTTCCTCCCACATCCTTTCCGATCAAAGGAGCAAAGTAGCCCGGAATATACGGGGAGGATGAGAATTCATTATCGAAGGACATCCAGCCCATGAGCGTTGCATCGCCCGTGAGTTCCAATGAATTATTTGTCGGATTACCGCAATCGATATTTTCAGTACCGCCAGCAAACGCATATGCGGAATCCGCATTCCCCAGAAGGTCGTCCGTCAACACCGGCCCATTCACCGTTCCATGGTGGCCGTTTCCACTTTCATCGTTGGCATTCCCGTTGAATGGATAATACGCGACAAGCCCATCTTCAACCGGACTGGGAACCGTCAGGAGGATATCCACACCGGACAGGTCATCGTTCAAGTCGAAGGGATTCCCGGCATATTCACCGTAGGGCTCCGTCTGCTCACGTTCACCGTTGCCGTTGACATCGTAGAATGCAGAAACACGATAGGACTGAGGCGTAGGCAAATCCTCTAAGCGATACGCGCCCGGCGCTTCAATCGTGGAAGCATACTCTCCTGCCGCCACGATAATCTGGCCGGTCTCCGACCCGCCATAGCTGATCGTGCCATCAATGGATGCCACCCCTCCGCCATACAGCTCCCAGATTTCGTCCGGAGCCAATGCGCGATCATAGATGCGTACTTCGTCAATGGTCCCGTTATGGGCAATCCCCTCTTCCGCAAACCCAATGGTGAGGGGGGCATCCACGTCCCCAAGCGAGTAAGGCATCTCTGTCGATCCCATGGGCTGGCCGTCGATATAGAAGGTGTAGGTATCTCCCGTTTTCACCACCGCCACATGATAGAATTGATTGGTCTGAATGGAGAACGGATCGGAGTAGGCCCAGGTGCTCCAATAACCCTGCCGGTTCAGATGGAAGGTCAGTCCGTCGCGCTGTGCTCCGAAAATCCATTTATCATACCCACCCCCGCTCACGTCTTTCCCGACTAACGCATCACAGTAGCCCGGGCGAGGCAAGGCTTCAGAGTAGGAAATCCAGCCCATGAGGGTCGCATCGCCGGTCAGATCAAATGCGTTGTTTGTCGGGTCTCCACAGTCGATGTTCTGCAGCCCGCCGGAGAATGCATAGGCGGCATTCGTGTTGCCCAGCCTATCCGAAGCCAAAACCGGTCCATTGACCGTGCCATGATGTCCATTTCCACTTTCATCGTTCGCATTCCCGTTAAACGGATAATAAGCCACCAGACCCTCTTCCACCGAATTGGAAGTCACCAGCAGAGTCATCGCGATGTCTTGTGGTGATCCGGAGGCGCCTCCGGCCACGACCGACAGGCTCCCCGTATACGTTCCCGGCGCCAGACCCTCTGTGGAATAGGTGATGACATGAGTATTCTCTGCCCCCGTGCTGCCATTGGTCGGGGACACGGTAAGCCAGGCCAGACTGTCCGAGATGCTGTAATTCATTGTCCCGCTGCCCGCATTGGCAACCGTGAAGGAGCCCGAGGGCACATTCTCACCCATTCGCACCTGGAGACTGAAGTTCGTCGGTACTACCGACAGGACCGGATTGGATGACACCACCGACAGGGCGACGGCTTCAGATGTTGCCGTACCGCTTCTGTCGTCAACGGCCTGTGCAGTCAGGCTGTGACTTCCGAGGGGAGCGTTGGTCCATACTAGGCTGTAGGGGGACGACTCATCCGTTCCCAGCAGCGTTTCACCATCATAAAATGTCAGCTGGCTGATAATCCCGTCCGGATCCGTCGCAACGGCCTCAACAGAAACAGGGGCGCCCTCTACAACGGAAATACCGTTGCTCGGGCTGGTGATATGGACAGACGGCTGTGCATTCACCGCCACAAGAACGGGAGCCGACATGACAGAAGAACCGTGATTATCTCTTGCCACCGCAGTGAGCGTATAATTTCCTGCTGCAACGGCCTCCCAGGAATATGAATACGGCAAAGTTGCATCCGTACCGAGAAGCGTTGCGCCATTGTAGAATAGCACTTCTGCAATGGTACCGTCCGGGTCGGAAGCCATCGCAGAAAGGGAAATCGTGGCCGGCACCTGATAGACCGCATTGGACACCGGACTGGTCAAGTCGACCTGCGGGGGAAGATTTATACCGTCGGTCCGGCTGACCTTGAAGTCATAGGCCGCATTCCCCTCTGCGGGTTCTGTACGTACGCGGATAAAGTAGGTCGCATTGGAGTCGGCCGTGTATTCGAAGAGGAACATCAGCCCGCCGCCGCCGTCATCATCCGAAGCGAGCGACAGGGTTCCGGAGGCGTCACGATACAGATCCGCATAGGTATCCCCGGTACCGCCGATGGCATTGAAGTTGTATGTATTCCCGTCCACCAGTTCAGCTGCAAACCAATCTGCCGCATCTGTACCGGACAGGGTATGGGGTCCATGCGAGGTTTCATTCGTCGTGATGGAGCCCAGTAGCGTGGCTCCCGTTCCGATATCATCTCCCGGATCCCAGGCATCCGCCGCACCGGGAACTACGGCTGTGACCAAAGCCGAGTAGGCGGATTCCCCTATGTCATTCACAGCCTTGACGCGATAACGATAGGTCTGTCCGCTGGTCACGTTCGTATCCGTATGGGTTGTGCTGTCTGCAGGCAACGAAATATAGTCTGGAATATTCATCCAGCCTTCGTGACATTCCACCACCAATTCCGTTTCGTTGGTGGCATTGTCCACCCAAGCCAACTCGACACGGTCCGTGAAGGGAACCGCCGACATGTCGGAAGGAGCCGCTGGCGGATCCAGAGGCGCGTCACCGGAAAGACACGTATACAGATTCAGACGCCCCCCGGTCACCGTTTTGCCGGACAGAGCGGATATCGGGTCTGTACTGTCCAGAATGCACTGCTTGATCTGCGCCGCCGTCAAAGACGGTGTATGGGCCGCCACCAGGGCACAGGCGCCGGCGACATGCGGCGTGGCCATCGACGTGCCGGAGAAAGAGGCATATTTGCCCTGAGCCGTGGGAACCGTACTGTAGATATCCACACCGGGGGCACCCAGATCCACAGTGGTTTGACCATAATTGGAGAACCAGGCCAGAGCATCGTCTGCATCCGTTGCCGCCACAGCAATGATATTGTCCGAATCAAAAGAGGCGGGATAGGCCGGGGTCGTCTCATTGTTGTTCACCTCATTTCCTGCGGCGGCCACAAACAGAATGTTGCTGTTCGCGGCATCCTCAATGGCATCCTTCAGGGATTGCTGCCAGCCATAATAGCCCCAGGAGTTCGAAGTCAGCCGCACCCCCTGCTGCGTGCTGTAGTAGATGGCGTCTACCGCATCTGAAATGAATCCGCTGCCGCCGGAATTCATGCACTTGACCGCCATCAGTTTCACATTCCAGTTGATGCCAGCCACGCCGATCCCGTTATTGCCAATCGCCCCAATCGTGCCCGCGCAATGGGTGCCGTGGGAGTTGTCATCATACGGGTCGCTGTCGTCGTTGCAAAAGTCCCAACCGACTACATCATCGATAAATCCGTTTGCGTCATCGTCCAGACCGTTCCCGGATATTTCGCCGGGATTGCGCCAGATATTAGCCGCTAGGTCCTCGTGAGCCTGATCGATCCCGGTATCGATCACTGCAACGACCACCTGGCTGGATCCCTGATCCAGATCCCACGCTTCGGGGGCATCGATATCCTTGTCCGTGCTCTGCTGCATCCCCCACAACTGGCTAAAGGATGGATCGTTGGGCGTTATGGCGCTGGAAAATACCAGAACATCCGGCTCGGTATATCGAACGGCATTTACTTCCGCTGAAAAGGCTTCAAGCGCCTGCGGCAGGGCATCAATGGAAGTCTCATCAAAAGCAATCAGATAGGTGTCCGGGGCCAGCATCTTCTTGCGAATACTGAATCCGTTCTGTGCGGCGAGGGTCGCCACTTTTTCTTCGGTCAGGCCATTCCGAACCCGCACCAGCATATGGTCGGCAACAGCAGCTTGAAAACTCATGGGAGTGGACAGGGAAACCGCACCGGCTGGCACTTTTTCCACGATTCGAACATAGGGATACTTCATCCCGGTCTTCACAATGCGGATCCGCTCCACAAGACCATTCGCATCCGGCTGGCTTTCCCGACTTTCGATCACCTCCGCCTGTGCGAATCGGGTCCAGGGAGCCTCGGCCACAGGAGAGGCTTCATCCTGGATCGGCTCGCTTGGAGCCTGTGCTGTATCCGGAAGCACTTCTGGAAGTGTAGGGCTTTCGGCCTGAGGATCCATAGGCTGATTGATCGGACCGGAGGCCAGTAACTCCTTTGATTCCGTAACCCCATTACTCGACACGGTTGGCCTCTCTTTTTGCGAAGCGAACCACCCCATCGCAAAAACAAGAACCACCACTGCCACCAGAACCCATACCACCCTTTGTCCGGTCTTCATTTTTCCACCACCCTTTTAACAAACGGACCCACTCCAAACTTGGGAAAAGTTGTAAGCACACTTCACCCAAAATATTGATGTGTCTTATAAGGAAAGAATAATCTTGAGATATTCGCCTAGCAAGCAGTATTCGCAATAATCTACTAATTACCATCAGTATAATACTATACAAATACACTCAAATTGAGGCTTACCCCATAGAATAGACACTTCATGTGAATCGAGTCCCGACGTTTTTCGCAACACAGCCCATTTTTCATCAAAAATGGTGATTTTTGGCCAAAAATAGGCTTTTTGCGCTATAAAACGGGCCTGGGAGGTCTTTTTAGGCCTTGCGGGCGAGCATTTGGGCCAAAAGGCGCACAAAGCGGGGATCGGTGCAGATGGGACGGAAATCGTCATCTTCCTGCATCCATTCGGCATCGTTATAGCCGAGGGAAATGGCTTTTTCGAGCGCGGAAAAGGCGGCATCGATCTGATCGGTCAGAGACAGGCTGCAGGCGAGATTATACCAGGCGATGGGCGAATGCGGCTCCATCTCGACCATCTGCTGATCGGCCTTGAGACCTTCCTGATACTCCCCCATCTCGGTATAGAGGCAACCGAGAGATTCGACCACGGCGGGATGCGTGGGCAGCCGCGAGCGGACGCCTTCGAGGAATTTCACCTCAACACGGCGGCTGCGTTCCTCCGCCGCGGCAAGCGCTGCGGCTTCGGCAGGATCGGGGCCTTTTTCTGGAGGGAGATTGCGCATGGGATCAGGGGCGATCCTCGATGGGTACAAACTTGGTCTCCACCGGTCCGGTATAAATCTGGCGGGGACGCATGATGCGATTTTCGGGATCGCGGTGCAGTTCCTGCCACTGGGCAATCCAACCGGGCAGCCGCCCGAGCGCGAAGAGCACGGTGAACATTTCTTTGGGGAAGCCGAGAGCGCGATAGATGAGACCGGTGTAGAAATCCACATTCGGGTACAAGTTGCGGTCCTGGAAGTAGGCATCGGACAGCGCGCGATCCTCGAGTCCGAGTGCAATGTCCAGGAGGGGATCATCCGGATTCTTGCGCGCGACTAGTTCCTTGCACAGCTCTTTGGCGACAATGGCGCGGGGATCATAGGACTTATAGACGCGATGGCCGAAGCCCATCAGGCGAAACGGATCATTCTTGTCCTTGGCCTTCGCAACGATCTGATCGGTGGTGAGGCCATCGGAATGAACGGCTTCGAGCATTTCGATCACAGCCTGGTTAGCGCCGCCGTGCAGGGGGCCCCACAGAGCGCAGATGCCAGCCGCGATGCTGGCGTAAAGATTGGCGCCGGTGCTACCGACCAAACGAACCGCCGTCGTCGAAGCATTCTGCTCATGATCAGCATGCAGAATCAGCAGCTTGTTCATAATGGAGACATCTTCTTTGCTGGCCTTGTAGAGGGATACCGGCGAGCGGAACATCATGTTGAGAAAGTTGGCGCTGTAGTTGTATTTATGGCTGGGATAGATATACGGCTCGCCGATCGACTTCTTGTAGGAGAACGCGGCAATCGTACGCAGCTTGGAGAGCAGGCGCGTCGTGGTGATATCAATTTCTTCCTGATCGGTATCCAGCGGCATCGCGGGATAGAAACTCGACAGGGACACGACCATCGCGGAAAGCACCGCCATCGGATGGGACCCTTCCGGATAATTACCGAAAAAGCTGCGCATATCCTCATGCAGCATCGAATGGGTATTCATCAGCTGGGAAAAGCGGTTCCGCTGCTCTTTATTCGGAAGCGCGCCATGGATCAGCAGGTAGGACACCTCGACGAAGCTACAGTTTTCCGTGAGCACCTCGATAGGATAGCCACGCAGACGCAGAATCCCCTTCTCGCCATCCACGTAGGTGATGGCACTCCGACAGGCACAGGTATTGGCCATGCCCGGGTCATAGGTGAATCCTCCGAGGTCCGCCTTTAAGCGACTGACATTGACGGCCTTCTCGCCCATGGTGCTCGTCAGCACTTCGAGTTCGGCGGTTTTCCCGTCCAGACTGATCTGGGGTTTGGATTTCGGTTTCTGTTCGCTCATGGTGTTCTCTCCGTTTCAGGGGAAATTCAAATAGAACAAAACACCTCGACGCGCAGGCGCGGCGGGGTGTTTTCCGTGGGTCCTGCGACCCGGATATGAAAGGGGAAGACGGGGGTCCGCTTCTCCTACGGCTTGGTGACCTTGCCCGCTTTGAGGCAGGAGGTGCACACCGTAATCCGCTTCACACTGCCGTTCACCTTGGCCCGCATCTTCTGCAGGTTGGGCTTGAAGGTGCGCTTTGTAATTGCCGTGGTATGGAGGCCGATGCCACCCTTTTTCTTGGCCAATCCGTGACGAATAATTCGTGCGCCCACTGAGGCGCTTTTCCCGCAAATCTGACAAACTGTAGACATAATTCTCTCCTGAATAAATAGGGGGCGAACTATAGACTGCCCCCCTGCCCCACGCAAGAGAAAAAGCGTTTAAATTCCTTTGGAAAAGCCCCTCAGGTTGAAAATCGTTCAAGGGGAAGGCTGTTGCGACCCCTCCCACAGGTGGGTCCGGGTGTCCTTGAAGCGGTCGTATTCGCTGAATACACATCCGCAATACTGCTGATGATACAACATTTTCACCAGCGCGGCATCCGCTTCATCCTTCCGGGCATCGCGATAGAAAAAGGTGAGGCCTTCCCGTTCAGCAGCGGTCTCCCCCGCCTCACGGATCAGGGTATGGTCCTGGTGCGAACTGGTGACCAGGGTCGATGTAAAGACGGTGCAGTCAGCTTCGCGGGCGGCCCGGGCTGTGTTTCCCAAGCGCAGGGCATAACAGCTCCGGCAGCGTTCGGGCACTTCTTCGTGCCCGTGGATGGCGCGACAGAACTCCACGAGCCCGTAGCTTTCCTCAGAGACAAACGGCAGGTTGGCGCGCTCGACCAGCATCTTCACCGCCTTGAGGCGACGGCGGTATTCGATCAGCGGATGGATGTTCGGGTTGTCCCAATACACCACAGGCTCCCAGTCGGCAGCATCGGCCTTCAGGCCGGTGAGAAGCTTGGCCAAGCAGTGCGCGCAGCAGGTATGGATGAAAATCCGGGTCATGGGCTCAGTCCCCTTTCTTTTGGTACAGGCGGATGTCTTCGGGGCCAAAGCACATCATCAGCAGGGCGCCGGCGGGAGCCGTCCCGGCGAACAGCTGCAGGAAAAAGGCCTCTTCGCCGGGCCACGGATAGACATAGACCATGTCGCGCCCCTCGGCGGTGACAACCTCCAGGTCTTCCGAGTCAGGATCGTAGCTGCCGTGCTCAAATTCGACGAGCGTGTCATAACGGGCCGCCAGTTCACGGGACTCCCACACCAGTTTCTCGTCGATTTCAACGCCGGATGCCTTCAGGCCCAGGAGCGAAGCCAGAATGGCGACCATCCCCTGCCCGCTTCCCCATTCCAGAAAGGACACGCCTTTGGCCACGGTCTCCGAGCGGAGCAGCCATTGGATCACCTGAAAGGCATAGCGGTAATCCCCTGGAATAAAGAGGCCCTTGCCGGGCTGATTGCCATAGGCTTCCGCGCGATCTTCCGCATCATGGATAAAGCAGTCGATAAAATGCGGCACCGGCAGATCGCCGGCATCCGCGGGGATGGCCACACGCTCCATCCCCAAAGGAATACCCAGTTCTTTTTTCATCTGCAACCTATCGCTCCACGCACAAGCCCGCGGCCACCCGATCAGCCTCCTCGGCGGAGTCGAGCTGCTCAATCAGCTGGAGCCCAAACGCAATGGCCGTACCTGGCGCCTGGCTCGTCACGATCGTGCCGTCCACCACCACCGGTTTGTCCACCCAGGTGCCGGCCACGAGTTCCTCGCGGCTGTTGGGATGACTCGTATAGGTCCGGCTATCCAACACGCCCGCATCCTGCAGGACCGTCGGACCCGCACAGATGGCCGCCACGAGTTTCCCCGCTGCGACAAATTCACGAAGCACCTGCCGGATGCTTTCGTCTGCCCGCATGGTCTGGCTTCCGCCGATGCCACCGGGAATGATCAGGGCATCGAAGCGCTGGGCTTCAGCCGGATCCCAGGCACCATCCGGTGCGAGGCGCACCCCGCGCGAAGCCGTCAGCAGGCGGCTCTCGCCCACTCCGGCCAGAAACACGCCGATGCCAGCACGACGTAGGACATCTGCGGTGATCACCACTTCCATTTCTTCAGACCCGTCGGCCACCAGTAAACACACATTCTTTTTCATTCTCATTTCTCCAATGGATTCCGGCGCCTCAGGCGCGCGGATGGGCCTTCCCATATTCTTCCTTCAATCGTTCCACGCTTACATGCGTATAGATCTGCGTGGTCGATAGGCTCGCATGACCGAGCAGTTCCTGCACACTGCGCAAATCCGCGCCCGCATCGAGCAGATGCGTGGCAAAGCTGTGCCGCAGCACATGCGGCGTCACGGCCGGATTCAACTGCGCCTCCGCCAGATATTTCTTCAGCTGCCGTTCTACCGACCGCGGGGTCAGCCGTCCGCCCCGCTGATTCACAAACAGGGCCGTGGTCCGTTCCACCCCGAGGGT
This sequence comes from uncultured Verrucomicrobiota bacterium, assembly GCA_964526745.1. Lineage (GTDB taxonomy): Bacteria > Verrucomicrobiota > Kiritimatiellia > CAIQIC01 > Lenti-01 > Lenti-01. The sequence goes on from CAZGMQ010000001.1 coordinate 15,372, forward strand.
GGCCAGCCAGCTGTCGCGAGCGTCCAGGGCCGCCTGCAGGGCTGCGACCGCGGGGCGTCCAATCGGACAGAAGCGTTCCTTCTTGCCCTTGCCCCGCACTAGCGCCGTACCCGACAGCAGGTCCAGGCGGGCATCGGTCAGACCGCACAATTCCGCGATCCGCATACCCGTACTATACAGCAATTCCAGAATCGCGGTGTCCCGCAATGCGGCATAGTCGGCAAAGCAGACGCCCTTTTTCTTCTCCGTCGCGCGGGCGGCCTCTCGGAGGTGCTCGGGGGCTTCCAGCAGGCGAAGGACTTCGCCCTGACTGAGCACGTTCGGCAGATGCCGACTGGCTTTCGGCTGCTGGAGCCCGCTGAAGGGATTGTCCTTCACCAGGCCTTCCCGCATCAAAAACCGGAAAAAGGAACGCAGACTCGACATTTTGCGGCGGGCCGTGGCCGGAGCCCTTCCTGCCTTCTGAAACGAAGCCAGAAAACGGCGGGCCGCATAACGGTCTGGCGTTTTCCATGCAAAAGGAGGCTGAACATTCTCGCCCCACAGCTGCACACAGAACTGGCGGATGTCCGACAGATAACCCGACAGCGTGTGGTCCGACGCATTGCGTTCCGCACGCAAATGGCTCACAAACTGCGCCACAGCCGGATCATCGGCCACCGACACCGCGGCCGCGGAAATCACCGGGCGCGACGGCACCTGCGCATGCAGGCGCATCGACGTCCGTCCGGATGTTCTGGATGGATTCGAAGAACCCATAGACCGGCCCAAACGCCTATTCTTCCACCTTCTTCGCCGCTTTTTTCTTCGGGGCGCGAGGCTCGGGCAGGCTGTACTTCTGCTGCGCTTCCGCATAGTTCGGAATCTGGGTCATATAGGTCGCGACCAGCCGCTTCAGCGCGCTGACCTGCTTGAAGGACAGCTGCTTACGCTGCTCATACTGCGTTTTCAGCGAAGTCAGGAATTCCTGATCATCCCACGAACGCCCCTTACGGGTCGTGGCAGGGCGCCATTCCTTCACGGCATCAAACAAGGCCAGGATCTCATCCAGATGGCCTTCCGCGGGCGCTTCGGGCTCCGCCGTCAGGCCGAGGGCCTCCACCTGCTTGTCGAAGTCCGGGATCTGCTTGGAATACTTGCGCAGAATCTTGTCCAGATAGCTGATCTGGGCCGGGGAGAGGCGTTTGCCCCCCTCCACCTGATTGCGCAAAGAGGCGCAGAACTCCTTGTCGTCATAGACCTTCTTGCCGAAGGTCCGGGCCGGGTCGAATTCGACCTTCTCCAGCAGAGCGAGCTTGGTCACGGTTTCCGGACGCGGCGGCGCATTGCGTTCGGCCTCCCCTTCCGGTTCGACCAGTTTGAGCTCCTCGATCAACGCCTTGGCGCCGGCCAGCTGACCTTGATAGCGGAAGATCAGACGGGCCAGCGCATCATGCTGGCGGCCGGAGATCGGGCGCTTCTTCTCGGTGAACTGACGGCGGATGGAGTCCACGAACTTCTCGTCGCTATAGACGACCTTGGTGCCACGTTTCATCGGCGGTTGCCATTCCTTGACCTCCGATAGGGCCAGAAGCATTTTTTCGATGGCGGCGGAATCCGCAGCCGGTCCGCGGGCCACCGCGAGCCATTTCTGGAATTTTTCGTAGAAGACCGTCAGCATGTCCGTCCAGCCCAGCTTGCCTTCCTCGACCTGATCCAGTTCCTCCTCCATACCGGCGGTGAACTGCACATCGAACAGCGCATTGAGATTCGTGATGATGAAGTCGAAGACTTTCATCCCCAGATCCGTAGGGACCAGGGCGCGTTTCTCGCGGTCCACATACTTCCGGTTCAGGAGAGTCGAAATGATCTGCGCATAGGTGCTCGGACGGCCGACGCCGTTCTCTTCCAGCACTTTGACGAGAGACGCCTCGGTGAAGCGCGGCGGGGGCTGCGTTTCCTTACGGTCGTTCAGCCACTCCACGGTGTCGAGACCTTCGCCCTTGTCCAACGGCGGCAGCACTTCCACCTCGTCGCTTTCCGCATTCTTCTTCTTCTTCTCCTCCAGCCCGGACACCCGCATGAAACCGGGGAAGACCAAATCGGAGGACGTGGCGCGGAACAGGAAGGTATCCTCCCCCGCGTCCGCTCCACCGACGGCTTCGATTTCGGCGGTGCGCTGCGCAATGCGCGCCGGGGCCATCTGGCTGGCCATGAAGCGCCGCCAGATCAGGTCATAGAGACGCCAGTCATCGCGATCCAGCACATCCTTCAACTGGTCGGGCGTACGGGTGGGATCCGTCGGACGGATGGCCTCATGCGCTTCCTGCGCACTGGAGCGGTTCTTAAAGAAGTTGGGCTTCTCCGGCAGGAATTCCTGACCGTGAGCCTCCAGAATATAGGCTTTCGCCTCCTCGCGGGCGACCTGGGAAATGGTCACCGAATCGGTACGCATATAGGTGATCAGACCGGAAGCCGACCCATGGCCGAGATCCACACCTTCATAGAGCTTCTGCGCGAACCGCATCGTGCGGGAAGGTGAAAATCCAAGGGCGCTGCTGGCGGCCTGCTGCAGGCTGCTGGTGATAAACGGCGGCGGCGCGTTTTTCCGCACCTCTTTGCAGATGATGTCGGCCACGCGCAGATCACGCTTCTCCAGTTCGCCCATCAGACGAGTGGCCAGCGCTTCGTCCTTCACCTCGACCTTCTGGCCGTTGAGGCGCGCCAGCTGGGCGGTGAACGGGGCCTTGGGGTCCACCTGCTTCGCCGCCTTCACCCCGATGATCCAATACGCTTCCGGCACAAACTCCCGGATGGAGACCTCCCGCTCACAGACCAGGCGAAGCGCCACAGACTGAACACGGCCGGCGCTCGAGGCACCCGGAATCCGGCGCCACAGCATCGGGCTGACTTTGTAGCCCACCACGCGATCCAGGATCCGGCGCGCCTGCTGGCTGTCCACGCGGAGCTGATTGATTTCGCCCGGCTCGCTGAAAGCCTTGCGGATCGCCGGGGCGGTGATTTCGTTGTAGGTCACGCGATGAAATTTGTCCGCCGGAGATTTCCCCTGCAGGGCTTCGCGCAGATGCCAGGCGATGGCCTCCCCTTCGCGATCCGGATCGGGGGCCAGATAGACGGCTTCGGCCTTGGCCGCAAGCGTCTTCAGTTCCGACAGGACCTTGGCACGGCCTTTGATGGCCACATATTGCGGCACAAAGCCCTTTTCCACATCCACGCCCAGCGCACGCTCGGGCAGATCCCGGACATGCCCCATCGAGGCTTTCACAATATAATCGCCGCCGAGCAGCTTGTTGATGGTCTTCGCCTTGGCCGGCGATTCCACAATGACCAGATTCTTTGCCATAATTTTATCTATCCTTTCATTCAAGAGGGTTCATCTGCCGGGGGAAGATCCCACTGGCGGATTTCATCCATCAGCGCCAATCGGCGGCCCGGAAGCCGGCGAATCACGCGTTTCATTTCCAATTGCATGGAGACGGTCATCAGTTGCGCCGATGACAGTCCCGTTCGCCGCACTAAAACATCAAAATCCAGTTCTGCATCCGTCCACAGCGCGCGGACCACGGCCTCCTCGTCGGGAAGCAGGGTCAGGCGCTGGCGGGCATCCTGCTGGCGCACCAGGCGGGCCTGCTCGTCCGGCGGGAAGAGAAATTCAAATTCCTTGAGGATGTCGGAGAAGTCCTCGACGAGACGGGCGCCGTTCTGGATCAGGCGATGCGGCCCGCGGGCGCCATCCAGATCCACCCGGCCGGGGACGGCCATTACGCTGCGGCCCTGCTCCAGGGCCTGCCCGGCCGTATTCATGGCGCCGCTGTTCACGCCGGCCTCGATCACCAAGACGCCCTTCGACAGCCCGCTGACAATGCGGTTGCGATACGGGAAGGTGGTGCGGTCGGGTTCGCGCCCCAGCGTAAACTCACTGATCAACGCCCCATGCTCCACGATTTCTTCGGCCAGGTCGCGATTTTCAGCCGGATAGAGTTTGTTGATGGCCCCACCCAGCACAGCCAGCGTGCGGCCGCCGGCCTTCAGGGCCGCCTTGTGCGCCACGGTGTCGATGCCGCGGGCGAGACCACTGACAATGGTGAACCCGGCGTTCGCGGACTGAAACGCCAGCCGATCCGCCTGTGCCGCCCCGTAATGCGAGGCCCGGCGCGTCCCCACCACGGCCAGTGCCTGCTCATCCTTTTTCTCCAATGTGCCGCGCACATACAGGCACAGAGGCGGATCATAAATCTGTTTCAGCGGCTCGGGATACTCGTCATCCACCGGAGTGATCAGACGCGCACCCAGCTTAGCGGCGGATTCTTCTTCACGGCCGGCATCCAAGCCCCCCCGCTGCGAGACAATGCTCTCCGCAATTTTAGGTCCAATCCCCCGCACGCCACCCAGCGCCGCCGCCGGGGCCGTCAGCACAGCTTCCGGAGATCCAAGTGCATCGCACATGGCACGCACACGGACCGGTCCGATACCCTCAACCATATTCAACAGGATGTAAGCTTCACGTGACGTCATTGAATCAATCTTCTCTTCGTAGAGGGTCAGCCCTGAGGCGTGTCTTCAGAATCCGTGAGAGGGAGTTCCTCCGTTTTTTCAACGGCGGGTTCCGCGACACGGCTGACGGACTTGCGGCGGCGGGCAGGCGCAAACAGATCCATCTGCCCGGTCTTCAGTAAATCGTAGTTTTTCAGAATGCGCAGAATCTGCAGCAGGTCGGACTTCTCATAGACCTTTTTCACGTCCACATGGTTGGCCAGTTCCAGCAGCATGGGGCGAAACAGGATCACGCCGTCGATGCCCCGGGACTTGAGAAACTCCAGCGCCTCGTTCCGCGACTCCGCATCGGACGGCAGGTCCGCCATGCACAGAATCTTGGCCGGATTTTTCCGTCCCAAGTCGACTTCGGCCGCATGCACGGATTCGGGCTCTGCAAATCGATACAGTTCCGGCGTACTGGCCAGCATGGCCGCTGTGAAGCGTTCGGAGTGCCAGCCCCGAACGGTCAAAATCGCGCTCGACACCTTCGACAGCTCCCGCCCCCCCCACAGCATTTCATCCGGAAGAGAAGCCATTTCGGCGACCGCCGGATTCAGCGCGAGCAGGTCGACCTGCTCATGGGCTCCCTTGGAACGGGCCACCACCTGATACTTCTGCGGCTGGCGGACCAGAAACCCGAGCGATTCAAGATATTCGCGGACGATCCACTCATTCACTGACGCCATGCGAGCACCACCTTTCCCACGCCGCCAGCAGATCCGTCTCCGGGATCACGGCAGGCAAATCGGAGTGACCGAGCGTGTCACCCAGCACAAAGCGAACACATCCCCGGTCCGCCTTTTTGTCGACTGCCATCGCGAGCGACAGGGCGTCCCACTCCAGCCCGGAAATGGGGGTCACCGGCAGGTCAAAGGTTTGCAGCAGTGCGATCGCCCGCTGGGCATCGGCTTCGGGGAACGTCCGGACGGCCACCGCCAGTTCCAGCGCATAGGCCATTCCCATGGCGACGGCCTCCCCGTGCAGAACGGATGAAAAACCAGTCACCTTCTCGATGGCATGCCCCATGGTGTGGCCATAATTCAACAAAGCGCGGACACCGCCCTCGCGCTCGTCACGGGACACCACATCGGCTTTGATCCGGCAGCAGCGCGCCACCATCTCCTCCAGCACGCCGGTCTCGGCGGCCTGGATCGCGGAAGTCTGCTGTTCGAGCCAATCAAAGAACTCCGCATCCAGCGCAATGCCATATTTGACCACTTCGGCCATGCCTGCGGCAAATTCCCGGGGGGGGAGGGTCTGGAGCGTGTCGATATCGGCCATGACCGCGATGGGCTGGTAAAAGGCGCCGGCCAGATTCTTCCCGGCGGTCAGATTGATGCCCGTTTTGCCGCCCACGGAGCTGTCCACCATGGCCAGCAGACTGGTCGGGACCTGAATAAAGCGGATACCGCGCATATAGGAAGCCGCGGCGAAACCGGTGAGATCGCCCACCACACCCCCGCCCAGCGCCATCAGCACACCGTTCCGGTCCAAGCGCGTTTTGGCGATCTGCTCCAGCAAGGTGGCCCATTGAGCAGCCGATTTGGTCGGTTCACCGGGAGGCAGCACGATTTTAGTCCAGCCCTCCCCCAGCAGATCCATGATCGAAACCCCATAGAAGGCATCCACATGGGCATCCGTAACCACGACGCCCGTCATCCCCTGAAGGGTCCGTGACAGGCCGTTCAGGACTCCAGAACCCACTTCAATGGGATACGAGCGGTCGCCCAGCGATATGTTTACCTCACAAGCCATAACGGGGTGAGGAAATATCCCCTAGACCTGAATTTGTCAATCCCATTCCCCACATAAGGCCTTTATATAAGGGGAAACTGCCCGTTTGGCCCCGGAACGGCCGGAATCAGGCTTTACGGACTCCCCAGCGGGCCAGCTCTTTTGCGAGCGCACGGCAGGTCATCTGGCCGGGTGCCGTAGCTTTCCCGAGAGAACCATACACCAGGCAGGAACCGACGCAGGGCAAAGCGATGCGAGAGACTTCGCCCAAAGCCCCCATTCCCAGGATGCAGAACGGCCCTTTGGCACAGGCCGGCAGCGCAAACAGACGTGCCAAATGCTGCGGCGTTTTCACCATCGTGGCAATTTTGACCACATCCGCGCCCATCTTGCGGCTGCGGACCTGCAACTCATTCAGGCGCGCCATATCCGGCGTTTCCTTGAAATCATGGAACGACCCGACCACTTTGACGTTTCGCTGATGGGCGGCCTTGGACAGCATGTCCAGTGCATGGGCACTGATTTCGATATCCACAGCCGATACGGACTTCAATCCGGCCAGATACAGCGACAGACGTTCGGCTTCGCGCCCGTCCCATTTGCCCCCTTCCCGCTTATGGCGGAGGGTCAGCAAGACCGGCATCTTTTGCTTCTGAATCGCCGCGCAGAGCTTGACCCATTCGCCCTTGCAGAGCCCGGTCAAATCCAGCCGCACTTCCAGCATGTCGCAATCGGCGGGAATCTTCTTCGCACAGCGGCGCAGCATCCGCTCTGTCGCGATGCACCCGACAATTATCGGCTTCTTTCCAAATCGTGTTCTCATCCGGATAGTTGACCAAACCCCATGGGGAAACAAAAGGAAGGAATCATTAGAAATTCATAAGGAATCTCAATCGGCACAAAAAAGCCCCCGGATGCGGCCGTGAGGCGCACCGGGGGAAGACAGGGGAATGGAGCCGGTTACTTGTTCCCGCTCACGCTGCAGACTTGTGAGCCTTCCTTATAGAAGCCGCCGACAAACGAATTGTAGCCCGAAAAGCTCAAATCCATCCACCAGTTCCGGCCGGTCGAATTCATCCGGACCGTGGCCGAGCCCTCCGTGGTCGACAAGGTGCCGGAAAAAGAATCGGTGAAGGTGGGATTGCTCAGCGTATAGGAACCGCTCAAGGATGTGCCATTCTGCGACAAGGACACCGTCATCGGACGGCCGCATGCCTGCCCGGTATAGACACCGGCATAGGATCCACTGGACGACGAACCGCCACCACTGCTGCTGCTGTCATCGCTGTCACCGCATCCCGCGGTCAAGCCCACGGTCAACACCACCGCCACCAATGCCATCCACTTCATTCTGGACATAAACGCCTCCTGATCGGTTTTTCAATTTCGATTTTGATGCTGAAACCACATCAACACCCACGGGAGTCTTGTAGCATTCCAGGGAGGCGACTGACAATGTGTTTCTCCCCCCCGGGCTCAAAAACATCTTCATGCATTCCTTACAGAAAAGACGCTTTGCAAAGGGGCTTGGGCGCGTGGTATCCTACTCCCCATGAACATGAGTTACTTTGCATGGTATATCGCGCTGATGTTGGCGGGGCTGTTTCTCGTCATCGCCGAGGTGCTGATCCCCGGCGGCGTTGCAGGCACGATCGGCGCCTTCGTCTTGATCGGCGCCATGGGAGTCGGGCTGGTGAACTTCCCCGCGCCCTGGGGATTCATCTCTGCGGTGGCCATCGTGGTCTTCGGCGGCATCGGGCTGCTGCTGTGGGTGCAGCTGTTCCCACGGTCCCGTGCGGGCAAGCGCATCACGCTCCAGACCAACGGCTCCACCTACACCTCCACCAAGCCCCCCTCTGAAGAGCTGAAGAACGCCATCGGCGAATCCGTCACCGCCCTGCGGCCGGCCGGAATCGTCGTCATCAGCGGGAAACGCTACGATGTGCTCGCCGAAGGTGGCGAATGGATCGCCGCCGGTGCCGCCATCCGGGTCCGCACCATCCACGACGGCCATCTGATCGTGGGCGAAATGAACGAAGCCTAATGAGATACCTGCTCCCCATTCTGTGTCTGCTCCTGCTGCGGCCCGCCGCCGCAAGCGCCTATGAGTGGCGCGCGGGCGAAGGCACCAACACCATCGTCCTTCCCGCCGATGCCACCGTCACCGACGAAACCCTCTTCACGGGCTATCGCGTGGAGATCCAGGGCCAGGCCGAAAAAGATCTGTGGCTGGGCGGCTCCACCTCCGTGAAATTCGACGGCACGGCAGATGGCGACCTACGCATCCTGGCGGGATCCGCCATCCTGACAGGGGAAGCCCGCCAGAACCTGATGGCCTCCGCCAACGGGCTGCAGCTGACCAGCAATTCGGTGGTGCGCGGCGAAGTCGCCCTCTTTGGGAATACGGTCATCTGCGAAGGGCTTGTCGAAGGCCCGGCGCTCATCTTCGCCCAATCCCTCACCCTCGGCGGGCACTGGGATGGGTCGGTGCGCATCTATGCGCAGAAGATCCGCGTGGTCCCCGGCACCACGATTGCGGGCGATCTGATCTATACGGCGCCAACCCCGCTAATACTGGACTCCAGCGTCGAAATCGGCGGCGAACTCACCCAGCAGAAAAATGTAATCCCCGCCACCGACGGCTTCTCGCTGGCCGCCTTCCGCGCCCGCGCCCAGTTCCTCGGCTACCTGTTTCTCGCGGCGCTCCTCGCCGGCATGCCCTTTGTCGGATTCTTTCCCGCCTTTGCCGGCCAGTCTGTCCGGCAGCTACGCACCGCCCCCTGGCGCGTGCTGCTCGCCGGCATCCTGACCGTACTGGTCCTTCCCGCCATGATCGGATTCATCTTCCTCACGGCCGTCGGCATCCCGCTGGCGGTGCTGCTGGGCGCGCTCTACCTCTGCCTGGTCTATCTCTCGCACATCGTCATCGCCCTCTGGCTCGGTCACAAGCTCCTGCGAGCACCGGGCCCCCAGTCCTTCTCCAAGGTGCTGGCTGCGCTGGCCACCGGCCTGTTCATTCTCTATGCCGCCGCCGCCATCCCCGGCGTCGCCGGCTTCATCGCCATGCCCATCGTGATCCTGGGGAGCGGCTCTCTGGCCCTCGCCCTCTTCCAGCGGCCCAAGCTCACAATCCAGCTGCCGCCCCCACCCCCGTTGTCCAATTCACCCGAATCTATAGAAAACCCTGAATAAGGAGTCCAACCATGCCCTTCGTCAACATCCTGTTCATTCTGGCGGGGATATTCGTCCTCATCATGCTCAGCCTCTTCTTCTTCTTCATGAAAGTCTGGGTTCGCGCCTGGATGTCCGGCGCCTATGTCTCGCTGCTGAACCTCATCGGAATGAAGCTACGCAATGTGCCCCCCACGCTGATCGTGGATGCGCGCATCCGCTCCGTCAAAGCCGGCATGGAACTCACCAGCGATGAGCTTGAGGCGCACTATCTCGCCGGCGGTGACATCATCAATGTGGTACAGGCGCTGATTGCCGCCGACAAGGCCAACATTGAGCTGACCTTCCCCAGCGCCGCCGCCATCGATCTCGCCGGACGCGATGTCTATGATGCGGTGCGCACCTCGGTGAACCCCAAGGTCATCAACTGTCCGGATCCGGAAAAGGGCGTCCCCATGCTCGACGCCGTGGCCCGCGACGGCATCCGCCTGCTCGTCAAGGCCCGCGTGACGGTCCGGGCCAATCTCGCCCGCCTCGTCGGTGGCGCCACCGAAGACACGATCATTGCGCGCGTCGGCCAGGGCATCGTCTCGGCCATCGGCTCCTCCGACACCTATAAGGGCGTGCTGGAGAATCCCGATGAAATCTCGCGCAAGGTGCTCAACTCGGGCCTGGATGCCCAAACCGCCTTTGAAATCGTCTCGATTGATATCGCCGACGTCTCCGTCGCCGGGGTCTCCGGCACGCGCGAAGTCGCCAATGTCGGCGCCTTGCTCGAAACCGAGCGCGCCGAAGCCGATAAGAAGATGCGTCAGGCCGAAGCCGAAGGACGGCGCGCCATGGCCATCGCCGCCGAACAGGAAAACCGCGCAAAGATCCAGGCCGAGCAAGCCAACGTCGTGAAGGCCCAGGCCGAGATCCCCATGGCCATCGCCCAGGCAATGCGCGAAGGCAAACTCGGTGTCATGGACTATCTGCGCATGCAGAACGTCATGGCCGACACCTCCATGCGTGAATCTCTCGCAGAAGGCGATAAGTCCACCCCGTCCTGATGAATCCGGTTCCCTTCATCTTGCTCGCCGCCAGTAACGGCCCCGGTCTCGACATCGTGATCTGGGTCGTGGCGGGGGGTCTTTGGATCCTCAGCCAGGTGGCCGCCGCCAAGAAACGAAAGCAGCGGAAAGATGCGCAGGACGCCTCGCCGCCCCCCCCCGACGGTTACCGATCCGATGAGGGGGCCGCCCCGGATGCCGGGGATCTGGCTGCGATCTTCAAGCGCCTCGGAGCCGATATCCCGGCCACCCCGCCACCCCGCACGGCTGGCGGTTACGTCCAGGCCCCGCCACCGAGCAAGACCACGGGGTATGCCGCCGCTCGCAAGGCGGTCGACTATAACGCAGTTCGCCCCCCTCCGCCGGCACCGGTCCGCCCGGAAATCGCCCGGCGGCTCGCTCGGGTCAAACACGAGGCCGCTGAAGCCGCCCGCCAGGCCGCACAAGCCTTACGGCCCAAGCAGCCCTACGCCGACAACTCACAGAATTCGCCCGAGGAAACCTGTTCGCTGGCCACCACAAGTCAGGTAGCCGGCACGATTCTGCCGCGTCTCTATGCCATGGATCTGCGGCTGGCCCCTTTCCCCTCCATTCCGATGCCGAGCGCCAACCGAACTCACCATACCTGTGACCCCCTGCCTGTTCGGCTGCGCACCCCGACCGACCTGCGCAATGCGGTCGTCGCCCAGGTCTTTCTAAGCCCCGCCAAATCCACTTCGCTCTAATCCCCGCACCCTCTGGCCTGCGGAATAAAGAAAGCAGACCTCTCACTGTGCGCACAGAGAGGAAAGAAGAGTTTCCACTACGAATCATGCGAATGTCGCGAAAAGATAAAAACAGCTGAAGCAGGTAAAATCAGTCACAAAGAGCACAGAAAACACATAGAAAAGAAACAGAATGGGCTATGCCGCCGGAAGAGGCAAAATGGGTGAAATATAACGATTTTGAGGCCTTTGGAAGCCCTTGTTGCTCCACAAAATGGAAGTTGAGGCTACCTGGGTGAATCCTCTCCTCTTTTTCCCCGACCCTGAACAGCCGGCCCGACCTTCATTTTCACAATTTTCCGAATTTTTGCGGGTTTCGGTGTTGGAATCCCCCATTTTTCTCACTTTTCAGGCATTTTTGACCGTTTTTTGGCGTTTTCGAGCTATTTTTTGGATTTTTTGTTGTTTTTGACGATTTTCCGAACTTTCGCGGGTTTCGCGTCATTCGTAGTGGCTTTTCCCTGTTTTCCTGGTTTTCGTGTGCTCCGAATCAGACGTCCTGATTTTTGTCGTTTTGACAAGTTTTGGGCTCAAAAATGCACCATGCCGAAGCAAAACGGTCTGAGGGGACCCTCTCCCCTACCGTTCGCGCCCAGTGAGGGCACCGGGCCTACATCTCATGAAGCCTTCATTGGCGCCCGATGAGAAAAACCGCGTTTTCAACGTGCGAGCATCATCAACCAGGGCCACAGGCCCGGTTCGTGCGCTGCATGGCGGTCCACATTGTTCCGCGGCAGCTGCCAGCGGTTTTCGCCAACGCGAGAGATGGCCCCGCACTGCGTGCCCACCCCGGCGCACAGACCCATGGCTTTCAGATCCGCCGTCAAATCGGTCCGGGCATTGCCGTTGGGCCAGGCCAGTACCGGCAGCAGTGCGACCGGCACCTCCTGCTGCACCAGATCCCAGCATTCTTGGATGTCGGCCAGGGCCTCCTCGCGCGTCAGCGAGGTCATCAGCGCATGGCGATGGCCGTGCGGTCCGAAGGTAATGAGACCGCTGCCAGCCATCTCGCGGATGGCCTCCCAGGTCAGAAAGTCGTTGGCGTGAGCCTGCCGGACCAGCGTATCGGCGGCGGACCGGGCTTCGAGTTCGTCCTGCGGCTGATCCTTCAACTCTTCGATTTCTTCGTCGGACAGGCCAGGATGCTGCCACCAGAACGGAATGCGCTCTTCCACCGCGCCGGTGGCCAGGAAGATGCTGGCCGGGATCTTGAGTTCGCGCAGCACGGGATAGGCCTGTGTGAAGTTGTCGGCCCAGCCGTCATCGAAGGTGACGGCAAAGGAGGCGCGAGGCAGAGGCTCCTCGCGGCCGATCCAGTCGCAGAGAGCCACGGGGTCATAGCGTTCGCGCATCCAAAGCAGGAGGCGGCGAAAATCCGACACCGTGACCTCGAGGTTGCGCATCGGCCGCACCGGGGCGTCTTCGTGGTCGGGGCGGATGCGATGGAAGGTCAGGATGATGAGGCGGCCGGCATGGAGGCGGCTCAGGCCGCCGGTGGCGGCGACGGTTCGGGCAACAGCACTTTTGAGAAGGGTCCGCATAGATCGGTTATGGCGCCGGTGCGCGATCCTCCGGTTCATCGGTAAAGGTCACCTGGGTGATATGGGGCAGTTCGCGGTGGCGGCCGTCATAATCCAGGCCATACCCCACCACAAAAGCATTCTCGATCTTGAAACCCACGAAATCGGCCTCACACTCGACCGCCCGGCGGGCGGGTTTGTCCAGCAGGACGCAGGTGCGGACGCTCTTTGCGCCCTTGGCCTTGAGATGCAAGACCGCCTTCTGCAGAGTCCGGCCCGTGTCGAGGATGTCATCGACCACCACCACGTCCGCACCGGCCACATCGATTCCGCAGTCGCGACTGACGACGGGCTCTTTTTCCGGCGTGGTGCTCTTTCCATAACTTTCCATGATCATGAAATCAATGCGCGGATGTAGGTCGTTCATCGAAAACCAGCGGACCAGATCGGCCAGGAAAATGAAGCTGCCCCGCAGAATGCCGATCACGACGAGATTATCGCTGGAGGCCCCCGCCGCCAACTCGCGAGCGAGCTCATCCACCCGGCGCGACAACTGGCGGGGTGTAATCAAGATGTTATCGATATGGTACGGTCTCATGGTCAGCCTCTTCCTGGAAATCGCTTCTCACCGCAAACAGTCTTGCCAAAAGCGTCCGGATGGGGGAAGCTAAAAAAGAGTCAACCCTTGAGGAAACCACCCATGAATATCATCCGAAATGCCCCTTTTCGAGCCCTCGCGCTCATGCTGGCCCTCGCCGCTTTTGCCTTCCTATCCGGGTGCGATGTCGACTCGGTGGACAGCGTTTCTGCCACTCTTTCCGATGACGACGGCACCGTTTACAATTTTTCCGGACTGTATATGAATCCGAATAATGACACCAGCACCAACGGTGTTTTGCCCATTGTCTTTCCGAATACGGGCAATCAAGTCCCCACAGGAGAGCTCATCACTTCGCTGCGGCTTCTGCAGTACGGCGCGGTGCTGGAAGGCTACGACAGTGCCGGGCTGACCTGGTATGGCAGCATCAGCTCCCTGTCGGGCACCGCCGCGAGTTTCACCCTCAGCGGCCGCACCACCGTTGGGAATTCAGTCGAAATTGGCGGCACCATGAACTATGCGGATGAGGAATCCACCTTGAATGCCACCTGGATCGAACCCACCTATTACGGCAGCATCATCGCCACCGCCACCGTCACTCCGGCCACAACCAACAGCTCGAGTTCTGACATCACGTTGACCGCTTCACCCTCCACTATTTCATCCAACGAAACCGCCAGCCTCACCGCATCCGGTGGTTCCTCCTATTCCTGGAGCATTTCGACCTCCTCGTATGGATATCTGGGTCACTCCTCGACCAGTTCCACCAATTCCTACACACGCACCAGCGGCACAACCGCAAACTCTGTCACCGTTACGGCTACCTCCGATGGCGAGTCTGACAGTGTTACGATCTCTTTCGATTAATTCCCCATCATGACACCCACCCGAACAAACAAGGCCTCCCCCAACCGGACGGGGATATCCGGGACCGATCGTAAACAAACCGGCCTCTTTAAGCGGCTGGAAACCCTGCTCCTTGTACTGGCCTTCGCCGCTGGGACCTTTCTGATCGGGTGCGACATCGGATCGGTGGACAGCGTATCGGCCGTTCTTTCCAATGATGATGGCACCATTTATGATTTCTCCGGGCTGTATATGAACCCGAACAACTCGACGAGCACCACCGGCATTTTGCCCATTGTCTTTCCGAATACGGGTAATCAGGTTCCCACCGGAGAGCTCATCCGTTCTCTCCGCCTGCTGCAATACGGCGCGGTGCTGGAGGGGTATGACAGCGCCGGGCTGACTTGGTATGGCAGCATCAGTTCCCTGCAGGGCACTACGGCCACCTTCAGCCTCAGCGGACGCACCACGGTCGGCAACAGCGTGGAAATGACCGGCACCCTGAACTATAACGATTCGACATCCACTCTGAATGCCACCTGGATTGAGCCCACCTATTACGGCAGCATCATTGCCACCGCCACGGTGTCGCCGGCCACGACCAACTCACCGGATCCCGACGCCGTATCCGTCAGTCCGACCACCGCTTCGCTGAACACCAACGATGTGACACAGGTCTTCAACGCCGATGGCGGAACCGGGTCCTACACCTGGAGCGGCGGAAGCGGGAGTTTCTCATCGACCACGGGTAGTTCTGTCACCTACACCCATGACCACAGCATTGGGAGCTTCACTATCACGGTAGAGGATTCCGACGGTGATGCCGGGACGGCCACCGTCACGTATAGCGGCCCCGAGGCCCTGTATATTGACCCCGGAAGCTATTTAATAGTTCCCGGCACCACCACACCTCCCCTGCCCTTCGAGGCCGTCGGAGGCACCGGGCCCTACAGTTGGGAGGTCTCTGATTCTTCTCTTGGCACCCTATCCTCGACTACAGGCACCACTGTTGAGTATACCTTTAACGAAACCAGCGGAGAAAACACTATCACGGTTACCGATTCCTTGAGTGCAACCGCTACCGCAACGGCAACATACCCATGAAAAAGAAACCCACTCCATCCAACTCCCGCTGCAAGATGGGAACGCCCGAGAGCGACATCTGCAGTACCGCCAGTGCCCTGACGGGCTTATTCAATCTGGTGGAAACCGATGCCCCGGATGCCCTGCTGACGCATGGACCGGCGCCACTGAAGACCGTGGACGCCCTTCGGATTCTGCTGGATGTGATGTTCCCCGGAAAGATCAGCGCCATTCCGGTGGAACCGTCCGAGCTGGGCCTGTTTATGATCCGCCGCCTGAGCGAGGTGTGGCGCCTGCTCCACCGTGAGATCCGTAAAGCTTTACCCTATCGCTGGATCGGGGAGGCCGCGCGCGTGGAAGGTGCCCGCCCGCCGAAGATCGACAATCTGGACCGAGAAACGCGGCGCATTCTCAAAGCGTTTCTGGATCAGCTGCCCGCCGTACGCAAGCTGCTGATCGCCGATGTGCAGGCCGCGTATGACGGCGATCCTGCGGCCCTGACCTTTGCCGAGGTTCTCCTGGCCTATCCCGGGCTGCTGGCGATTGCCGCGCACCGCCTGGCCCATGAACTCTATCGCCTGAAGGTACCGATCATTCCGCGCATCATGAGCGAGTGGATCCACACCAAGACGGGAACGGACATCCACCCCGGCGCCCGCATCGGCCGCGCCTTCTTCATCGATCACGCCACGGGCGTCGTGATCGGCGAAACCGCCGAAATCGGCGATCATGTAAAACTGTATCAGGGCGTGACCCTGGGCGCGCGCTCGTTCGCCCTGGGGACAGATGGCACTCCCATTAAGCACATCAAACGGCACCCCACAGTGAAAGACCGGGTCATCATTTATGCTCACGCCACCATCCTCGGCGGCGAAACGGTCATCGGTACAAAATCCACCATCGGCTCCAATGTGTTCCTGATGGAAAGCGTTCCGCCCAACAGCGTGGTTTCTTCGAGGCACCCCGAACTGTCCATCCAGGAAAAGAAACGCAGATCCTGAATGATTCATCAGCATGGACACAATGCTGATGCAATTTCCTAGTTATAGGGAAATGTCACAGTTTCCCAGACCCTGTCCATCTGGACCCAGGGCGCGGCCATTTGGACCCATCTGCTTTGTTGCCCGGGATTCGCAGTATGTTCATACAGCTTCACCCCGTGCGCCGCGCATCTGGACCCAACTGACCGCGTGAATCATCCAGGCTAAAAAAAGCTTGAATCCTTTCCGCTCCGGAGTAGGATGTGCGCTCGTTGAATGGAGGCTTAGCTCAGTTGGTAGAGCAGCTGACTCTTAATCAGCGGGTCGTGGGTTCGAGCCCCGCAGCCTCTACCATTCAATCGTTCGACGGAGACCCCGAAACATTCGTTTTGGGGGTTTTCTTTGCTCATCTCCTGCGTACCCATAGGGACATGAAAAGCGCGATAAAGACCTCTTTTATGATGCGATTTTGATACACTTTCTGAGTGGGTGATACACTTTAAGTGCGATTAAACCCCCCCCCCCCTTCCTAATATCTGCCGCTGATCTAGCTGAATAACTTTCGATCAGCCATAGACATTTGCACACATTTCTCAGCTTTTAAACCGATCCTCCAGCCCCTTGCCGCCACCGACGCTTTCCTGCCCGACTTTGAACAGGAAAATCATTCAAAGGAAATCTATAGAACCATTTAATGCAACTGTCGCAAGAGAGCGCAAGATCGGGAATGCCATGCTGCGTGTTCGATTGCGAACTTTTGCACCTATTACATTAAAATCTCTTCGCCCCCGTAAGGCTTAGTGCGCCTGGCGGGGATCAAACCAGCAATCCTGGGAGTAGAAATCCGATGCTCTATCCAACTGAGCTACAGATGCGCAACGGCTGAAAACACACAGAACCCCGGGTCAGGTTTCAACGGATACTTCCGGCCTCCTTCCACAAACCGCTTGACGTCCCGTCCGCTCCGATCTATTAATGTAATCGTTTACAAAGAGATGAACCCCGGATGGAGACAATCATGGCCAAACAAATAAACGGACGGCATTTTCTAGGTTGGGTACTTGCATGGACGCTGCTCCTTGGGTTGACTTGCCAAGCTGAACCTCAGGCGAAAAACGGCAATTCAAGGCGGCTGACCCCCCTGGCTAACCGGGGAAATTGGGTGGTTTCTGCCTCTTCGCAGGAGGCGGACTTGCCGCCCGCCATGGCGCTGGAACCCACAGGCCGTTGGAGCAGCGAATTCGCAAATGCGCAATGGTGGCAGGTCGATTTCGGGAAGCCGGAACTTCTCGGTGGCCTGGACCTGCACTGGGAAGATGCCTATGCGCGCTCCTATGCCGTCCTGGTTTCCGAAGATGGGAAAGACTGGTCCGAGGTTTATGCCACCACGACGGGCAAAGGCGGGACCGAAATCGTGGAGTTTGAGGCGCGTCCAACCCGGTACGTGAAGCTTGATTTGCGCGAACGTGGAACCGAATGGGGATTTTCGCTGTGGAACGTCACATTCAATCCCTGGTCGCTCTGTCAGAGCTCCTGGGGCATGAAGGCAAGCGCCTCGAGCGGTAACAACGCGCTGGGCCCTGAATATGCCATCGATGGCGACCCCTCCACCCGCTGGGGTAGCGAATTCAACGACGAGGAGTGGTGGCAGGTGGAATTCAAAACGCCCATCACGCTCAGCGGCCTGCGGATTGTATGGGAAACCGCCTTTACAGAAAACTATGCCCTCCAGACATCGGACGACGGCGAAACCTGGTCCACCATCTATGAGGTCAAACAAGGAGACGGAGGCCCGGACTTCGCCTTTTTCAAGCCGATCGAGACGCGTTTCCTGCGCATTGATTGCCAGCAGCGCGGAACGGGCTGGGGAAATTCAATTTGGGAGGTTCGTTTCTTTACAGGCGAGGAACGTCTGCGCGCCAAGGCCACCAGCGCAGCCAAAGGAAGTGCAGCAAAAAAGGCCGTGGATGGCCGCCTCGATACCGCCTGGAAAGCGGCAGAGGACGGCCCAGCCGCATTGACCCTTGCCCTGCCGGAAACGATGGCCTTGGGTGGAGTGGCCCTGACCTGGCTGGAAGACTATGCCACCGACTACGAGGTTCAAGTATCCACCGATGGACAGGAGTGGAAAACCGTGGCCGAGCAGCAAAATGGAACGGGCGGCGAAAACCAGCACTTTTTCGCCGCCACACCCGCCCAGGCGGTGCGTGTGAACATCCAGAAAAGCAGCGGCGGGCCTGCGGCCCTGGCACGGATCGAACTCAAGGGGGAAGAGGAGCAAGCCACCCCCATTCGCTATTATCAGGCGAAGGCACGCAACATCCGGCGCGATTTATTCCCGATGTGGCTCAGCCGCCAACAGGAGTACTGGACCGTGGTGGGATTGCCGGAAGAGCAAAACGAGACCTTGCTGAGCGAGACCGGAATCGTCGAACCCTGCAAAAATGCATTCAGCGTTCAACCCATGCTCTGGATGGATGGGAAACTCTACACCTGGGCCAACGTGGAGATCGAACTGGGACTCGAAGACCAGATCCTGCCACTGCCGACCGTGCGCTGGCTGGGCGACGGCTGGCGGCTGGAAATCTCCGCCGCGATGTCCGGACCTGAATCGGCCCGGTTTACGGCGGTCCGGTACCGGTTTATCTCGGACTCCCCCGCCCCGGCAGATGCACGGCTGGCACTGGCGATCCGTCCGGTGCAATTGACTCCAGGCTGGCAGCACGGCGGATTCAGTGCGATTCCAGAAGGCCGTTTTGAGGCGGCGGCCGATGGCCGCCCAACGCGGTTTCTTGTGGGCGGCACGCCCCGCATTCTCCTACCGACGGCGCCCGCCGCCATGGGCGCAGCGGCGCTGGACGAAGGAGACATTGGTGAATATCTGCTGCGCGATACCGTCCCAGAATCCTTGGAGGCCCGCGACGCCGAGGGCAAGGTCGGCGCGGGGGCGTGGTTTGATCTGACAGACGGAACCGGCACCTCCACGGACATCGTGGCGGTATTCCCGCTCTATCCAAACACCCGACCGCCGGCCGAATTGCTGGAAACGCCCGCCGTCGGGTTCGAGGCGCTCTGGCAAGAGCAACGGGCCGAATGGACAACGCAACTGGCCCTGCCACGCATCGAGATTCCCGAGCCGCGCCTGATCGAGGTGATGAAAAGCAATCTCGCCTATATCATGATCAACCGCGACGGGCCCTGGTTCAAGCCGGGACCGCGCAACTACAACCATGCCTGGATGCGCGACGGCGTACTGACCGGTGTGGCCACGATGCGCTGCGGCATCACAAACATGGTGCGAGACTTCATCCTGGCCTATTCCAAGCAGATTCGCGCCGACGGCTGGGTGCCATGGATGATTCTAGAAACCGGCCAGCCGGTCACCTTCAATGCCGATCCCGAAAGCGGCGAGGGCCAGGAATACGACAGCCAAGGAGAATATCCGTTCATCGTCCGCCAATATCTCGACTACACGGGTGACGAAGCCTTTGCCCGCGAAATGTATCCCAGCGTCATGCAGGCCATCCGATACGCCCGCATGCTGCGCGAGCGCCGGATGACCGCCGAATACCGTGATGACCCGTCCAAACAGGCCTATTACGGGATTCTGCCCCACTCGAACAGTCATGAGGGCTATTATCCGGCTCAGCACAGCTACTGGGACGATTTCTGGCTGCTGCGCGGCATCAAAGATGCCCTGTCTCTCGCCGAACGGCTGGGGTACGAAGAAGACGCGACCTGGCTGCGTACGGAAGAAAAATCGTTCCGTCAGGACTTCTATGCCTCCATGTTGCGGGTAATCCATGACGCGGGACTGCACAGTCTGCCCGGGTGCGTCGAAAAGGCTGATACCGACCCCACATCCACCTCGATGGGCATCATGGTGGCCGACGAGCGCGACCAGTTGCCCCAGCCCTATGGCACCAACACCTATGCCGTCTACTGGGAGGAAGTGCTCTCCCGGATGAAACCCGGCGGCGCCAAACTCTACACGCCGTATGAGGTACGCAATGCCGACGTGTTCGTTCGTCTGGGATGGCGCGAACAGGCGCTGGGGGCCCTGCGCTTTTTCGTCCGCGACGCCGTGCGGCCCGCGGCCTGGAACGAAATGGCCGAAGTGGTGCACACCTCTTTGCGCACACCGGCCTACGTAGGCGACATGCCCCATACCTGGGTCGGGGCGGACTACGTCAATGCGGTGCGTTCGCTGTTTGCGTTCGAGGACAACGATGCCCTCGTCCTGGCCGCAGGCGTCGACCCGGCATGGCTCGATGAAGGGATGTCCGCACTGGATCTGCCCACACAATTCGGGACGGTGGGCTATCGGATGCGCCTGGTTGACGGTACCCTTCGTATTGACTTGGAAGGCAACGCCCACCCGCCCGGCGGCATCCGCATTCCGCTGCCCTCCTCCCTGGCCGAAACTCCGGTGATCCTCAATGGCGAGCCGTATTCTGTGCAGGACGGGATCGTGCGCTTGAAAGGCCTCGGAGCTCCCCCCGCGACAAGGGCTCCCACCCAACCCGCCGCCGCCCCAAGGCGCGATGCCGTGCTCGCTCCGGAAGATCCGCTCGTGCTGGAGTGGCTGAAACAGGTCCAGGACACCACCACGCCGGAACAGCAACTCCTGGGATCTATGCAGGATCAGCAGCTCCAGACCTTCAACAACGCCCTTGCCGCCATGGCCTTTCTTCTCAAAGGAGAAACGGAACGGGCGGAGCGCATCCTGGACTTCTATGCCCATGCGACCGACCGCGACAACCGTGACCCCACCCTCCAGAATTTCTTTTTCAATGGGGAGGCCCGTGGATTTTACCAAAGCGCCCTGCGCAAGGTCGAAAAGGGGAAGCCGATCTATCGCGTCGGCGGCATGAACGACCGCTGGATGGGCGATCTGTTCTGGCTGCTGCTGGCCTATCGCTATCATGATCAGCAAGCTGGGACCGGACGCTACAACGAAATCCAAACACTGCTTCAGGACCTGCTGATCTCCTGGTACACGCCGGCGACTCACGGCCTCGGCGGCTATGTCCAACACGGATGGCGGCAAGGCGACCGGAAACTGCACGAGGGCTATGGGCATCACGAGGGCAATATCGATGCCTATGCCTATTTTCACTTGATCGGCGACGAGGCACGGGCGCACCAGATCCAGCTCTGGCTCGAAGCCTCCCTCACCGGCACCAACCTTCCACTCGATCTCTACACCTGGCGGACTCTGGCCTTCGGCCCGGAGGCGGCGGCCTTCATGGACATTCCCGACCAGGACACGAACTACCGCAAGACGGCCCTGCTGAACGGACGTCTTGTCACTGGCATCTGGAGCGGCTCCGATGCGAACATCACCGACAACTTCTGGTGCGATGGCCTGGGCCACATGGCCTGTGGCTTTTTTGCCGCGGGCGAGCCAGAGCGCGGCAACTTCTATGCTAACCAAATGGACCGACTGCTTCGGAACATTGAGATTCAAGGTGTCCAAACTCGAGGCATCCCCTACACACTTAACCGCAAGGGGGGCTACGACTGGGTGGATCCCGACAAGGGATTTGTCTCCACCGCCGCCTGGTACCTCTTTGCCAAGAACCAGTTCAATCCCTTCACGCTGCGCCAGGCGAATTGACCCATGCCTACACCCGTATTCCCATCTGATTTTATCTGGGGAACGGCGACCTCCGCGTTCCAGATCGAGGGCGCGACACACGAAGGCGGCCGTGGCGAATCCATCTGGGACCGCTTCTGCCACACTCCAGGCCGCATCGCCAACGGCGATACCGCGGATGTCGCCTGCGACCACTTCCACCGTTTCCGAAAGGACGTGGCCCTCCTGGCGGATTTGGGCATTCCGGCCTACCGATTTTCCATTGCCTGGCCCCGAATTCTGCCCACCGGCCGGGATCCAATCAATCCGCAAGGTCTCGATTTCTATGGCCGCCTGGTGGATGAACTGCTGGAGCACGGCATCACCCCCTGGCCGACCCTCTATCACTGGGATCTGCCCCAGACGCTCCAAGATCAGGGCGGCTGGCCCAACCGCGACACCGCAGAAGCCTTTCTGGACTACGTCGACCTCGTGACGCGAACCCTGGGAGACCGGGTGAAGCATTGGTTCACCCACAATGAGCCGTGGTGCGTGGCCATGATGGGATACGCCAGGGGTGAACATGCGCCGGGACTACAGGACGGTTCCGCCGCGCTGGCGGCCGCCCATCATGTGCTGCTTTCCCATGGGGCGTCCGTCCCGATCATTCGCGCCAACTGCCCCGGAGCCGACGTTGGCATCGTCCTGAACCTTACGCCGGCCTATCCAGCCTCGGACAGCGAGCCGGACCGCCAGGCCGCCCAGCGGTTCGACGGCGGGTTCAACCGGTGGTTTCTCGATCCGCTCTTTGGAAGAGGATATCCCGCAGACATGGTAGAGGCGTATCACCAACGCGGCTGGCTACCGGAAGGTTCCCTGCCCTTCATCCACCCCGGCGATCTGGACACCATCGCCGTGCCATGCGATTTCTTGGCGATCAATTACTACACCCGGGCGATGGTCCGCAGCGGGAGTGAAATGGAAAACGGCGGAGAGCCGGCGACGCTGCCCCCTCCCGTCGACTCCGAGCAAACCGACATGGGGTGGGAAGTCTATCCCGAAGGGCTGCACGATCTGCTGCTGAGGGTGCACCAGGACTACCGACCGGCTCGCCTGCTGATTGCTGAAAACGGATGCAGCTATTCCGACTCGGCCGAACCCGACGGGCGCATCCGCGACGAACGCCGGATTCGATACCTGCACGACCATCTTGCCCAGGCCCATCGCGCCATAACCCAAGGGGTCCCGCTCCAGGGCTATTTTGCCTGGTCCCTGCTGGATAATTTTGAATGGCAATTCGGCAACAGTCAGCGATTTGGCCTGGTCGCCGTAGACCCGACGACCGGCCACCGGCAACCCAAGGACAGCGCAGCGTGGTTCCGCCAACAAGCCGCCTCTCCCCAGCATCCGCCCCCCTAATTTTTCTTCACATTTCAGACTTTACAAGCGGCGGCCCCTGAGGTATGTAATCGTTTACAAGATATCCATTCAGTCCGGCAACCCGGACATGAGGCAGGAGTGAAACATGTTAAAAGCGACAGGAAAATGGATCTGCGCGTTGATGCTGATGGCCGGATCGGCCTACGGTGCGCTGTTGACAAATCCTGGTTTTGAAACGGATGCCCTCACCGGTTGGATCACCTTAGGCCAAGGCTGGCGCACCGGAAGCGGCAGCGATGCCTACTCTGGCTCGGTCGGCGCCGTCGACGACATCCTCACCTCCGACACCGACGAGTGGCGGGTGATGTACCAAAACGTACCTGTCATCCCCGACAACCTCTACAGCGGAGGGGTGTGGATCCGCACCGTGAGCGTCGGCACGTCCGCCTCGTGGTTCGAACTCCAGTTTCTCGATACGTCCGGTTCGGTGCTCGACCAGTACCAATCGACCCATGTCGAAGCCGACCAGGGCTTCACGTTCATGGATATCGGCACCGTGCTGGCGCCTGCCGGTGCGGTGACCGCCAGCGTCCGCGCCGTCGTGTACCGGCCATCGGCGCCCGCCGATTCGGACTTCCACGTCTTCGACGATTTCGAGTTCGCCGACGTGACCCCTGCGCATACGGAACTCCAAAACCACGGCTTCGAGACCGGAGATTTCACCGGCTGGTCTCAGTTCGGCCCGGTATGGCGGATTGGCACCGGTGCCGATGCCTTTTCCTATACCTACGGGGCTGTCAATGATGTCCTGACCAACTACTCAGACGAGTGGCGAGGACTGTACCAGAATGTGCCGGTCACCGAAGGGTTGACCTATAGCGCAGGGGTCTATATCCGAGCGGTGAGCGTCGAAACGTCGAAATCATGGTTGGAGCTGCAGTGGCTCGACAACACGGGCGGGGTGATTTCCCAATCCTCCACCCCGAACGTGACGGCTGACCAGGGTTACTTGTTGTCCAGCCTGCACGGCGAGGTGGCCCCCTCCGGTGCCGTCACGGCCAGCGTACGCTGCATTGTGCAACAGCTCTCGGCACCGACCGATACGGATTTTCACATTTTCGACGAGGCGTATTTTCTGCGCCCGGTGGATCTGACGGTTTCGATTTCCGCCTCCACCACCAACGTGGTTGGCCCCAATGAGCTCATTACCTATTCGCTGTTGGTCAGCAACCGTTCGGCCTCCCTCTCCGGTTCGTATTTCGTGACGAACAACCTGACCACCAACTTGAGTTTCGTCTCGGCCAGCGATGACGGAGTCAACAACGGATCCTTGGTCACATGGTCGCTGTTTGGAATTCCAGGTAACTCCGCCACGACGCTGACGGTCACCGCCAGCCAGCCGCTCTACAACGGTTCGACCCAGCAGTTCAACTACGCCATCACGGCAGCGGTGGGATCGGGCATCGGCGATCCGATCCCCGACAACAACGCTGCGGCGACCCAGACCACCATCTGGGGAGTGCCCATGTTGACCACCTTGGCCATGACCATCCTTGGACTGGGGGTGGCCTATGCCTTCTATCGCCGGAACAGAATCCCCGCGGGAGCGCACGAATGACCTTCTCCGGCTCCATCTGCCAGGAAACCGCATCTCTTTTCAGTATGCAGTCGAGCGCGGATACAACAAAGGAACACCTATGAAACAAATAATGAGGGCAGTCGCCCTGGTTGCAATCATGGCCTCTTCCTCCTCGGCGGAGTTGCTATCCAATCGTGGATTCGAAACCGGTGATTTCACAGATTGGGCTCCTTATGGCCAAGGCTGGCGTATTGGCACAGGGGCTGATGCCCAGCAGGGCAGCTATGGGGCTGTGAACGATGTGCTGGATTCGGATACCGACCCGTGGCGCGGTATTTCCCAAGCTGTTCCGGTGCTCGCCGGGGAAACCTATTCGGCCTCGGTCTACATCCGAACGCTGAACATTGAAAGCTCCGAGTCCTGGCTGGAAATCGCGTGGAAGGATGTTGACGGAACCGATGTCGGCACCGTGCTTCAATCCACCCACGTGGTCGCCGACCAACCGTTCGCGCAGGTTGAGTTGTCTTCGATGATTGCCCCGGCCGGAGCCGTAACGGCCAGCGTGAATGGAATCGTCTTCATGTCCGCTGCTCCCGCCGCCGATGCGGATTTCCATGTTTTCGACGAATTCTCATTCATCCAGCTTCCTCCAAACTCGGTAACCAACCGCAGCTTCGAGTCCGGCGATCTCACCGGGTGGAGTACGTTTGGCCAGGGGTGGCGAATCGGCACCGGAGGCGATGCATATTCAGGTCTCTACGGCGTCGTGAACGATGTGCTGGATTCGGATGTCGACGAATTCCGCGGCATCTATCAGATCCTGCCGGTCATCACGGGAGAGACTTATGTCGCCTCAGTACAGATTCACACCTTGAATCTCGAAAGCTCCGAATCCTGGCTCGAAATCCAATGGCTGGACAATACGGACACCCCCATCGGACAATCCCAGTCTCCCCACGTGGTCGCCGACCAACCCTTCACTCTCGTTGAGTTGCGTACACTGGAACCCCCGGCGGGAGCCGTCTCCATCAGCGTGCGCGGTATCGTGCAGATGCTGGCGCCGCCCGTCGCCGACGCGGACTTTCACGTCTTTGACGACTTTTCGTTCCTGCCGCAGGCTGAGCCCGACCCCGTCTATCTGTCCATCGTTCTGACCAATGATACCCAAGTCGCACTGAGTTGGGATACGCCTTCCAGCAGCTACATGCTCCAATCCACTCCGCACTTGATTACCCCCTCCTGGACGAACGTTGCGGAAACGCCTGCCAGTCTGGATGGACACTGGACCCTCACCCTTACCAAAGAAGCCTCGACATCCAGCTACCGATTGCGAAAGCCTTAAAAAGTATGACTGCCACCATCAAAGATATCTGTCAGGCCACCGGCTTCTCGACCGCCACCGTATCCCGGGTGCTCAACGATATTCCGCTCGTTTCCGAGGCCACTAAAAAACGAGTTCAGGCCGCCCTCGACAAGCTGGGCTATGCCCCCAACTATGCGGCTCGCTCGCTCAAATTGAATCGTACCGGCATGATCGCCGTCGTCTTTCCGGAACTCGACAACGGATTCTTTACCGAGGTTCTTCGCGGCGTGGATCAAATGGCATCGGACTCCAATGTCCATCTTTTGACCGCATTCACCCATGGCCCTCAGGATGAGCAAAAGCTCATTCATGGCATGGTCCGGGAACGTCGTGCTGATGCCCTGATTCTGATGAATCTGACGCTTCCGGATGCCTTCCTGCACCAGTTGTCGAGCGGGGATATGCCCATTGTCCTGATCGACCGTCCGGTGAAAACAAGTCCGCTGGTGTCCGTTGGTATCGACAACTGCGGCGGGGCGGCGGCGATGACACGCCACCTGATCGACCAGGGCCATCGCGACATCGTGTTCGTCGCCGGTCCGGCAGGCACTTTCGACGCCGAAGAACGTCTGGCCGCTTTCCGGCAAACGATGAAAGCCAGCGGTCTGGCCGTGCCGGCCGCCTCCATTTGGAAAGGCGATTTCACCGAAAAAAGCGGTACGCGGCTGATGACCCGGCACCTCCAGCGCCAGGCCCCCCTCCCCGATGCATTCTTCGCGGCCAACGACGCCATGGCGGTTGGCCTATTACAAGTGTTGCGCTCTGTCGGCCTGAAGGTTCCCGGCGATGTAGCCATTGCCAGCTTCGACGATACCGACGCGGCTCGATATCTGGATTTGACCACTGTTCATGTGCCCATGCGCATGCTGGGAAGCGCGGCGGCCAAGCAAGCCCTGGAACTGATCGATGGAAGCCTGAAATCCCGCCGTGTTGTTCTTCCCACCCGGTTGGTGCTTCGAGGATCAAGCGGCCCTGCCCACACTTTGAATATTGAATGAAATGAAACCTAGGAGAAACAAGATTATGAAATTCATCTGTATTATACTGTGTCTGGTGGCTAGCCTGACCGTCACATCGGCAGAGTTGATCTCCAATCCGGGCTTTGAAACCGGAGATCTCACCGACTGGAGCTCCTTTGGCATGGGCTGGCGGACCGGCACCGGTGCCGATGCCTTCAGCGGAACCTATGGCCTGGTGTGCGACATCCTGGATTCGGATGTGGGCGAAAACTGGCGAGGTGTTTATCAAAACGTGTCGGTGACCGAAGGGCTAACCTACAATGCCGGGGTCTATATCCGGGCCGTAAGCGTCAATGACTCGGCCTCGTGGTTTGAACTGCAGTGGCTGGATAGCGGCGGCGGGGTCATCAGCCAGCTTCAATCCGCATCCGTCACCAGCGACCAGGCCTTCACCTATATGGGTCTTGGCACGATCGTTGCCCCAGCCGGAGCCACGGACGCCAGCGTCCGGGGTATCGTGAATATGGTCACTCTCCCGACCCCTGGAGACAGCGACTTTCATATCTTTGACGACTTCACCATGACCGTGATTCCCGAACCGGGCAGTATGGCTCTTCTCAGTATCGGAGCCTTGGCACTCGTCCTTCGCCGTCGCCAGCGGAAATAACAGACTGGATCGTCCTTATCGTCCCGGTCGGCTGAACACATATCCGAAAATAACTATGGAGCCCATTATGAAAGCCCTTTATCTTAGTCTGAGTGCGGCAGCCTTCCTGCTCGTCGCCACAACTGCAGGTGCGGCTAACCGGATCGAGAATCCGGGGTTCGAAACCGGCGATCTCACCGGTTGGAGCACCTTTGGTCAAGGCTGGCGGTGTAGCTCCGGCGAAGACACCCACTCAGGAGATAGCGGTGTCGTCAACGACGTCCTGGATACAGACAGCGACGAATGGCGCGGTATATATCAAAATATACCGGTATCCGCCGGAGCGACCTGTTCCGCCAAAGTCTCAATCCGGGCCGTGAATATCCATTCCTCCTCCTCGTGGTTGGAGCTTCAATGGCTGGACGAAGACGGCAGTGTGATCGAACAGTTGCAATCCCCATGGGTGACGGACGATCAATCGTTCAAGTCTGTTAAGCTGGACTCTGTGGTTGCGCCTCCCGGAACGGTAACCGCCAGCGTGCGAGGGGTTGTATCTATGCCGTCCCTGCCTGAAGACGGGGCAGAATTCCACATCTTCGATGACTTCGTCTTCCGTTCCAAACCATAATCTCAAACCCGCCTGCGACCGGTCTCCCCATTCGGGGTCGGCTTCAATGCCGATACCGGACGGATTACCGTTCCTGGCACAGCGAAGGGAAGCTCAGTCCTTCAATCCAGATTGTCACACGCCATGCTTACTTTAACATTTTCACCATGGGACAAGCTCACTAAGATCCGCTTGCAGAACCGGAGTGGACTCCAGATTGATCTGTTGGCCAATGGCACCATGGGTTCCATCGAGCAGGGCGATGTGCTGCTCAACCAGTTCCGGGGTATTCCGCCGGAGGGGGCTCCCTTTCGCCTCTGGTTGCGCAGCAGCGATCAGTTTCTCTCTCTCCTCAATCCTGCCCGGGTGACCGCATTTGAAAAAATCGACGATCTCCGGGCGCTTTGGCAGGGGAAACAGGAGAGCTGGCGCTGGCGAGTCATGCTGGAACTGGACCCGATCTGCGCCGCCTGGACCTGGCATGCGGAAATCGCCCAGGATGGGCTGCAGAAAAGGCCGGTCGAGATCGTGATGGCCCAGGACATCGGGCTGACCGGACTCGATCATGCCCGGGTCAATGAAAACTACAACTCTCATTACATCGATCACACCGTATTGCATCATCCGCAGTGGGGTCCGGTCCTTTGCGCCCGGCAAAATCTGCCTCAGGGCGATGGTTTCCACCCCTGGCTGGCAGCTTCGTGTCCCACCGGAGCGGTGGCATTCGCAACCGATGGCCTAGACGTCTTCGGACTCTCGCAACGTACAAACGGCCATCCGCGCCTGATCCAGGATGCAACCCTGCCTTCGCACCGCCGACAGGGCGAGTCGGCTTGCGCCGCCTTGCAGAGTCGGAAGGTGCAACTTGCACCCGGTCGAAACGCAACGTTCCGCTTCCACGTCACCTATTGTCCCGACCACCCCGCGACCACCGGCGAAGGTGACCTCGAGGATCTCTCGGCGGGCCGCGCACCGGTCTGGCCGAACATACAGGCCTCCCCTGTCGCCCGGTCGATCTGGGACGAACCGGATTTGATCCATGGAGAGGATTGGGAGGCATCCGACTGGGATCGCTGGTTCCCCTGTCGCCGCGAAGAGGAATGGATCCAAGGCAGACTGGCCTCATTTTTCACTCCCGAGGGCGTCCATGTCGCCACGAAAGCCAAGGAGTCGATCGTTGAACGTTCACATGGCCAGATCCTGTTGGGATCGAATGATCTGCTGCCGGAAGAGAAGGCTTTTGGCACCACCACGTATGCTCCCGGGGTGTTCAATGCCCAGACGTATTGCGGCAATCCGGACTTTGCCCGCCTGCTCTCGGTGGTTCGCGATCCGCTGCAAAGACTGCGGGCCTCCGGGCAGCGGGTCTGGATCTGGCTGGATGATTCATGGCGCCTGCTAGGCACGCCAACGGCCTTCGCCATGGGGTTGGACCGCGTGGAATGGTGGTATCAATTCCCCGGCTCTCTCCTGCGTATTGTCAGCCGGGTTGAGGCCGATCCCTCCGCCGTTATTCTCGAATGCCGGGTCGAAGAAGGGGCGCCGCTCCGATGGCTCGTTACGCATCAACTCTGCCTCGGCACCACCGATCTGGACCAGGGCGGATCCATCGCCATCGATCCGGACCGGGCTGAAGCAATCTTGACGCCCGACCCCGAGACGCAGGATGCGCAACGCCATCCGGAACGACGCTATCGCATTGCCGCAACACCGCTCGATGCCGTGGCCCGGCTCGGTGGCGATGCTGCGATCTGGCTGGACCGGCAGTCGAGGCAATCCCCATTTCTGGTTTTGGAAACTCATGAGGTTCGAGAACTCTCCGTGAAGATCGATGCCGCGACGGCGGCGACCCCGACAAGCACCCCCCAATCCATCTGCGGCCCGAGTCCATCGACATGGAGAATTGACTCTCCTTCCCCGGCACTGGCAACCCTCGCGGAGATCCTGCCCTGGTTCCGGCACAACGCAAGGCTTCATCTCGCCTCACCTCACGGTCTTGAACAGTATGGCGGGGGCGCCTGGGGTGTGCGCGACGTCTGTCAGGGTCCGGTCGAATGGCTGCTTGGGGAACAACGCTATGCCGAAGTTCGTGAAATTCTCCGCACTGTATTTTCTCATCAGTATGCCAGTGACGGCTTGTGGCCCCAATGGTTCATGCTGGGATCCTACGCCGACATTCAACAGCGCCATTGTCATGGTGACATCGCATTCTGGCCCCTCAAGGCCCTTTGCGACTATGCGGAGGCAGCCAATGACCCCGGCGTACTGGAAATGACGGCCCCTTTCCTGGATGAGGACGGGGGCCCCCTTTCCCCGCGTCCCCTACTTGAACATGTCGACGAGGTGATCCGCCGGTACCCCGAACGTTGCGCGGGAAACACATCTCTCGTCGCCTATGGCGATGGGGATTGGGATGACACCCTGCAACCCGCCCAACCCCAAATGCGCCGGGAAATGGTCAGCTCCTGGACCGTCCAACTGGCCTACCAAACATTTGGACAACTGGCGACATTGCTCGAACGAGCAGGCCATCATACCCGCGCAGACCACATCACCGAACTCCGGGGCCGTATTCGGGAGGATTTCCACCGACATCTCATGCCCGATGGCATTGCGACCGGCTTCGCCCTGCAGCGAGCCTCCGGCTTCGAGCCCCTGCTCCATCCCCGCGACAAAATCAGCGGCATCCAGTACCGCCTGCTCCCCATGACCCGAGGAATCCTGAGCGGTATTTTTGACCCGAGGCAGGCCCGCGCCCACGCCACCCTCATCCGCGAACAGCTCCGCTTTCCGGACGGCGTGCGGTTGATGAACCGGCCCGTCTCCTATACAGGAGGGATCAGCCGTATGTTCCAGCGAGCGGAAACCTCCGCCTATTTCGGGCGCGAAGTGGCCCTCCAATACGCGCACGCACATCTGCGCTATGCCGAAGCCATGGCCCGCATCGGCGATGCTGATGAAGCGTGGTGGGCCTTACAGATTGTCAATCCCACCGGACTTTCCAGCCGCCTGCCCAATGCCGCGCCGCGCCAGGCCAACGTCTATTTCAGCAGCTCGGACGGCGATTATGCCGATCGTTACGAAGCGTTGGAACACTTCGAGGAGCTCCGCGACGGGAGGCGAACGGTCAAATCCGGCTGGCGTCTCTATTCCAGCGGGCCCGGATTGTATCTGCACAAGGTACGATCCTGCCTGTTTGGCATCCGCGAACACTATGACCAGATCGTTTTCGATCCCATGCTGCCCAGCGCGCTCTCCTCAAGCCAAATTCATATGAACTACGAAGGCAAAGACGTCTGCGTCCTGTACTCGACGCGCTACAAATCCCCGATTCTGATCAATGGCCAGAAACCCGATATGGCGACACCGCTGGCCAACCCATACCGCAACGGAGGCACCTCTCTGGACCGCCGCGAATTCCTCCGCCGGCTGGACCAGGAAGTCAATATCGTGGAGATCGCGCTCCGGCCACCCTCTTGATCAACGGCTACACCATCACAAACAACCGGATTGGCCCCCCCCTCCCAACCCGGGGAAAGACGGACATGCTCAAGACTCTGACACTGAATTGGTTTCTCCTCCCGGCTTTTCTGTCGATCAGTATGACATCCTGCACGCCAAGAACTCCGCCTCCCCGTTCCCAGGAAGTAACGGCGGATGACCTGGCCTATCTGCGCGAACTTCAACGAGACACCTGGAACTACATCGACCATTTCATCGCCCCGGAAACGGGATTCCCTTATGACAACAACCGGCGAACGGGCAAGACTAATACGACCAATCTGGGCATGTACCTGGCTTCGTTGTGCATGGCCTACCAACTGGGCTATGTAGACCAGCCCGACGCCACGGCGCGCATCCGAAAGATTCTCGACACATTGGACCGGACCGGAAACTGGCATCGCCTCTACAACAACTGGCTCGATCCGTCCGGACAATCCTTTGACGCCCGGCCCGGCCCCAACAACATCTCCGACTACAACAAGCTGCCCGCCAGCCTCATCCTTGTCCGCCAGACCTTCCCCGAACTCAACGAACGGTGCACCGCCTTCCTCGACGAAATTCCCTGGAACGTATTCTATGAACCGGATACTGGCCGCCTGTTCTACGACTTCGATATCGTGACCCAAACGGTCCAACATCCCGTATATTTTTTCCGCGGCGAAGACAAGATTCTGGGTCACTTCCTCGCCATCGCTTCCGGCAAAGTGCCACCCGAATCCTGGGACCGCCACGACCTGTCGGAAGAGGAACGGTACGGATGCCACTATTACCTCCATGGTTGGCAAGGGGGCGGACTCTTCATGCAGTTCATCTGCGGACTCTTCCTCGACAACCGCGGCACTTCCCTCGGTCACTCCGCCGAAAGCTTCGCCCGAGCCCAGATCCTCCATGCCCGTGAAATCGGCGCGCCCGTCTGGGGCTGGTCTGCCTGCGTCGGCCCGGACGATGTGTACCACGGCTGGAACGACATCCGGGATGAAATCGTCACGCCCCACGCTTCCGCCCTGGCCATCCATCTGTTTCCTCGCGAAGTCATCGACAACCTTCATCGCCTCGAGAAATACGGGCTGCGCAACCCGTACAGGGACGAGGCGGACGGACCACGGCACGCCTTTGGCTTCCGCGACAGCGTCAACTGGAAAACCGGCGCCATCGTCGGGGACAACACCAGCCAGTATCTCGTCCTGGACCAGGGCATGCTTTTCCTCTCGCTCGTCAACACCTGCGAAGACGGCCTCGTCTGGACAACGTTCAACCGCGACCCCCTTGTTCAGAACGGCAAGGCTCTCCTCTCTGAATTCCATGTTCAGCCTTCACCCCATAAGATCACGCAGTGAATTTTAACTTCCGCCTGATCGTACTTGTTGCAGCAGAATTCCTGTGCGTCGCAGCCAGCGGCACTGAGCTTCGGGAATTCGTCAATCCCTATGCCGCCGTCGACTGGGAAAAGGCAACCCCGTATTATGCCAACTTCCATACCCACACAACCTATTCCGACGGCGAATTCACACCGCACGAAGCGATCGACGCCTACCACAAGCTGGGCGTCCAGATCTTGGCACTCACCGATCACGACAACGATCACTACCGTGCACGGCCCGCCATCCTCTATCCCTGGACAGAGCTGAGCTCCATCTACGAGGAAATCCATGAGGCACCGAATCCATCCTGGCGACGCCAAAACCAGCGCTATGGCGACATCTCCAGCCCCTGGCAGAACCGGAATCCCGATGCACTGGGAATGCTCTCCATCCCCGGCACCGAAATCAGCCTCACCCATCACATCGGCAGCCTGTTCTGCGATTTCGCAGGCAATACCTCCTCAGAGCAGACTGCCCTGAAAGAAATCGGCAAGCGCGGGGGCCTGGCCATCTTTCTCCACCCGGGCCGATATGAAATGGGACCCGAATGGTATATCGACTTCTACCGGCAACATCCACACTTGATCGGGCTGGAGATTTTTAATCAGAACGATCGTTGCCCCGGTGACAGGGATCTATGGGACCGGATTCTTCACCATCTCATGCCCGACCGACCGGTCTGGGGATTCGCAGGCGATGACATGCATACCGCCGAACAGCTGGGATGGAACGCGCAGATTTTCCTCCTGCCGGAGCTCACAGCAGACACCGTCCGAGCAGCCCTGGAGTCCGGCGCCTTTTTCCTCTACCGGCCCAGGATTCAAATGGCTCTACCGAGCCCGCCGAGGCTTCGTATCGTGGCATCGAAAAAATGTCTTCGACTGGAACTGGAGGACCGTACGAAGGTTGTCCGCTGGATCACGTATAATCCGGAAACAGAACGGAGCGAAGTCATTCACCAAGAAGCTGAACTGGCGATTACGAATGTTCCCCCATCGTCCGTATTCGTCCGGGCCAGCCTGGCAAATTCAGACGGCACAATTTACACCCAGCCTTTCGGCATCCACACGCAACCTTTCCGATCTGCTGGTTCTCTCCATGGCAACGAAGTACACAAGTAGCGTACCGCAAAGAGCCATTGGATTATGATCTGGAACGGGTCGGCAACAGAAGCCGCTCCCCGACAAGTGCGTTACCGCTCACCCTTGCTGATGATCTCGA
This sequence comes from uncultured Verrucomicrobiota bacterium, assembly GCA_964526745.1. Taxonomy (GTDB): domain Bacteria; phylum Verrucomicrobiota; class Kiritimatiellia; order CAIQIC01; family Lenti-01; genus Lenti-01. The sequence goes on from CAZGMQ010000001.1 coordinate 49,854, forward strand.
TGCCACGCTGGATTTCCGGGGCTTGCATGAGTGTATTCCAGCACAGCCCCGTCTTGTGGTTTTCGATCATCGGGGCCACCGGTCCAACACTGATGGCGATGTAGTTCGAACTGTACCAGTTGCGGCTAGCGTTCATCCCATCACGGAATCCGAAGGGCCCCCACAGGGCCCGGGCATGGCGGAGGTACAGGTTGGAAAGGCTGGTGCAGGCTTCTTCCGGCGCATAGGGCATCGAGGCGAGAAAGGCCGTGGGCGAAATCGTCCCGTCGTCATGGCCCGGATATTGCACGCCATACCCGTCTGGATTCATTCCCGCCGTCATTCCCCAAATCCCGCCGCCCAGTTCGGGGCGATGCTTCTCGGCCCAGCGCACCTGCGCCTGGCAGAAATCCTGGAACTGCTCAAAGTAGTTTTTCGACCTATAGCGGAATACCGATGGATGAATGCCCAGGTAGGAGTAATGCGTATAAAATAGCGGGGGTCCGTCCGGCTCATGGCTCAGTTCAAGCTGAACGCCCAGCTTCGTGCGCGGATACCCGTAGCCGGGATGGAGCCAGCCCTTGAAATAGGACACCGGTTCGACCGGATGCGTGGGCGACGCCAGCGCCAACACGTAAACCATCTGGGCCTCGGTGAATCCAACGATTTCAAGATCAATGGCAAATCCATGCCGGGGAGACCAGTGCCACAGCAAGGGGCGGCGTCCGTCCGGACGGTCCTTTATAAACCAATCCCACTCGGCGCCCTCCCACAGGCGGTTGGCGATATCCCGGATGACGAGGGAGTCTTCGGACGAATCGTTGCCAACGTATTCGCGGAAAAATAGCGCCCCTGAAAGAAGGAATGCCGTTTCCACCACATCGGCCCCATCGTCCTTTCCTCCGAATGGAATGACTTTACCGGTTTCGCCGTGGAGCCAGTGGGGAAACATCCCGTGAAAGCGATCCGCCTTTTCCTCCAGAAACACCAAAGATTGGCGGGCCTGTGCCAGCCCCTCATCACGAGAAATCCAGCCGTTTTCGATCCCGACCGCCAGATTGAAAAACATCATGCCAGCTGCCGCCACCGAGCACATGTTGCGGTTCCAGCCTCCGATTCCCTCGCGCGGCAACCCCGACACAGGGTGGCGATAGTTCCAGAAATACCGGAAACTCGCCTGCTGGGCCTCTTCGACCAGATCGCTGTCGGCCAAGGCGCGGGATTCCCCTGTGACGGACGCGGACCACGGCGACGATTTCTTCACACGCCCATCTTCATCCAGCGCGACCATGCGAACCCGGTATTCCATGCGACGGCCGGGCTCAATGAAATGGCTAAAGGCAGGAATGCCTATGCTCCCTTTGTGGATCTTTTCAAAACCGGAACCCTTTTTACCTTCCACTTCGAACTGCCAGTTCTCCCGGTTGTGCCAGTTCTCCGGCTCCGCCCAGTAGAGGTCCACCCGCTCCGCGCCCGCATGGGCCTCCAGACCCGTGACGACCGGCAGCATCGAGCGGGAGGCCGGCGACTCCACCTGTTGTACGATCAAGCCCTCGAACGGGTTCGATTCCGAAACCGACGGAGGAGTCGTCCCTTTCCCGCAGGCGGAAAGGATGAGAAGGGCTCCGATCGTCAGCAGACGATTCATCCAAGCGGCGAGCAAGGAAATGCGGATGGGACGGTTCCTATTCATGGTGTGTCCTCAGTGGATTGTCCTTCCAACTGGAGGCGACGTTCATCCAGAATCCGCTTGTTCTCATAGGCGCGATCTTCGGTCAAGGGATAGCGATGCAGCAGGAGCAAACCCACCATGCACAATGCCGAGGGGATGCCGATTTCCCAGAAGCGCAGCCAGAACAGGGTGAAGTCCGACTGTTGAATCAGCGTGTGGTCGAATTTCGTGCTCACCAGCATGAACCCCGCCACCAGATAGGCAGTCGAAACCGCCATTTTCAGCCACCAGCTGTAGAGCGCGGAAAAGCTACCTTCGCGCCGCACCCCGGACTGCACTTCATCCTCGTCGCAAATGTCGGCGATCATGGATCCGGCCATGGTGTACAAAACCAGCATGCCGGTGGAAAGCAGGATGGTGGGAATGAGGCTCAGCAGCGGATAAGTCCGGTTATAGCAGACCACCTTCAGCAGCCCCCCCACCACCATCAGCAGGATGGCGATGCGCACCGTCATGGCCTTACCCAGGTGACGGCTGGCCCATGCCATGGGAAATACCGCAATCAGGGCGGCGATCGCCCAAGCGGTTCCGTTGATGCCCATCACCGTGCTGGCCGCCGCCTTGGCCCCGTCGAACACATAATAAATCATGATGTAGTTGCTGAAGCCGTTGACAAAATTGAAGCCCGCGGTGATCAAAAAGATGCAGGCAATCAGCCGCAGGAAGGTGTGATTCTTCATCATGGCCTTCTGCGTCGACCAAAACTTGATCTTGGCCTGACCCGAGGCCTCCTTGTAATGGACTTCCTTGCATTGCGTGCCGCAGAGGATCGCCGTCATCACGATGATCCCGGCCACGCCGATGCCGACGTATTTCATACCCACCACTTCGTTCTCAAAGAAACTCGCGTTCGCCAGCCGGTACATCCACGGGGTAAGGATCGCGCAGACGTTGCCGATGAAACTGCCGTAGGCAAACAGCTTCGTCCGCTCATGGTAGTCCCGGGACATTTCATAGCCCAACGCAACCAGTGGCACCGAATACAGGGTCACCGCCGTGAAAAAGACCAGTGTGGCAGCTAGGTAGTATGCGAGGAGCATGGCCTCGCTTTGGCCGGGAGTGACCCACCAGATCGCGGCATAGCAAATTCCCGTTGCTATTCCACCGAGCAGGATATAGGGCCGCCGACGCCCCCAGCGCGACCGGGTATTATCAGACAAAAACCCAGCCAGCGGATCGGAAATCGCATCCCATAGGCGGGGAATCATCTGGGCGATGCCCAGAAAGATCGGGCTGACACCGAGTCCAATGTTGAAAATCAGGTTGGTTAGCTGCGCCACAGAGTTCACAAACGCAATGGGTGTGGCCATACCCAGCCCAAAAGCAACTTTCTGGCGGATGGGAATCCGATCCCGGGGATCCGTGGCATGATGGCGATTCGCATGTGACATGGCTATTCTCCCGGCTCGTTTTTTTTGGGCCCACCTGATAATTTCCGCTCGACATCCATAATGTATACGTTTACATTGAGGAAAAGGTGACACTTATGCAACACCAAAATATCCAGGTTAACGATAAAATTCGACGGGGGCGGAATGGAGCCAACGCCTTCACCTTGATCGAACTGCTGGTGGTTATCGCCATTATCGCGCTGCTGGCCGCCGTGCTGATTCCGGTTTCACTACATGCCCTGGAAGCGGCACGCCGCACGAAGTGCTCCAGCAATCTCCGCGGAATTGCCCAGGCCATGCACCTGTACCTCAGCGACCATCAGGGCATTTTCCCCGATTTGGAATGGGACAGCCAATACAAGCAATGCGAGATCCTCTATCCCTATCTGACCGACCCGGCCATCTATGTCTGCCCCACCGCCCAGCGGGACGGCTCCGGCGGCAACACCTGGCCTGAATATTATGCCACCCAAATCGAAGGCAAGGATTTCTGCACCGATTACAAGTTGAATGATTCGATAAATGTCGGCAACCTCTGCATTGTCACCTTGGCCGACCCGGCCGTCTTTGTCCTCGCCTGCGACCTCGACTGGACGCCCGTTTTGCGCCACTCCGGCCGGGGCAATTTCGTATTCTTCGATGGGCATGTGCAAGCCTTAACCGGAGCCGCCAGCTTGGAACCCGACTCCCGGGGAAACATCCCGTGGTATAACTGGGGAACCCAGTAGCCCCTTTGGGACTCCTCCTCGCGACAAGCCCATGGATCTCCCCGACACAAGCGCCAACGCGACCCAGATCGCCGCCGCACAGCCTCCCGGTGGAGAGGGCGGACAAGCACCCCGGAAAACAAGCGGAGGATCCCGGCGATGGCTCCGCTGGCTGCTGCTGTGGCTGGTGCTGTTTGCGGCCGGCCTGGTGCTATACAACGCCAGTTATGCTTTCACCCGCCCCTGGATGATCAATCAGTTGCAGGTGCGGCCGGCAGCTTGGTTGTTGAGCCTCACCCTGCCGGAGATCGATATCCATCAACGAGATTCCAGCCTCTGCACCCTCGGCATGGAATTGGAAGTCCGGCAGGGATGCGACGGAATGGAGGTCTGGCTAATGCTGGCTACCGCTCTCCTGGCTTGCCCGATACCCATGGCGCGACGCTTGCGCGGCATCGCGATTGGCACACTGCTGGTGTTTTCATTGAATCTCATCCGGATCGTCAGCGTATTCCACGTGGCGCTCAAACACCCGGACTGGTTTGTGATTGCACATGAATTCGTTTGGCCCACGGTGATCGTACTGGCGGCCATGGCGTTTGTCTTGGTGCAATTCGAGGCACTGCCTCGCGATAAAGCTTCAACCGAGGCGGCCTCGTGAAATTCGGTGCGCCGACCCGGATGTTGCTCCGCATGGGAGGGATGTATGCCCTCGCTATCCTGCTGTGCTACTCCTTCCCGGCGCCCATCCTGCGTGTAATCGAGCCTTTTGCCCGAGTCATGACCGACTGGACCAGCCCCTACGTCGAAAACGTCCAACTGTCCCTGCAGGACAAGATGATCCGGGTGGAATGTCAGGTGCGGCTCGACATGGAGCGGGCGGATGGATCTCCGCTCCCACTATTGGGTGGCTCCAGCGAAAAAGGGATTTGGCAAACGCTCCATCTAGTGGTGCTGGCCCTCACCGTATTCGCCGCGCCCGCCATGCCCCTTCGACGCAGGCTGGTAGCCTTTCCTGTAACCGTGCTTGCCATTGCACTGGTGTGCGCATACCAGCAATCCGTCGAAATCCAATCCCATGTGTTGCATACCGTCGGGTCTTCATGGCTTCAAACCGTTCAGCCCGCACCCACCGAAGCGAATCTCACCTATTTCAAAGCGATGCAGAGCTGGCATGACATGATCTGGCAGCTCAAGAACATCAATGCCGGCGGAGGAGCCTTATTTTTGGCAGTGCTGTCTGGATTGGTTGGATATATCATTCCCATCCATGTGCCTTGCAATAAAGTTGTACATGAGAAGGCTACTTTGCCTGTCGGATAGTCGGACCGATAGACTTCATCCGGCTTTCTAGGTCATCTGTATTGTACTGGTCGTTCCGAAAGATCCAAGCATCGTAGCGCGACAAATAGACCTGATAGCTAAAAAAGAGGCAGATTGCCCTGCCCTTTTCATAATACCTGAAACTCATATGCCATCATTCTTCTGTGGTGACCCAACGAACTCACCCCACTCCTGCGGAGTGATCCCCGACTTCACGGACTCCCGTAGCGGCCAGCACATCCGGCATCGCGTCCTGGATTTTCGTCTCGGCCTCCCACGCGGCCAACTGCTCCCAAGCACTCACAACATCCAACAATTCAGTGGAGCAAGGGCGCGGTGTCAAATTCCGTGTACCCGCCCTCTTTTCACCCTTGATTTGATTGGTCGGGGTCGTGGGTTCGAGCCCCGCAGCCTCTCCCATTCATCTGAACCGTGACATCTCGTGCCACTGTTTTTTCAGGGGTTCTCAGTTTCAAAAGCATTCCTTCATTCTCCCCATATTTCATGCGGCAGCGAATCTGGATACAAACGGTCTTTGGCCGATTCGGACTCTTCACTTGAAATTTGGAACTTGAATGCTGGAACTTGGACATTGAATCATGTTTTTGGCTTTCCGCTCTTGCCCGCCACGGAGGCGTTCGCTATCCTCGCCACGTGATCTCAAGTGGCATTTCAAGACCTTGTGAAGGGACGAAAGGATGGCGGAAGCAGCCTTTCGTTTGCCTGCTGCTGGGCCTGTTTCTTTTTCTGCCAACCGTGAGCCAGGCGCTGGATGTGCCGGTCGGCGCGACGGTCAAGAGCCAGGGCACCGGGCGGTCGGTCACCTTCCGCGTGTGGGCACCCTATGCCTCGACGGTGGCCGTCAGCGGCGAGTTTAACGGCTGGAAGAAAACGGCCCTCAAGAAAGAACCCACCCGTCCGGGCTACTGGGTGCTGGCCAGCCGGCGGGCCCGCCCCGGCGATGCCTATCGGTTTCTGATCGATGGGCAGCCTCGACGCGACCCGCGGGCGCGGGCGGTGAACACCGAAGAGAATGTATCGATTATTGTCGATCCGAAGAAGACGCCGTGGGGCCCCACCACTCCATGGACCATGCCAGCCAAAGAAGACCTGGTCATGTATGAAATGCACATGGGCACCTTTGCCTATGAAATTCCGGGGAAGCACTCGCTCTTCCGGCGGGCCATCAAACGCCTGCCCTATCTGAAAGCGCTCGGGATCAACTGCATCCAGCTGATGCCGGTGAATGAGTTCACCGGAAGCCGCTCCTGGGGCTATAATCCAGGCGACATCTTTGCTATTGAATCCTCCTATGGTGGCGCCGTGGATTTCAAGAAGTTCATCCATGCCTGCCACACCAACGGCATCGCCGTGATGCTGGATGTCGTCCACAACCACTATGGCCCCGAAGATGTCGCCGTCTGGAAATTTGATCCGGCCGCCCCGGAGTCCCCCGGCGGGATCTACTTCTATGCGGATGAGGAGCGGGCCATGACGGAATGGGGCCCGCGGCCCAATTACAGCCGGCCGGAAGTGCGGGACTTCATCGTCGATTCCATCCGGATGTTTGTTGCCGAGTATCAACTGGATGGCTTCCGCTGGGATTCCGTTCACAACATCCGATACTATTCGAACGGGGAACGGTCGAATGCCGATGGGGACCGGGTCCTCTCGGAAGCCAATGACTGGCTGAAAAAGAATCACCCCGATGTCCTTCGCATCGCGGAAGACCATGCCTTCGATGGCGGCGGCGTCGGGTTCGATGCCCAGTGGAACTCGGCTTTCCAGGCCACGCTCTCTTCGATGGTCCGCGGCCCGGACAAGCAGCGGGACATCCCTCTGTTCACGGCCGAACTGGAGCGGCTGGATGGGTTCAACTGGGTCAATTTTGCGGAGTGCCATGATTCCGCCGGCGATCTCAACCAGCATCACCGCCTTCCGGCCTATATTGACCCGACCAAGCCGGACAGCCTGCGAGCACGGGCCCTCTCCCTGCTGGCCAACGCCATCGTGTTGACGGTTCCAGGCTATCCCATGCTGCTGCAGGGGTACGAAATGCATGACACAGAGGACTTCAGCGACAACACGCCGGTTCCGTGGGCACGGGCTCAGCACACCCACAAAGGCATCGTCCGGGCGACGGCAGATCTGATTCACCTGCGGCGCAATACCAAGGGCTTCACCCCGGGACTGCAGGGCGATGCCTTGAGCATCCTGCACGCGGACAATAGAGCCAAGGTCATCGCCTACAGCCGCCACAAGAAGAACGAGGCCAAGGATCGCGGGACGGTGATCGTGGCCAACTTCTCCGGCGTTCCACTAAAACAATACGGTGTGCGCTTCCCGAGTGCCGGGGCCTGGTTCTGCCATTTCAATTCCAGCGCAGGACAATATGCCAAAGACTTCGACAACCTGGGCCCGAAGGCTGGGGAAGGATACCGGCTCCCCTCCAGCCAGACCACCCTGCCCCTCGATATGGGCCGCTATTCCATGCAGATCTTCTCCAAATCCCGCCCGCCGAATGCCAATCTGACGCAGGCCAAATTTGCGGAAGAAATTCAAAGCGCGCCCCCCGAATCCGAGTTCTCGACCCAGGATCTGGACGATTTTGTGGACGAAATTCTGGACCCGTTTCCCTATCGAAGGGTCCCGCTTCCGATCGAAATCTCCCCCTAATCGAGGCTCTTTCCCTCCTCAACCCATAGGATTTACAGGGACTTATGTTAATTTTTGATTAGCACCACTTTGCTCGAAAAATGCCCTAAAATCGCCGTGAAAAGCGTTTGAATTCACTAGTGAATTGCTTTGCAAAAACGATTTACGCATCGTAGGCTTGGGGCATGAAAATCTGCCGTTTCTTCCTGATGGGCCTTCTTTGTATCCTGAGTGTGGGGATGGCATCGGGACAGTCGAGCCGGGGAGGAATGGGCTCGGTCCCATATGCAGACGCGAACGGCACGGGAGTCACCTTCCGGACCTGGGCACCGAATGCCACGACGGTTCAAGTCAAGGGCAGCTTCAGCGGCTGGGGGTCCATCGATCTGGCCGCGGACGCCTCCGGCGGCACCTGGTCGGTCGACGTGGATCGGGCCAGCGCCGGAGACGAATATAAATTCGTCCTGAACGGCACCGATAAAAAAGATCCGCGCAGCAAGCGAATGGTCAATTCCGCCGGCAATTCCATCGTCTATGATCCGAACGCGTTTGACTGGGGAGGAGCCGGAGCCTATGTCCCCTATCACAACGATCTGGTCATCTATGAACTGCATGTGGGTTCATACAACGCCGAGGACTGGCTGCCCTCCACCTTCGATGAATGCGGCGAGAAGATCGCCTATCTGAAAGCGCTGGGGATTTCAGCGGTGGAACTGATGCCGGTCAATGAGTTCCCGGGCGACCGCTCCTGGGGATACAACCCGTCGGATCCCTACGCGATAGAGTCCTCCTTTGGCGGGCCGGACGGCCTCAAGCGGTTTGTGAAGACCTGCCATGAGAACGGCATTGCGGTCATCCTCGATGTCGTCCACAACCATTATGGTCCCAGCGATCTCGGCGATGGGCTCTGGCAGTATGATGGCTGGTCCCAGGACGGATACGGGGGTATCTATTTCTATAACGACTGGAAGGCCAACACCGACTGGGGCTCCACCCGCCCCGACTATGGCCGCGATGAAGTCCGCACCTACATCAAAGACCAGATCCGCATGTTTCTGGAGGAGTACAGGGTGGATGGCTTCCGCTGGGACTCCGTCTACAACATTCTCAATACCAGCGGCACCTGGAACGATTCCGGCCAGCAGCTGCTCGAGGAAGTCAACAACATGATGGCCAGCGAGTTTCCCAATGCCATTCGAATCGCGGAAGACAATGCGTTTGATGCCGCCGTCAATTTCCAGGCCCAATGGGATCACGGCTATCTGAGCGATATCCGCTGGCTGGCGACCGCGGCCAGTGATTCCGACCGCGACATGGACACCCTGGCCTATCATCTCGGCAACGGGAGCTTCAGCGACATCGTCTATGTGGAAAGCCATGACACCTGCGGCGACCTGAACGACAAGCACCGCCTGCCCTACGACATCGATTCCGCCAATCCCTGGTCCTACTATGCGAAAAAGAGAGCCCTCTTGGCCAACACCATTGTGCTGGTCTCTCCGGGCATCCCGATGATTTTTGAAGGCTCGGAAATGAACGAGGACTATACCTTCTCCAACAACACGGCGCTGCGCTGGTCCCTCACGGAAACCTTTGCGGGCATCGTGCAGGCCTACAGCGACCTGATTCACCTGCGCCGCAATACCGAGGGCGTCTCCGGCGGCCTCAAACAGCCTGGCAATGTCGATGTCCACCATGTCAACAACACCGCCAAGGTGGTTGGCCTAATCCGCTGGGATCAGGGTGGCGGCGTGGACGATCTGGTGATTGCCATCAACTGCTCGGCCACGGCCTATACCGGCTATGTGCTGGACTTCCCCTCCTCGGGCACCTGGTATTGCCTCTATAACTCGGACTCACAGGCGTATGATTCCTCCTTCGGCGGCGTGGGGCCGGCCGTCGGCGGCACTGTAACAGCCGCTTCCAGTGCCTCGCTGGACCTGGGAGCCTACTCGATGCAGATCTATTCCAAATCCAGCATTCCCATCGCCTCTTCTGCTTCCTTCAACCCGGAAGCCCCCGACGGCTGCGGGAGCACGGTAACGATCACCTACACACCGGCCGACGGCCCCCTGAAGGATGCGGCCGCCGTCTATGCTTTTGTGGGTCGGAACGACTGGCAGTACCCCTCGAATCTGCTGATGACCGCATCCGGGGAGGACTGGACTCTCGCCTATCTGATTCCGGATGACACCTATGAAGTGAATGTATCGTTTACGGATGGCGACACGCTCTGGGACAACCACAATGGAAACAACTGGTCCGTGGAGGTGTCCAATTGCGGCGACCTTCCGGCAGAGGTCACCATCAGCCCCTCCTCTCCTCAAGGATGTGTGCCGGTGACGATCACCTATGAAGCCAACGGCGGCGTTCTGATGAACTCCACCCAGGTCTACCTGTATATCGGCCGAAACGACTGGCAAACCCCCGTGGATGTACCCCTGACGCTGGAGGGGAATGACTCCTGGAGCACTAGCTATTCCATTCCGGATGACACGTGGCAGCTCGACTTCGCTTTCAAGAACAGTTCCAACCAATGGGACAACAACAGCGGTCAGAATTGGAGTGTGGTCGTCAGGGACTGCCTGAATCCAGAAGAACCCCTCCTTCTGATCACATCACCCGATCCTAACACGACCGTACCCAACACTATCTCCTCTCACTCCGTTCAAGGAACAGCCAGCCTTCTTGAAGGCGACTTGATATGGACAAATACGCTAAACGGCCTATCGGGGACCACGCCGTATTCCACAAACTGGAACCTGGCGCCCATCCCTCTCGCAGTAGGGGTCAATCTGATCCGCGTATCGGGCACCAACTCTTCGGTAAACCCGAATAACGGGGCCTGGGACTCCCCAACGAATGACACCTATGTCTCCGGCATGACCTGGACGGACGGCTCAAATGGTGGAAACGGACTCCAACCGTGGGAGATCAATGGTTCCGGGGCAACTCTGGCATCCACCAACACCGACACCAACTCCCTGTCTCTGGGTCCCTACGCATGGGCGCTGCAGGCCGACGGAGGATATGTGGAAGCCCTCCGCCCATTTTCCTCACCCCTTCAGCAGGGAGACCAAATTTCCTTTATCTTTGAGAACGGCGGGGTGGATGGCACACCTGAGGCCTCAGTCGGCTTCGCTCTGGAAAACAGATTTGACCAGGAGCTGCTCAGATTCTACTTCTATAAAGGCGACACCAATTGGACCCTCTATGACTCTACCAAGCAGGATTCCGGAATCCCGTGGAGCAATACCCCTAAAACCTGCACGCTGGAAATCCCCTCTCCCCTCACCTATCGCCTGACGGTCAATGGACAGGCCTTTGAAGGGGAGCTGGCCGCGGCCTCTGAACTGCTCATTTCCCACATCCGCTTCTGGAACTATAATGCCGGAGGCGAAGAGCAAAGGAAATTTTATATCGGTAATTTTTCGCTCACCGGAGATCTTCTACCCGTCACGACCTATGCGTCCGAAGTGGCCGTTACCCGTTCGACCCCTCCCCCCGAAGTCGTGGCGTTTGTATCCGACGGCGACTACCTGATCGCCACATTGAATAATGCATCCGGAATTCAGGGAAATATCTGGAGTGCGAATGATGTCGATGGCGAGGGGTGGAACTGGTCGCCCCTCTCGCCAGACGATTATGTGATCTCCAGCAACACGGTTACGATCACTCCGGCGGTCTCCGATGCCCTTCAGGTCATTTCCATGGGGACACCGGGCGGCTAAACTCCAAAAAAAACCACGCGGCTATTTGCCATGCGGTTTTGCTTTTAAAATGGAGCGGGAGACGGGAGTCGAACCCGCGACATTCTGCTTGGGAAGCAGGCATTCTACCACTGAATTACTCCCGCAATTCGCAGTCCCTCTTCTACCGCAGCGTCCCCCCGCTTGTCGATACCGATTTTGATTGAATCGCACCGGAGGGGCTGGGATATTGTGCAGATGATGTGTTTGCCATGGAAACCGACTAAGCGCCCCCCCTCCCGCGGCGGGGCGGTCCTTGGTCTCCTCCTTCTACTGCTCCTTCTCCCCTCTTCAGCGCGAACGGAGACCGCGCCTTTCTCGTTCGCAGACGGTCAGATCCGCTGCGAGGTGAAGTCCGCTGAAGCGCCCATCCCCGAACTGCTGCACACCTCGCTTCCGACAGCGATGAAAGTCGCCCTACAGGAAGTCGGCTGCCCGAAGGGCGCCGCTCTCCTGACGATTCAGATCAAGGGGAAACCCTCTGTCACCGAGCGCATCCAATCCTTCTTTCAGGCGGAAGCCTTTGCCATTCAGGAAGGAGACACCCTTCAGCTCCACCTCTCGGACAATCCGCTCAAACTGACCTTCCGGCTGGCTCACGAATTCTCACACTGGCTGATCGCCCAACAGTATCCCGCCCGCCCGCCCCTCTGGCTGGATGAAGGCCTGGCCAACAATGTTGGGGCCAAGGCCGCCGCTGCCACCGCCCGCACACTCTCACAGCAGGTGGAACGCCCGGTTCCCGAGGATCTCGAAGAAACGGGCTATTCCTTGGCAGAACTGACCGCGCTCGAGGCCTACCCGACTTCCGAAGGGCGGATTGCCGCTTTCTACTGGCAGGCTGAGACGCTGGTCCGGGCCCTCCGGAAGCGCTTGGGAACGGAAGCTTTCACCACCTATCTGGGCCTTCTTTCCTCCCCCGACGCCCCCGACTGGCAGCTCCCTTTGAGGGAGCGCTGGTATTTCACAGACGGGGACCTCGAGTGGCTCGCGCGGCAGATCTTGTCGACCGACGCGGCCCTCCCTCCCGATTCCCAATCGATTTCCCCATGACCTCTCTGCACACGACCTCATCCGATGCACCTGAAACCGCCTGGCTCATCGCCACCACCGTGGGCGATCAGCCGAATGCGGAAGTGGAGGATTCCCTGCGCGAACTGCGCGCCCTGGCCGACACGGCCCATGCCGTTGTCACGGGGGAAACCCTCTGTCGCCTGCGGACCCTCCATCCGGCGACCTATATCGGCCGGGGAAAAGCCACGGACATTGCCGCACAAATCCAGGCCTCCGATGTGGCCCTTGTCATTTTCGATGATGATCTGTCCCCGGCCCAGGGCCGTACCCTGGAAAAGCTCTTTGGTGTCCGCGTAGTCGACCGGACCCAACTGATTCTGGACATCTTCGCCCAACGGGCCCTGACACTGGAAGGCCGCCTTCAGGTGGAGCTGGCGCAGCTACGCTATCTCATCCCCCGCCTGCGTGGTCTCTGGACCCATCTGGAGCGACAGCGCGGTGGCATCGGACTGAAAGGCCCGGGTGAAAAGCAACTGGAAATGGATCGCCGCCATATCGACCAGCGCCTCCTGAGCATTCGCGCCCAGCTCAAGCGGGTCCGCCAGCGACGGGCGGAGCTCCGACGAGGACGGCGGCGCCATGGGTGGGCCCTACTGACACTGGTGGGATATACCAATGCCGGAAAGTCCACACTGTTGAATCGACTGACACAGGCCGGTGTACTGACGGACAACCAACTCTTCGCCACGCTGGACCCCACCACGCGACAGCTGCAACTGCCGAACCATCAGCCCTGCCTCCTCACCGACACGGTCGGCTTTATTCGAAAGCTCCCCCATCATCTGGTGGAAGCCTTCAAAGCCACGCTGGAAGAAGTGAACGAAGCCGATCTTCTCCTGCATGTCATCGATGCCTCTCAGCCCCGCGTGGAGGAGCAGATTGCTTCCGTGGAAGCGGTCCTGAAAGAGCTGGGAGCACAAGACAAAACCGTGATTGCAGTCTTCAACAAGACCGATCTGGACCGGGGGCAGCACCAATCGACTTATTTAGCGGACCGGTTCCCGCATTCGGTCCGGATTTCAGCCATCACCGGCGATGGGACGACCACACTGTGTCAGATCATTGAGGATCTCTTGCGCAATCGCGTTCGGCACCTGCACCTAAAGATTCCGGTCGGCGAAGGCCGTCTGATTGCCTCCCTGCATGCGAATGGCAAGGTATTGGACCAAAAGGTTCAAGGAAAACATCTCCTTATCGAAGCGTTGGTCTCGGCTTCCTTTGCCGCGACAATTGATCCCGCGCTCATTTGCCGCTAACCCGAACTCGGTTCCACCGACGCCCACCTTCGCCAGAGGCTATGGCGGACATACAAGGTCGGTGGGGACCCAGGCACAGAAAAAAGCTCCTGCCGTGTTAACGGCAGGAGCCTGAGGAACTAAAGCATTTATACTTATTCCGTAGCCGCATTTTTCGGGTGCAAGGACGGTCCGATTGTAGTCCTGCCCTCTGTGGCGGGCGCGAATTCCGCCGGACGCAGAGGTCCGGCCTACAACCCACAACGGCTACAGAAAATATGAAACCGCTCTAGTTCCCCATCCAGCGGGTCGGGGGATCATAGAAATCACTGGCCGAATAAGTCCAGGTCCAGCTGCCGTTTGCAACGTAGTTCCGTGAAACAATCACAATCACGTCATTGGGCTCGAAGTAGACCCACGGCACCAAGGAATTGTCGGCCACAAAGCGCCAGACGGTGTCGGGATCGCAATAGATGGTGCTTCCGCTCCGGACCCCCTTCGTTGCGGTGTTCATGGTGTAGATTTCATCACTTTCACCTCGAGCGCCGTTCACAAACCCTGAGTCCAGAAGGTTCATCTCACTGGGATGGGCCGCCACCGGCAGGCGCAATGCCGCCACATTGTAGACCAGAACATCCGGATTCGGACGGGTCCCCTGCGAGCCCGTGCTAATTACCTGGCTGAAGTCATTGGTCGGCACCTTCATAATCGGCGACCAGACCATGGCATCTACCTCAACCGGATCCCCGTTTTCATCCAACGTTGAGTTGTCAAACGCAGTGGTCGTGACATAGGCCGGCGGCAAATCCTCCGGCAGATTGATCGAGAACCCGCGGCTGAAGAAGTCATCTCCCATCACGTTGGTGGTCACATCGCTCCCGCCATGCCACCATCGACCGGAGGAATTCAGCCAGAACTGGTCGCTTGACGGGGCATTCGCTCCCGGGCTGAAGAATTCGACCACAGTCGAGCCAGATTCCGGTTGAATAGTGGTCCCACCGGGGAAGTTCTCCAATCCGCCGAACACCGCTTCGAAGGTGTTCGTGTACGGTCGGCCATGCAGAGCAACGAAGTTCTGCCCCCCCGACAAGACCGCATTATGTAAGGCATAGACTTCTTCACTGGCCAGCGGACGCTGATCAATGGTGACCGTTTGATTACTGATCGTCACCTCACGGGTCTTCTTCCAGCGATCCTGGTAAGAAGCGCGATAGAAACGCAGCTGGCCGCGTGAGCGGAACTGGCCGCCATCATCCACAAACCAATTGGATTGCACGGTACCCACCAATTGCCAATTGTTGTTGGTCCGTTCCTCGAAACGGGTAGAATCCCAGGAAATCAGGTCGTATTCCTTCCGTACCGACGTGTAGATGCCTTCAGAGTTCGTCGGCCCGGCGGCAATCCAGTAGAGGGCCGATGCCATTTCTGTGTCAGGGTTGTCCAACACCGCATCCGGCTGCGCCGCCGCCGCATCGGTCTTTTTCATATTCACACCCCGGATCAGAGCAAAACGAATGGTGTTGTTGGTCGCCCAGCTGGTCTGGTCAACCGGGCCTTCGTTGCCCGCCTCGTCCACGCCGACGATGGCGACCACATAGTCCTGGTCATAGTCGAGATCGTAGAGCCGGGTAGTCTCGGTGCCGGTGCTGGACAAGGTGGCATAGGGATTCGCCGGCGCCGTTACGTCTTGAACTGCCGTGGCGGTGGTCACATAATCCCAGCTCTTGTACGCGTCATTGATAAAAAACGTGTCTCTGAAATATGCCGGGACTGCCGCCGCCGCCTCCGGTACAAGGCTGGCGTTGTAGGGCGAGTAGTAGACCTTGTAGCTCTTCCATGGCGAGAGCAGGTTTTTGTTATCGTTGCCCCAGCTCGGATACGCGGCATTCCCCGGATCGTCCGGTCCGATTGTGATGGGGGTTTTCTTGTTCCACTGCAGGTCGAACTGTGTGGTGGGATCGTCCACAGTATCCGTCGAAGCCTCCAGATCAGGCACCTTTATTGGAGGGGTGCGGTCGATCCTCGCCGCGAGCGACCGGACCGTGCCCATGCTCCGGTCGTCGTCTCGATCCTGATCGCCGTCGATGGAGAAGACATACCCTTCGAGCAACCCCTGCTGATCCTGGTCGGCGGAGAGATCGATGACCTTGTTGGTAACGTCCGCCGCTGCCGACACGCCGATATCCGGAGCGGGGGACGGGAGCGAGGTGGTGATCCTAGAAGGCGAGAGGAACCGGTATTCATCGATGCCAGAGAAATCGTCGACCGCCTCCGTCCACGAAATGTTCAGTTTGTTGGTATTGCTCCATTCCGGCATGGGCATGACGTTGAGGTCGTCGAGATAGACCTGACTGTCGCTCTCCACCCGGAACAGCCGGAGCGTGACCACGCCGGACAGGTTGAGGTCGCAGGCATACATATCATAGCCAAAAGTCGTGTATGAATTGGTGATGGTCTTTGTGGCCTTGGTTGTCCATATGCCTGCTTCTTTGGACTGCACGAGTACGTCCACGTTGGCGGCGGCCTCGTTGCCGGCTCGGCTGGCCATGAAGCTCAACGTCCGGGGCGAGTCCGACGGCGGCAACTGGACCCAGGACCCTCCTATAATATTTTGATTGAGCCCAATCCGCTGAGAGCCGGAATACTTCTCACCACTACTAAGGTAAATATCTTTGAATTCCCACTCTCTTCCATTGATAGTCCATGGCTCATTGAGTGTTTTGAATGCGTTCGGCCAGCCGACGTCGTCTCCCACCTCCGCCTCGAACGAGGTAAAGAGCGTATCGCTGGGGTCCATGATCCCTTCGATATTCACCAAGCTGATGGCGGGTCCGCGGATATCGTCGTCGAGCACATCGAAGAGACCCACCTGAGTCTCCAGAATGCTCCAGTCGGCTGTACGATCATCGTCCGAGTCCGGAATCCTCACCCTCACCGGCTTCGGGCCGGCGGCCATCAAGGCGTTGATCGTGTCGGAGGAGAAGTCGCCGTTGGCGAACGTCCAGTAGTTGTTCAGGATCTGATTGGTCGCCGTCTGCACCGTCGACAAAGACGAGTTGTAATTGGCGAACTGGCCGACCACGGCACTGCCAAGGTTGAAGTTCATCACCGAGTTGGTGGTGCCGGTGCTGCCGCGCGCCACGCCAGAATAGACATCGCGGGCGCCAAACACGAATTGCAGGTTGGTGGTGAACGACTGGGCCAGATCGGCATCGGTGACGCGGGTCAGGATGTTCGTGGCATTGGATCCCGACCGGCGCTCGATGTACCCGCGAATCTTGTCGCTGGGCGCGGTCCCGTTGGTCAACACGATGAACGGGACGTTCATCAACGCACCCGGGAAATTCATATTCACGGTCGCGGGCGCCACAGCGTCGTCGTCCGTGACGGTAAATTCAAAAGACATATTGGTTGTTCCCTTGTCGCCCTCCCAGCCGTCGTCATCCATGTCGCTGGCGCTGACGGAAATCTTCCAGGTGTCGAGACTGTTGTTCGCCTTGATGACGGTGAGGGTGTGGGCAAGGTCTCCCCAGACCTGCTGCGCGTCGCCATCGGCGGCGGGCTTGGTGCTGAACACCTGATTGCCAATCGCTTCCGTCCCGGCGGAATTGGTCAGCCAGAACTTCAAGCTGCTGACATCCACGCCACTCCAGGCATCCTTGACCTGACCTGCCACCGGGGCCCCCACCAGCATTTGGTGATCGGTGGGAGTCAAGCTGTCGAAGCCCCGGAGGGCCGGCGGATTGGGATCATCGTCGATCACGTAAAACTGCAGGTTGGTATTGATGGTCAACGCCCGGCGGACAGGAACCTGTTCCGCCGTGCTGCTGGCCGTCGCAGCCACCTTATTGCCGGTGGACGGATAGGTCTGGCCGGACACCGTGATGAAGTACTCGTCGCCGACCTTCCAACTGGCACCTTCGCTGATGAAATTGTCGCCGGTGAAGGCATTTACGTAATAGGACGTCGCGACGGTGCCTCCGTTGTTGCCGACGAATCCGGTGAAGAGTTTATCGAACCCGAGGGGATAGGACGTGGCGCCCACCTTAGCCAGGGGGTCCCAGTTCGGCATGGCATTGCCCAAACCCGACAGGTAGGCCGAAGCCGTGTTATTGGAGCTGACGGTATTGGTGAGGAACAGGCCATAGGGACTGGTCCATCGCACGGCGACATCGATATAGTGGGCGTCGTCGTTCAATTCCGCATCGGTAATGTTGGTCTTTTTGGCCGAGTTGGCCGAATAGGTCGCGCCGACGTAGATCAACTCCGGCAGGGGGCCCTCTTCCATCATCGCCAGATATTGCTCGCCATCGGCGCGCACCACCGAAGTCCAGTCCGACCCCAGACGGATTTCGTCGAAGTAGGTCAGGCCGATCTTGTTGCCGCTATCCGCACCGGCCGTTAAACGCACTCGATCAATGTTGTCCAACGAGGTTGTCACCGACACGGGCCAGACAGTCGGTTCCTCTGCGATCAGATCGGTCCCGCTCTTATAGGCCTTGGCCGAAATCACATCATCGCCGCTCGCATTCAACACCAGTTTAACCACGAAGATATAATCGTTGCCGCTCCCCTGCGACAGACTCTGGTCGGAAACCGTGCGCGTTCCGTCATCCAAGCCAAAGAGGGTGCCATACCCGTAGACATTGCCAATGAACATCTCGGTGTTACCACTGCTGTTGATAAGTGCCAAGCCGGCATAATTATAGTCTCCGCCGTACTGGAAGTTCATGCGGAAAGAAAGGTAGTAGGTGCCGGAACTGATCTCATCACGGTCATCGGCAATATACCTCGTGGCGCTGATGTCGCGGTCATCGTTGTCCGCCCAGAATTTAATCTTGTTGTCGCTGTCCCAGGCCGCCAAGGACGTGTCATCGCCGGGTATGCTGCCGCTGTCCCAGACCGCCGCACCGTTCGCATCATTATAGCTATCGCTGACGCCCCAGTTGCCGTTCCAGCCGGTGCCGCCCGTGCCGGAATAGTTGTTGATGCCGCCCGACAGGGGATAGCATCCGTCATAGAGCAACATCTCGCTGGTGACCAGACTCACGCTGCGTGCCACGCCCTCAGAGTAGTAGTTGTTGTTGCGGGTGAAGAACTTGTAATGGACGGTCTGCCCCGCCGTAAAGCCACTGTGGTAATAGTAGGTGCTGTCATATTCGTTCGCCAGCAGGATGGTATCACCACTGCCTTGCACACCGGTGGAGTAGGCGGTGCCATCCTCGGGTGCAAACGTCACGGCGGATCCGACCCGATAGGCCACCAGCACGGAGAACGGGGACCCATTGTTGACAAAGCGGGTCCAGTTGAGGTTCGCCGCAGTGTTGCCGGCCATGCCGACGGCGGGAGACGGTGGACCCAGGGTGGAGCAGGAGTACGGATTGGCGCTGGCGGAGACCTTCAGGTATTTCCGGTCCGGGGATTCGTAATTGTACTCGAAGGCGCGGAAGTAATAGGGCGTGTCCTTTTCCAGCTCGGTCAGGTTGATGGTAGGTTTTTCGTCACTCCCGTTGTAGATGGCATAGACGCCGTTCCCGCTGGCGACTTCCGTTCCCGTGGTTTCATATTCCGCATTCGCGGTATACGACGCATTGTCGGTCGGCGTCCAGGTGATCTCCGCCGTGCTGGCCACCACCAGCACGTTGTTGCCATTCCCCCCATTCACAGTGAGGGTCATCTTGTTCTGCGAAATGGTGCTGTTGTTGACGTTCAGGTTGGCAGCCTGCACGCTGGGCACATCGGTGGACTGGGAACCGCCCGCCTCCACAATCGCCGCCCACGAGTCCGCCACGCGCACCTCGTCGAATTGGAAGACGTTCCCCTTGCCACCGCAGGTGAACTGGACCGCGTTGATGCCGTCGGAATCGATCCGATCGCCGATGTCGATGTTGTTGATGGCCCAGGTTTCCGGCTCGCTGGTCGGGACGTCCTCGTCGCCATCATATTGGTAGATCAGGCCGCTGATCTTCTTGGAGGTAAAGTCGTAGCGGATGATGACCAGGTGGGTTTTGTCGCTGCCGCCCCAGAACGTCTCGCCGCTGGATACGGTGGTGGCTCCGTGGCTGGACAGGGCCAGCACTTCGCCGGCTCCCGTCGCGCCGCCCATGAAGGCCCGCTCCGCATCTACCCCGTCGGTCGTGTCAATCAGCGAGAGGCCGCAATACCACCCCGCGCCACTTTTGTCGTGACTCATCAGGGCCGCCGCATAGATCTTGCCGCTGGTAAAGGCCGGGAACGGGCGCCGGGCTGTGAACGCATCGCTTTCGGCATCCGTGGCGGACATCTGGACCTTGTTGCCGGCGACGGCGGGATAGCCCGCGGGGGAATCCTTGCTGCCACTGACGAGCGTGGGCTCATAGGTGGTTGGATAGGTGACCGACCACGCGTCACTCCAGCCGGTGCTGGTGCTGTCGTCGCCATCTTTTCCACTCAGGTTGCCGGTGTAGTTGAACTGGTCCTTGATGACGTTAAGCGGCTCCGTGGGTTCCCAGTCGGTCGGGATCGTGCCATCGGTCTTGTAGTTGCAGGTCGTTGGCGTGCTGACATCCTTCCAGCGGAACGGGAAGATGGTGAAGTGGTAGGCTGTACCAGCCCCCAGCCCGTACACCGTGGCGCTGGTGGCCGTGCCGTCGGTCACGATCGCAGCGACCGTGCCATCGCCGACCGCATCGCCCACAGCATATCCCTGGCCATCTGCGGGCGCGCCGGTCGAGGCGGTGCCCACCCGTTTCAGGATGATATAGCCGTCTGGTGCAGGTGAGCCGCCGGACGCCACCCAGGTCAAGTCCAATTCAGTGGAAGAGGCCGGGTCGGTGGCGTTGGCATTGAAGTCAGTGACAGGGTTCGCCGGCTCCGTCGAGAGCGTATAGCGGTCGGCGATGGGCGCATCGGCCAGACGATAACGAATGCCAAAGGCGCCATAATCGAGATATTCGTAAGCAGCAAACTGGTACAGGCTGGCCGGGCTCAGGCCGGTCACCGGAACCGTGGTGCCGGTGCCGTTATAGACCGCGCGTGAAGCGGTGTCGACCAAGTCACCGGATCCGAGCGTGGCATTGGCGGTGTAGTCCACGTCATCCTCCGGCTCTTCGGCGGGATCGATGGCGTTGGCGACCACCAGGACATTGTTCCCGTTGCCCCGGCTCCACCCCAGTGTCAGCGAGTGGGTGCCCCAGGCTGTCACTTCCAGCGACGGCGCCGGTTCAGTCGGCGGTTCCAGAGGCGAGGTCGCTTGATCGTTGGGATTATCAGTGGCGACGCTGGTGTTGTAATTGATGAACGAACCACTACCCTTATACTCAAATACACGGAAGCGGTACAGGGTGTCCGGATTGAGGTCGGTGACGGTCACAGAGTTATCGGTTCCGGTTTCGTTAAACACGATCTTGCTGTTGAAACCCTGATCGGTGGCGGCGGAAAAGTCGTTGTCCACGCCGGACGGCGCCACGCCGTCAGTCGGCTCCCAGCCGGTTCCCGTACTGGTCATATCATAGAGGTCTGCGATTTCCGTCAGAGTAAGAGCGCGATCAAAAATCATGGGCTCGCTCAAGGAACCCTGAAAATTGCGGAAGCTGGTGTTGCCGGGATTGCCGGCGAAGCCCAGGACATTGCCCGACGCCGTATTGCCGATGGCGCCCACACCGGAGTCCGTATGTACCAGTTGGCCGTTGAGATAGAATTTGGAAGCCGTCCCGTCATATGTCCCGACCATGTGCACCCATTGGTTCTGGATCTGGGCCGTGGTTATCCCGGTTTTCCCTTCTGCAAGCCGCCCATCGACGGCCCAGGAGACCTCGTCATCGGTATGCAAATGCAGGCAATAGATGGAAGTCCCGATTTCCGCGCCGTCATTCGCTCCCCGGAACACGATGTAGTCGTAGGCGGTATCCAGCTTGGTGCTGTAGACCCACAGGGAGACGGAAAACGCGGTGGGCGCGGCATCCCCCAGAGGCATGTCATCCACCTCCAGCAACTGGCTGGTGCCGCTGAACGTCAGGGCCCCGGCATCACCACGGGTGGTCCAGGTCGGGCTGCCTACAAATGCGCCGTCATTCCCATTCACCGTTGCATCGGCCACCGTGGATCCCGACCCTTCCTCCATCAGCCACGCCCCGGCGGCATCCAGCTCGGTGGCGACCACGATCCGTCCATCGCCATCGCCATTGGTCCACTCCACATCCATCGAGGTGGTGGCGACATTGTCGAAGGTGATGTCGGTAGCCTGGGTCGGCTCAGCGGCCAGCGCAAAGAAGTTCGCCGTCGGTTTGTCGCCCGTGCGATAGCTTTCCGCTCCGTCGGAGGACCCGTTGAACATATAGACCGCAAAGTAATACTTGGTGCCCGGTATCAAGTTGGAGACGTCCACGCTGGTCCCGCTGCCCTTGTACACCACGAAGGTGTCCGACCCCAGATTGGCCCCGCTGCCCAAGACCGAATTGGCGGCGTAGGTGGTCTTGTCGGACGGATTCTCGAGGCTGCTGGCGCTTGTGGTGGCTTTCATCGTCACCAAAGCATAGGTGCCGTCGCCCAGGGTCCAGTTCAATGTTGCGGTGGTCGTGCCGATAGGATCGGCGACCAAATCACTGGCTACCGGGGTGCTCGGGGTCGTGGCCACCGTGGTCTGGCTGAACGGGTTGCCGGTGGCCTCGGTAGTGAGGAAGTTCGCCGTGGTCCCCAGCGTGCCACTATACTCGAAAACGCGGAAGTGGTAGATCGTGTCCGCCGTCAGACCGCTCAAGGTTGTGATGGGTCCGCTGCCCACGTTCACCACGTAGTTGCCCGTGCCGATCTGCGTGCCCGAGCCAAAAGTCAAATTGCCCGAATAGGTGGCACCGTCCAAGGGGAAGCTATCCACCTCGCTGCCCTCTTTCACCACCAGGATGCGGCCATCCCCGCCGCCGTCCGTCCAGTTGAGGGTGGACATCGTCGCTCCGGCGTAACTGCCGATCGTGATGTCATGGGCCTGCGTGGCGGGCTGGGCGGCATGGGTTGTCGCGTTGGCGGCCAGCGCGGAATCGGTCTTGTAATTGTAGGTCGCGTGGCCCGCCTCGTCGTCATACTTGTACGCGTAGATCTTGTAGTAATAGGGCGTGTTCGCGGTCATCGTCCCATAGCTGTCGGTTGTCGAGCCCGAGCCATCGGCCGTGCCCGCATAGACCACTGTTCCTCCCGCGCCCAGCGGGTCGCCTTGTGCATAGACCGTGCCGCCCACGGGGACCGTCCAGCCCGAATCCGCCGTCTGCCGCACGATGATGAACCCGCTCTCGCCGGTCGCATCGCCCCAGGCCAGATTGATGCTGGAGATGGATGCCGCCGTGGCCGTGAACGAGGCCGGATGCGCCGAGGGTTCCGTGCTCAGTGTGTAGGCGCTGTTCGGGTTGCCCGACCCAATGCCCGTGAAATAATTGGCCGAAACGCCGGACCCGTTAAATTCAAACACCTCCGCGTAATATTCCGTTTCCGGAGCCAGCCCCGTTACCGCGACCGATGCGCCATCGCCCATGTAAACGATTTTGCCATCGCCCAGAGCGGTGCCCGAGCCGCTGAAAACACTGTCTGCCGAATACCCGGTCGCACCATCCGTCGGCGCGCCACTGGGCGCCGCATCCGCACGCAGGATGACCAGGCTGTCGCTACCGTTGCCGCCACTCCACTCGACCGTCATTCCCCCCACCGTGCGCGATGTAAAGACAACGGTATTCGCCTGCTCGGTCGGTTCACGGATGAAGACCAGTTGGATATTGTTGCCGTCCTGCTCCACGCTGAACTGCCCGGTACCGAGATCGGGCGTAAAGCCCGTCACGTCCACGGCAAACCGTTCATTGCTGAAGCCGGACACCGACGAACCGCTCAAGATCGTCCAGGCATAGCTCGAGGACGAGCTGAATCCGGTCGGATTTCCCGTCAGATAGATTGTGAAGGTGCCGCTGGCGTTGACCGTCAGCGCGCCGGTTCCCGAAACCAGGTCCCACTCCGTTCCCGGCGTGCCCGCGACGTTGGCGATGTCGAAGGTGTAGCCACCGCCGGCGCCCAGGGTGATGGCCGCCGCGTTCAGGGTGGACTCCGCGCCGGTGCTGTTGCCCGGGCTGACGCGGCCGTTGATCGTCAGGTTGCCGACCGTGCCCGCGCCCGCCAGCGTGCCCGCGGCCCCGACCGTGTGCGCCGAACTGGCCGACGACCCGCTCACGAGCAGCGTCCCGGCATTGATCGCGGTTGCGCCGCTGTAGGTGTTCGCGGAGCCGGAAATCGTCAGGGTGCCCGAGCCGACCTTCGTCAGCGCCAGAGTGCCCGACCCGTTTTCGATCAACCCGGCGAAGGTCGTGTCGGTCGTCTGGCTGACGGTCAGCGTCTGGGTTCCGGTGACAGACTTGCGGAGAGCGGTCCCGCTGGCGCCGGTCAGGGCGCCGATGGTCACGTCGGCATTCACCTGCAAGACGGACGTTCCGCTCACCGTGACGGAATTGGCGCTGGAGAGCGCGCTTGCGCCGCCCAAACGGAGCGTGCCGGTGCTCACGGTTACATTTCCGGAGTACGTTGCGTTGTCGGCCGTCAGGACCAGCACGCCAGCCCCGGTCTTCGTCAGTGCACTGCTGCCGGTCACCGCGGAATTGATGGTGAAGGTCGGAGTCGCACCCACAGAGATCGTGGCGCCGCCTGCACCCAGCGTGACGCCGCGGTTTGCGCTGAACGACGGAGAACTCCCCACGTTGACGGCCAGCGTGGCCCCGTTGATCGTCAACTGGTCGGCAACAACGCCGACGGGCACGTCGCCCAGACGGGTCTCAGCCGTTTCGAACTCGAGCGTGCCGTTGTCGATGATTATTTTGCTCGAAAACCCGGAACTGATCCCGGCCAGCTTGACCGTGCCCGTGCCCACCTTCGTCAGCGTGTCCGAGCCGCTGAACACGCCATCGAAGGTGATGTTACCGCTACCGCCGATGGAGCTGGCGCTGCCCAGCGTGACGGGCTGGGTGCCGAGCGAGGCGGCCGTGCCGCTGCTGTTGATCAGCGCACCGCCGGAGCTGATACCCGTTCCATTGAGGGTGACCTTGGAATTCCCAACCGCCGTGCCATTCAGGTCCAGGACAGCCCCGCTGGCCACAATCGTATCGGCCCCGCTGGCCCCCGTGGCGCCCAACGCACTCGCATGGCCGACCTTCAAGGTGCCCGCATTGACAAGCCAATCGCCACCGAGACTGTTGTCGCCGGAGAGGATCAGCGTACCGGATCCAGTCTTGGTCACATCCTTGGAGCCATCCGCCTCGTTGATCGCCCCGCTCAGGGTCAGATCCCCCGAGGGCACGCCGAGGGTGCTGTTGGCGTCCAAGGTAATCGCCCCGCTTACACTCGCCGCCGTCGCGCTGTTGTTGTAGAGCACGCCGCTGCTGGAAATGCCCGTGCCACTGAGGGTCAGCGCTTCCGCGCCCACGGTCTTGCCGTTGAGATTCAGGGCCGCGCCGCTGGCGACCTCCGTGCCCTCCGCCGTGTCGCCCAGGCCCGCGTTGTTTCCAAGCGTCACCAGGCCGGCGCTGATCGTCAAAGTGTCCTCAAACGTGTTGGCGCCGTTCAGGTTGAGGGGCCCGGTGCCGGTTTTGGTCAGCGTATAGTCGCCGGAGATCACCCCGCCAAACGTCAGCCCGGCCGTGGAGCCAAGCGCCCATTCCTGGGCAGCGCCCAGGACGATGGCGTTGTTGAACGTATGGGCCCCCGCTGCGCCTGCGTTCACCGCGATGCCGTCCGCTCCGATCGTCAGCGCACTGCCGGAGAACGTCAGGGCATCGTCCGCCAGAAGGTTGAAGACCACGCCCTGGATGCTCTTGGCCGCCTCCAGATTGAGGCTCGTGCCAGAGTCGGTGCGGGTATAGAAGGTCGCCGTGTCCGAAGCGCCGGGCAGGGTATCCGAACTCCAGTTAGCGGCCGTGCCCCAGTTGCCGTTCACGCCGCCGCCGACCCATTCCCCGATGTTCGCCGCCGTGGTGCTTTCCGAGGCCCCGGTGCCTAGGGCGGTTTCCACGCCGTCACCGTTTTTGGCCTTCACTTGGAAGGTATATTCCGTATCCGGATCCAAGTCGGTCACGGTGAGGGTGTCCCAGATTGCTTCGGTCTGCCACACCTCCGAGGCGCCCAGCGTGCCGTCGTCCTGCACGTATTCTTCCGTGCTGCTTTCGTAGATGGCAAAAGTCACGGAGACCGGGTTCCCGTTTGCGTTCACGTTCACGTCCAGGCTGCTCGTCGTCGAATTGTTCACCGTCGGAGCCGATGGCACAATCGCCAGAGTATACAGGCTGGCCGTCGCGCTGAAGGCGGTCTCGATGCCCGGCGTTCCGCCCGTGCCGTTGCGCGCGATCACCTTGAACGTGTACTCCTGATTGACAGTCAGTCCGGTGACGTTTTGGGTGCCCCAGGTGGCGTCTGTCTGCCACTCCGGATCCGTATCCAACGTGCCGTCGGCCTGCACGTAGTCCCCGCTCGTTTCTTGGATGGCAAATTCGGTGACGGAGGAGTTGCCGTTCACATTCACGTCCACCGATAGCGAAACCGACGACACCGCCGCCACCGTCGGCGCGCTGGGCGCGGCAGCCAGGGTCCAAAAGTCGAGTTCCGGCGTGGACAAGGTCGTGCCCCACCGGTTCATCGCGTAGGCCACCCAGTAGTAGCGGGTGTTGAGATCCAGCGTTGTCAGGTCGTGCGTAAAGGCACCGGTGGTTCCCGATTTGACCGTCTTGTTGTCGCTGATGCTCACGCCACTGCTGGTCTTGTAGCAGAAGCCGCGCTCGGTGATCGTGCCGTTGCCGGATGTCACGTTGCCATTCAGCGTTGCGCCGGTACCGTCGATACCGGTGGCAGCCGAGGAGGTCACCGTCGGGACCCTGCCGCAGTGCAGGATCAGCGCGCCGCCGGAGATTTCCAGTTCCGCGGACGCCGCCCCATCGGACTTGCCGTCGCCGCCCAGCGTGACCGTCGTGGGTGCCGTGCCCGCCACGCCGCTGGCAATCAGCGTGTAGCTGCCGTTGGCCAGCGCGCCGCCGGTGATCGTCACGTTCACGGTGTTGCCGCTCGCGAGCGTCAGCGAGCCAGCGCCCGAGACGGCCAAGGGCTCACCACCCGAGCTGCTGAACGAACTGAAGGTGATCTCACTGTCCGTGGCCGTCGCGAGATTGATGCCGGAGTCCGTGGTGAGGGTGGACGGGGACCCGGTGCCGGTACCGGCGATGGTCAAGTCCTGTCCGCTGGCCAGGGTCAAGGTGCTCGACAAGCCCGCCACGCTGAACGTGGCCCCACCCGAGATCGCGATGACCGGCGAACTGGCGATGGCCCCCGAAGTGCTCAACGCCAGCGTGCCTGCAGTGATCGTCGTATCCCCGGTGTACGAACTCGCCGCACTCATCGTGAGCGTGCCGGTGCCACTCTTGGTCAGACCGCCGGATTTCGTGGCGCCCGAGCCGACATTGCCGGTGATGATCGTATCCCCTGTGCCCGTGACTGTGAGTAAATTCACGCCATTATCAATGGCTCCCAACGTCAATTCTGTGGTTGCGCCGCCCTCGGTCACATCAAATGTGGGAGCGCCGGTAAGGGTTATCGCGCCAAACGTGACACCTGCTGTACCGCTGCTGACGCCGCTGCCGGCTTCGAGACTTAATGTCTGAGCTCCAATACTCATGGTGCCAAACGTATAGAGCCGGGCTGCCGAACTATCGGAGTCCGCCGTGATTGTGGATTCGGCAGACACGATGACATGGTTCCCCTGCCCTACAGTGAAATCTCTTGAGTCTGCTGACCCAAAGACCAACTTCAACGCGCCGCCGTTCAGCGTCAGCTGCTCCGAAGTTGCCGAACCTAACGCCAACGCACTGTCTTCGATCTGCAGCGTTCCTGAGTCGAGTGACCAGCTACCGATGTAATCACTATCTTCGGTTAGCTTGACCGTTCCGGAACCGGATATTTGTATTTCAGATGCTGAATTTCCGCCTGTAATATCGTCCGCACCATTCCCGATGGTAAAGACATCGCTGGCGCCTGCCGCTTCAAGGGTCACGGTGGCATCGTTGCCGATCGTGATGTCAGGACGTGACGTGTTGCTGCCCACAGAACGGAAGGTACCACCGTCATTAAGCTTTACTAATGGACCTCCATCGAGGGTCAAGCCTGGTCCATTCAGCTCCAGCGTACCTCCACTGTTGATGATAACATCGCAGCCACTGGTCCCGAACGCATCGCCGTCTTCAATGGAAACAACACCGGCACTGATTGTGACATGTCTTACTGAAGAATTCCCGTTTGCTGCGGCGCTTAACACCAGGGTTCCGCTTCCTGACTTGGTCCAGGTGTAGCTTCCGCCCAAGGCACCCAATGTTAATTCTGCATCTGCTGCGACAGTAAACACAGAATCATCAGCTGATAGTGTAGTGGTGCCAAAGGTCAGCCCCGCCGTACCGCTGGTTCTGGATGCGTCATCGTTTACAGTCAAGGTGTCTCCAGCCATGCTCAGTGTACCCAGCGTATGAGTGACTCCGGCCCCGCTCGTTGAGCGACCGGACTCGATCGTCACATCCGCCGAAACCGTCGTGTTGTTTCCAAAGGTCAGGCCCGTGTCATTCAAGAGTTCGAGAACGGTTGAGGCCGTGCTCAAGGTCAGGTCCCCGGCCCCAAGGGCATTCGCGTGGGAAGTCGCCCGCAATGTGCCGCCGCCCAACGTCAGTCCACCGCTGAAGCTGTTGTCACCGGAAAGAGTCAGGGGGCCGGTCCCTGTTTTATCCATACTGTAAGCGCCCGATATATTTCCGCCGACCGTCAACACAGAGGTTGATGCATTCTCCCAGCTCTGATTCCCGTCGAGAACAATGTTATTCGCAAAGGTGTGCGCGGCCGAACTCGCTACCACCGAGATCCCGTCAGCGCCGATGGTCAGGGCACTTCCGCTGAAACTGAGCGGAGTCGTGGCGCCACTCAGGAACGTCATGCTGTGAATGGAATAAGTGGTATTCAGGGCAATACTCGAACCCGAAGAATTGCCGGTGTAGAACGAGGCGTCATGGGCTGATCCCGGTATCGTGTCGTTGCTCCAGTTCGCCGCCGTATCCCAGTCATCATTACCGCCGCCGCCATCCCAAATGCCGCCCGTAATGACCGTGACGCTCACAACATCATCGACGGTGTTGTAGTTCGCCGAATCCGTCGGCGTAAACCGAACGTCCTGATCGGCCGTACCGACCGATGGGGTTGTCGCAGGAGAAATGAAGGCAAAAGAACCCGCCACCGAGGCGGAGCCACCACTCAATGTGGAATCACTCAATGCCTCACCCTGGAGAATATCGGATGCGGTCGGCCAGGTCGTGATGGTCGGCGTCGCTTTCGTGATCGTTCCCACGGTGTCGGGCGTGTAGGTGTAGCTGTAGTTATTACCGCTGTTACCGTCCGTCACGACCAGGCTAGAAGGCGTCATTGTCTTGGACGTGCCGACGTTCGCGGTGTCATAACTCTGTGTCCAGGTCGGTGCAGAATCCCCCGACTGGATGACACCCGAGGTAAGCGTCGCCGCTGTCGCTGAAGTCGTATCACCGTCATAGGTCTTGCTGGCGGTTGCTGCGGTAATCGTCAGCGCGCGCGCCGTGATCGTCGCAGATCCACTGGCTCCGGTCAGCGTGTAGTTGGCCTGGTCCGCCCCACCCAGAGCCAGAGTCCCCGGCGAAGAAATAGACGGCGACCCAACGTTCTTACTGGCCAATGTCGCCGTTCCGGACGCCACCGTCACGTCGTCACTGCCTACTTGATTGTTCACCGTGAGGATTGAATACACAGCGTCTGTCGTTCCATCATACGTCCGGCTACCGGTCAAGGTAACCGCCAACTGATTAATCGTACTCGCCGTCGTCGCAACGTTAGCGCTAGCAGCGTCAGAACTGGATAGGACAATATTGCCCGACTTGGCACCGGCCGAAGCCGTCGCCGACAGACGAAGGTAAACAGGGGTGCTGGCAATCGTGCCGGAAGAACCCACCGTCACCGTGGCCCCGAATCCGCTGCCGGAAGACAGCGAAACCTCGAACCCGGAAGGCGGCGTGACCAGGATTCCCGCCGTCATATTGGCACCCGACACGGAAAACGTGGTTGGTGGCGCCGAAGCCGTGCCGTAGGTCGTGCTCAACGCCCCCGGCGTGCCCGAAGAGGAAATGGTTGGGGTGGCTGTGTCCACTTCTTGATATCCCGAATTTTCGCTCGTGCCGCAGTCATTTACTGCCCGCACCCAGTAGAAATACGTGCTCGAAGGGTCCAACCCGATCACCGGATAGGTCGTCACGTTCCCGAGCGCCAGATCCTCGTAATCAGGACTCGTAACGTATATCGGCGTTCCGCCGGAGACGGTGTGTGCGTGCGGCGTCATGTCCGCCACATCGGCACTGGCGGGAATGGTCCATTCCGACGCCGTCCAAGTCGTAGAGCCTGAATTGATATCGGAGTCGCGCACGGCATGGGTGTCCTCGTATTCCCAGGCCTCACCGGTGCCATCCGTGTTTAGAGCGCCATAGATATCCACAAGTGTTCCGGCTGTATGATCATCGCCCGAATAGAGGAAATAAGCATCATCGCCATTCGCATTGATGTAGCCATGCCCTTGCTCGGGGTCTTCACCATACGCCGTATTGAAGCCCGCCACACTATAGGCAATAATGAAGGTGGCCCCGTTCGTCGCGATGCCCGAGAGCTGGATATCGTACCAAGTCCCACCATTGACCTGCTTGCTTAGATACCAGGTGGCCGTGCCAAAGTTGATGTCGGCTCCACTGGCATTGTAGAGTTCCACAAAACGCGCACTGATGTCATCGCCCGGATCCGTCACTTCGGAGATGAACAACCCGCCGGCGCTGCCTACGCTTGTCATTACGTCCAACTCGTAACTGGTGGCACCGGAAGAGGCCGCCCAGTTGGCGGTGAAACCGCTGCTCGTAACGTCGGATTCTGCCGACACCGTCGGCGCGGAAGGCACCGAGGTCACCGTCACCGCCAGCGTGCGTGCCGAGCTGGAGCCACAGGAGTTGTCTGCCGTCACCGAAATGTTGCCGGACGAAGAGCCCATGGTCACCGTGATCTCTGTCGTGTTCTGCCCCGCCGTGATGCTCGCTCCGCTGGGTACCGCCCACGTGTAGCCCGTCGCCCCGCTCACCGTAGTGATCGAATACGTATTGCCGCTGGAGCCCGAACACACGGACGCATCGCCCGTGATCGTTCCCGGCTGCGCCGGCTTGGTGGTCACGCGAATGAATAGTTCGCCACTGGTGACCACCAGCGTTGCACAGCTGTCAGCGGCAATTCCATTCCCTGTGACCGTAACCGAAGGCAGCGTTGTCGCAACCACTGCCCCGCCGGTACCCTTAGAAATGATCTTGTAATCCCCCGCCCCCGCGGCCAAGGCCGTTCCATCGTTGTGGACCGTGACGGTTGTGGCGCTGTTGAGCGTCAGGTTTCCTCCCGTGATGGACAGCGGTGCGGTCACCGGGGACGAGGAAAAGTACGGGAGATTCAGGGTGGTGGACGTGGCCCCCAGCGTCAGCCCGTCATCGGCTCCCGCCACAATGGCGCCCGTCCCGGAGGCGCTGGGCCCCTGGAGGGTTAGGGAATTGCGCGTCAAAACGCTTCCAAGCGCAGAAATGTCAAACGTCGCGCCGGCGGCGATGGCAATTTGGGGGGTGTCATCGATCGTGCCGCTGGCACCCAACGCCAGCGTCCCCGCGCTGATGGTTGTGTTGCCGCTGTAGGTGCTGGTACCGTTAAGCGTCAGCGTGCCGCTGCCATCCTTGGTGAGCGTATTGGCGCCCGTGTTGATGGGCGTGCTGATGGTGACATGGCCCGAGCCGCCGAATGTCAGTCCATATGTCTCATCAATGGCGCCCGCACCGCTGATCGTCAACGTTCCGGAATCGGAATTGATGCGGGATGCGCCATCCAAATTGAAAAGGCCGGAAAGTGTATTGTCACCGCTGATGTTCCGCAATGCTCCACCCGAACTGATTCCATCGCTGGCCAAATGGATCTCCTCTGCCAAGGTAATGCCCCCGGCTATCTCCAGCGCCCCCCCGGCAGATACCCGGGTGGAATGATTGCCACCGCTGGCGGTATTACCCAATGCCTCTGCCACTGTAGCGCGAAGCGGACCCGCGGTGATATAGGTGTTGCCACTATAATCACTCGATGAGCTTGACAAGATCAGCCGACCGGATCCGGTTTTGTAAAGACGAGCGGCGGTGGCACCGTTGTATAGCCTGCCGGATAAAGTCAACGCAGTTGCCGCCTCTGTAACATGAATTGCACAGTAACCAGCGTTTCCTATTCTGACGATCTTGGGCGTTGAAGCCGTTGCTCCGGTATATCGAAGCGTGGGCATATCTGAACCTGTGTAGGACACATCGTTCCCCAGTCGAAACGCAGGTGTTGCATCACGTACGCCCAAGGGCTGATTGGCCGTCGCAGTCGAATTCACCGCGGCAATGCTCAACGTACCGCGCTCAATCCTCGGCTCGCTCAGAAATGTATTATTCGCCGTCAACGCCAATATGCCAGGACCTATTTTGGTCAGGGTGCGGCTTGCCGTTGCGTGAACTACACCGCTCAACGTCAATGTATCGCTTGCGCCATCCACGGCCACGCTTGAGGACGCCGCCAAGGTCACCGCTCCTCCGTATGTATTGTTGCCGCTCACGTTGCGCAATGCGCCCGCGCTGGAAACACCCGTGCCGCTCAACGACAGCGCTTCGGCCCCGATTGTAATGCCTCCGCTCAACTGCAACGCCGTGCCCGAGGCCACCGTCACGCCGCCAGCCACCGTTCCCAGCGCCGTGTTGTGGGCCGCGGACAGCACGCCGGCATTGATTGCGATGGCTCCGGTATAGCCGTTTGCACCGCTTAATGTTAGTGTGCCCGTTCCCGCCTTGGTGATCCCGCCACTACCGCTGACCACTCCGGTTTGCATCGTCACCGTCTTGCCGCTGGCCGCATCCACATTCAACGCTTGCCCGGCATTGGCGATGGCCCCGTTGAACGTCAGATTGCCTGAAACGGCTTTGATGCTCATCGGATCGGTCGCATCCCCCGTCAGCCCCACGCTGATGACATGGCTGGCAGTGGAATCGTTCTGGATCAGCGGATCCGTGCCGCCATTGTCCGTTAACGTCAGCGTCTGGTCGCTCAGCGTTCGCGCTGTGGTTGCGCCATCGTCAAAAAACAACTGGTGAACGATCAATCCGGATTTGTTTTGATACCAATTCGGAGCCTGCTGGTTGTTGTCGACCCGAATGATGCTGTTGTTCGCGGGCACGTTGTGCGCGGCACTCCCGTCCCACCAGTGCTGACTATCCCCGGTTCCATTGTAATCCCATTGCGCCGTATTGGCTTCACCCCGCCAACTATAGGTGGTGACATCGGTGGTGACGCTTTTGGATCCCGAGGCGGCAGCGGAATAGTAGTGGTTGTTTTCCGAGAACATCTTGTAATAGTAGGTGGTGCCTCCACTCACGGTATCCTCAAAGCTGGTGCCACTCCACGAGCCCTTCACAACGTACGTATCACTGCCAAGATTTTCGCCATCCGTGTAGGTGGCGCCGGGCGTTGGGGTCCAGGCCACATCCGAACCGGTGCGGCGCACAATCAAAACGTTTTTCGAGTTCCATTGACTCCACGCCAGATCGATCTTTGTGCTTGGGTAGGTCGAGTCCTTTGCTGCCGAACTGAAGGTGGGAGCGCCCAGGGCGCTGACGGTGAAATATGAATTGTCGCTCATACTCGATACGTTGTCTTCCACCCAATCTGAGTCGGCATAACAGGTGCCCCACCCGTACTGAAAGCGCCCGCCGTAATAGTGGTTACCGCTCGTTTTGAACTGCACCGTGTTGTCGCTGGTGAATTTCCATTCGTCGTTGGCACCGTTCGGCTGGTGGTAGTCTGCGCTGTAATATGTCCAGCTACCGCTGGGCGGTTTGATGCCGAAACCATTGTGCGTGCCGGTGCCGGTGTCTTCGTTGAACGCCCAGTAGATATCGTGCGTGAGATAATCACCCACATAGTAGTATTCTGGCGTGTTTCCTGAAGAATTTCGCGGAGTTCCACGGTCAAACAACGCGCTCCAAATGGCGCTGGCTTCCGTTACTGCTCCGGCCCAGACCGTCACCGCCAACACCCAAGGAATCAGCCAGGATCCGGATGCCCTGACTCGCCGCAAAGGGGTCAGTCCTTGATTTGTCGCATTTCGTTGTTTGGGGGGTGTGCCCGCGGGACGCATTGAAAAGAGATTGAAAAGTGTTTTCATTATTTATTCCTCCACCACGAGACGAACACGGAACGAACCCGTGTCGGCATTTTCAGAAACAGCACACCACTTCAGCATTTTACAGTGATTTTTCATATCGACTTCCCTTTTTCCGCATCGGACGCGGCAGCATATCCCGCACCGGCCTCGGCCACATGCTCGCCGGGTTTGCACGCGGCATCCAATCCATCAGGCTTGAAGGTCTTTCGAAAGAAATCACCCAGGATGGGATCGGCCAGAATGTCCTCCTCCATCTTTTTCTGCCGCTCTTCGAAGGACAGGCCCGCATACCTCTTTTCGCAAGCCCGCTGGCACTCTTCTTTCATCTTCACGCAATCGAACGTCTTAGTTTTCATAGCTCACCACTTCCTGTGGCGACCGTTTTGGCGGCAGGCTTCTCTTCTATTCGGTCCAAGATGGCTGTGCGCATTAACCCGGCCCGCTTGATGATGGCCCGCGCGGCCGCCGGCTTCGGGTCCGCTCCATCGTACCGGGAAAGAACCGCAAAATCGTTGAGCATCTGGCAATCCGCCCTCCAATACGCCCACGCCGTGGGTTCCGCGGGAATGGCATCCAATAAACGCAGAAGATCATGAACCCGGGGGGGCACGACACCGCCATGCACCAGCAAGGCTTTCAGCATCTTTTCAATCGTCTGCTGGGCGTGGAAACAGACCGTATCCCAAGGAATGCGGGCCGACGCCAGATTGTTCTGAACGTTCAGCCAATCATTGTCGGCCTTGCGCAGCCAAATAGCTATGCCCTGTCTATTCGCATTCATAAAGCGTATGGCCCTCTCGCTCAATCTCGTCGATCAAGAAACCTGCGTTGCGGACCGCCTGCTTCGTTTCCTGCGGCGTATACACGATTACATCCATGGCCCAAGACCGATGGTCGAAGATTGTTCCCACTT
Organism: uncultured Verrucomicrobiota bacterium; assembly: GCA_964526745.1. Taxonomy (GTDB): domain Bacteria; phylum Verrucomicrobiota; class Kiritimatiellia; order CAIQIC01; family Lenti-01; genus Lenti-01. The sequence continues at coordinate 84,911 of CAZGMQ010000001.1, forward strand.
GGGTGGCGCGGGCAAACCGGTCCAGTGGGCTTTCCATCTCCACAAACAAGTCGATGTCGCTGTCGGGGCGGGCATCGCCCCGCGCACGGCTGCCGAACAGGACAATGCGGATTGGCTTGAAGCGCTGCACGATCTTTTCTGTGATTTCCGCGATGAGACCCTCCGGCAATCCCACCGAGGCGGAGGGGGCCAGAGGCGAAACCACGCGGCGGCGAGGCCCCGCTGCCTTGCGGCTGCGCACCCCACTCGATTTCCGCTCCAGAATGGTTTCGCTCGTGCTCATTTCATCATCATTTCTGCAAAGGGGTCAGTCCTTGATTTGTAGCATTTCGTTGTTTGGGGGGTGTGCCCGCGGGACGCATTGAAAAGAGATTGAAAAGTGTTTTCATTATTTATTCCTCCACCACGAGACGAACACGGAAGGATCCCGTGTCGGTATTTTCAGAAACAGCACACCACTTCAGCATTTTACAGTGAGTTTTCATATCGACTTCCCTTTTTCCGCATCGGGTGCGGCCGAATAGTCCGAAGCCGTTTCGGCCACATGCTCACCAGGCTTGCTTGTCGCCGGCTGGTTGCGCCGCCAAAACTCGGCAATGGGCTGCACACTTTCCTCAAGCTCTTCCGCCTGACGCCGCGCCCACTCCGCCTTCGGCACATCCGCGTATTTCTTCATGATTTCCGCTTGAATCCGATTTTTCAATTCGACGCAATCCGGAGTTTTCATCACACGACCTCCAGCGGCGAAAAGATCCGAATGGGAGCGTACCCCTCCCGCATATTGACCGCATTGAAGCCCGCCATTTTTTCATGGTGGACGATGTGCTTGAAATTCCAGCTCACGATCATGTCGGCCCGGGCCACCGTGGCGAGGGCTACGTGGTGGGCGTCAAGCAAGCTGGCGGGCCCGACCACTCGTTCAGCAAGATAGATATCGCGCAAGGCCTCCGCCTCAGCGGTAGATTCAACGCGCTCGACGAACATCTCCGGGATTTTCAAGGCCCACGCCTGCACGCTGGCAGGGGCGCGTTCCAGCTCGTTGGCCAGCAGGGAGGAAAAGATCAAAATGGCCTTGCCGGAAACGAACAAATCCATCATAGCGCAGCTGGGTGTCATGAACTCTGCGTCACAACACCCGCCAACAACCGACGTATCCAGATAGATTCTCAGGATCTTCATCGCGCCACCCCGGCAAAAGTTCCGCGCCCAGCGGGCGCAGCTACAAGAACAGCCCGGCGTCCTCGGCGAGGCCACCCTACCTGCGAGCGCCACAGCCAGTCGGATGGATTATTCGAATTAGTCTTTCTGGGCGACACAAAGGCCTTCTTCCATAATCGTGTTGTAAAAATGATCTTTGCTCTCTGTTTTTTCATCCAAACGGGCCGGAGTGATCGGAATGAGGGTAAACGCAGGCTTGGGATGGATATCCCGGATGGCCCGGCGAAAATCACGCGCGGCATCCAATTGATTTTCCACCCCCTCTGCCACGATGCACAGATCCACATCGCTATCGGGACGGGCATCGCCGCGCGCATAAGAACCAAACAGCACAACACGATTGATCGCATGCGCCCGCTCGAAGGCCTGCAGACATTCCATCAGCCCCTTTCCGGGCTTGCGCAGAACCTTCGGGATATTGTCGTTCAGGAGTTTCATGACATCCTCCTCAGCAAACCCGATACAGGGGGTGCAACAGAGACCATTGTCTCCGCCGTCCGCAGGTCGTTGGCCGCTTTCATCAGCCACCGATCCACCGCGATTTTCACCGTCTCATCCATAACAAAGAATTCCTGTTTCCGACACTTCTCTTGCCAGCGTGTTCGGGACTCGCCGCTGGGCTTCGAATTCGTCTGGTGTAAGAACAAATACATCCAGAGAAAAGGATGGCTTGCGGAATAGGCGATGCGTTTTTAACCGAATCTCACGGGAGCTCTCTTCCCCCGCATACAGCAACAGAATATCGACATCGCTTTCAGGACCCGCGATTCCGGCGGCTCTGGAACCGAATAAGTAGATTTTCTCCGGATGCATCACGGCCGCAATTTTCTCCACCACGCTCTGGGCAAGCGGATCCATCCGGCATCCACTCGATTTCCGCTCCAGAATGGTTTCGCTCGTGCTCATCACATCCTTATTTCTGCAAAGGGGTCAGTCCTTGATTTGTCGCATTTCGTTGTTGGGGGGGTGCGCCCGCGGGACGCATTGAAAAGAGATTAAAAAGTGTTTTCATTATTTATTCCTCCACCACGAGACGGACACGGACGAGCCCGTATCGACATTTTCAGAGACCGCACACCGCTTCAGCATTTTACAGTGAGTGTTCATATCGACTTCCCTTTTTCCGCATCGGGTGCGGCCACATATCCCGCGCCGGATTCGGCCACAGATGCGTTCGATTGATCAGCGAGTTCCCCGGGAGGCACTGAAACCACCGGATGGCCGGATTCCCACTGGCGCTTCATCATATCGCGAAACATCCGTTTGTAGTCGCCTCCATAGGACGCCAACATTTCCTCGCGGATTTTCCGAACCTCCGCCACAATGGGGTCATCACTCATTTTGGCCTCCTGCGAGTAATTCATCCGGAGTGCAAATGACGGGCAAGCGATAACCCGCCTTTTGAACCCCTTCGCCCAGTTTCGTCCAAATGGCGGCATTCGCAATGTGGGAACAGTTCCAGGTCAGCAAGAAATTCATGCCATACCGGGCGGCAACCGCCACGTGGCCTGCATCGGCCGCCGCTTTTCCCGGGATGACACCGGATTCAAGAATCGTTTGGGTGAGCGCCAAAGCCGGTTCATCGACATCCAAGAGGGGCAACCCCTCCAAAGCATCAAGTCTGAACCGAGCCGCTGCAGGATCACCTCGTCCTGCTTCTTCCAACACAATTTTTGACACAAACAGCTCGTATTCCGATCGCTTCTGTTCCCACCATTGGCGTGTAATCAACTGTCGGCCAGCGCTGATCAGATCCCCCGAAGGCCGAGCCATCAAGAAGCTCGGGATTGTGGTCTCGATATAAATGGTGGGTTTATCCGACATGACGATCGTTATTCCTCCACCATTCGACGCACACGGAAGGATCCCGCGACGCCTTTCTCAGAGACCGCATTCCACATCAGCATTTTAAATTGGTTTTTCATATCGTCTTCCCTTTTCCCGCATCGGGTGTCGCTTGGATCCGCAAGAGAATGGCCTTGCGGACATTTTGGGCGCTACGAACCATTGCCCGACCTTCAATCTCTGTCGGGTCCGGATTTCCCGGATAGCGGAGGGCCACTGCAAACCGAGACAACACCTGCAATTTGCCGGCATACCGTTCCAAGGCCGGATCAAACCGCCGGGCTTCATCAAGCAAACTGACCAAATCATGCGTTCGCTTCGGTGTCTCGCCGCAGAACACCAGATAGGCCTTCAGCCATTTTTCCACAGCTTGCTGGACATGAAAACAAACCACACCCCACAGGCCTTCCTTCGATTGGACAAGGATATCCACGACCTTCCAATCGGTTTCGGCCTTTTCCAACCAGGCTTTAATGCTTTGCTTCTGTTTGCGCATAAAGCGTCAAGCCTTCCTTTTCGATTTCATCCATGATGAACCCGACCATCCCACGGTTTTTGCGAACCTCTGCCGGAGTATACACAATCAGATCCATGGACCAGGAGCGAAGCCCGAACAAGCCAAGGATTTCCGCCGTGGCATCGTGCCGACCTCGAGGGCTCTCCATCTCGACAAACAGGTCGATGTCGCTGTCCGGGCGGGCATCGCCGCGCGCCCGGCTGCCAAACAGCACAATCCGGATCGGCTTGAACCGCTGCACAATCTTTCTGACAATCTGCTCAATCAAGCCCGCCGACAATCCCACCGAAGCGGAGGAATCCAGAGGCGAAACCACGCGGCGGCGGGCCCCCGCTGCCTTGCGGCTGCGCACCCCTCTCGATTTCCGCTCCAGAATGGTTTCGCTCGTGCTCATCCTGTTATGTTCCCTTTCCCCGAATCGGGTGCGGCCACATATCCCGCGCCGCCTTCGGCCACATGTGGGGTGGATCTGTATGAGGGGTCCAACCCATTCGGACGGTAGGTTTGCCGGAAAAGTTTCCCTAGGATGGGATCGGCCAAGATGTCCTCCTCCATCTTTTTTTGCCGTTCAGCAAAGGAGAGTCCGCCATATTTCTTCAGGCAGGCCTGCTGGCATTCTTCTTTCATTTTGATGCAATCGAAGGTCTTAGTTTTCATAGCTCACCACTTCCTTGGGGGATGGTGAGAGTCAGGCGTAGGCTTTCCGTGGCGAACCCCTCATCGAAGCAGCCGCCAAAGACCGACGTGTCTAGATAGATCCGATGGATTTTCATCGGGGCCCTCCTGCTACAGCCCGGCGGTCTCGGCGAGGCCGCCAACCCTTGGAACCCACCAGAACCCTTCCCCGCTCGAGAATCGAACCGTTTTTTGTAGGCCAGCCCTCTGCGGCTGGCGTGATCCCGCCGGGGACAGAGCCCCGGCCTACAACGGCTGGCGTGATCCCGCCGGGGACAGAGCCCCGGCCTACAACGGCTGGCGTGATCCCGCCGGGGACAGAGCCCCGGCCTACAACGGCTGGCGCGATTCCGCCGGATGGGTTGAGAGACACGTATGGGTCCATCAACCGACGACCTGGAATTCGGCTCCGGCTCATGGGGTTTCCACCTCCGGGGCCGGCTCCGGCTCGCTGAATTCGATTTTATATTTTTGAACAATGTCTTGGGCTTCCTGGTTCTTGGAAGACAGCGCAAAGAGATCCTTGTAGAGATTGTAATAGTGCAGGCGGACTTCCACCGCCTTCTGCCCCCGGGCCTCAACGTTCAGCATCTGCTCCTTCAGCGAAGCCTGCTGCCGAACCGCGTTGGCCAGCATCGCCCCCATCAACAGAGTAAACGCCAGCGCCAGCAGGATGAACGGAAGGAGCATCCGATTTTCCGCGGGAGAAGACTTGTCATGGTTATTCATGGCTGGTCCTCCTGAACCGCCTTATTCGAGTCGGCTTCCAGTGGCGCCAGTATGCGCGCCAAGCCTTGACTGAGTTCTTCGGCGGAAAGTTTCGGGGCCGGGTTCGTGTTGGAAAGAGAATAGCCATAGCTGGCCAGCAAAACGCGGATCTCCACGTTCGAAACGGCAGCATTCCCCATATCCGTCAAGATATCCCGGCTGATGCCCTTGACGCCAGACACCTTCTGCATCTCCGCCTGCACGGCCGCGACCTGCGTCTGCAGGCGGCCCTGCAACACGCGATTGTGATGATCGAATGCCACGGAAAGAATCGCCAGGACGAGACACACCCCGGCCAACGAAAGAACCAGCATATATTGGATTTTGTGCCCGGTCATATTGTTTCCCGCCTTGGAATCCCAGCCAGCACCACCATCAAACCCACATCGCTGTCAGCTGTCGCCCGGCCCTCGGCTATCGAGCCAAACAGGATGACGCGCTCCGGGTGGAACTCGTCCGCCAGATGCTCGGTATACGCCATGACCTGCTTCAAAATCATCGTTTAGTCCTCCGCCACGAGACGGATGCGGAAGGAACCCGTGTCTTCGTCTTCCGGGACATCCACCAGCATATCGATCTCAAATTCACCCTCTTCGGCGGTAATCTCTTCACCCACCGGCACAAATATGGGGTCCTCGCCCGTGAGCTGAATCAGCATGGGCACATACTCGAGCTGATAGGTCTTGCCCGGCACGGACTGCCAACGCACCCGCACAGGCTTCACCCAGCTGCCGTCATCGTCTTTGCCTGCCAGAACAGAAGGTTCTTCCCGCTGGATCAGACGGAAGCTCAGCAGCGAGGTGTTGTCATCGGCGGCAGTGCCAGCGAGCATCTCGTTCAGATCGCTCATGCCGTCGCCGTCGTAGTCCGGGGTCAGCCGATCATCAATGCCGAGGGCCTTCTCCCAGGAATTGTTCAGGCCATCGCCATCGACATCGTTGGTGTCCAGCGCCTTGGCCGCTGAAAAGCTCAACACGAGAGAATTCCCGCGGGCCGGAGCGGCCACCAGGTCGGAGTCGGCATAAAACGAGGCTTCTGCCACCGTCGGGGCATTGTAGACCCGTGCAAAAATCTTCGTACCGGCGGCCGGCCGGTCGGCCAGCACCAGACAGAACAGTCCGGAATCCGGGGTGGAGGTGTTCAGGCCCACGCCGCCGATACCCTCTTCGCTGGAGATCAACGGGTTGTAGGGGTGCGCCGCACCGGTTGTCAGGGCGGGGAGGATGGCGTCAATGGTCGAGGTACGAAGTTCCACCAAAGAGCGACTGCTGGATTGTTCCACGTCATGAGACCCGACCATCGTGCGGCCGTACTCATCCAGGACCGGTTCCAAATTGCCCACGTACAGCGGAGGGACAAGGCCACCCCACGCGGTGGCCGCGACCAGGCACAAGCCTACCCCGCACATCCTGCGAATGTGTCGACTTAAATTATTTTGTATTTTGTTCATAGCATTTTGACTCCTTGGATGACGTACAGTTTCCTCGTCTGTCCGCATCCAATGTTCTTGATATGCATCGTTCCCGAACTCACTTCTTAAATTTTTATAGACTCATCCCAACCCTATAAATCTACCGTCTGCGGAAAGCTCCCGCAAGGCTATATATTCAATTAATAAGTAATATATTCTTTTGCCAGCCATCCCCCATCCCTGGAAAACAGGTCCTGTTGCAAGCGCATCGCCCCCAAGGCACAGCACTCCAACAGGCGCGCTCCAGCACACCTATACCCATCCCTCAAATTTGCCTTCGGACCGTGCATGATTTCCTCCTTCGATGCTGAAACCCTAACCCGCAGGTATATCGATAAACCTTACCCGATTTTTTACCTGTTTTTCGGCTCCTTTTCCGACCTCTCTCCGCCTTTCTGACCCCCCGGCCGGTCCAGGGGTGAGGGGGCAACTGGTGAGTAACACATCCCGTGCCAAGATAAGGCAAAATGTAGTAATATATATACATTACAACATCCAGTTCAGTTGGTTGTGACACTTTTGATAAAGAATTGCCCCGAACAGCCAAATAATCGGCTGGCACTTCCTGTCCCGTTTTGAATCCCGTGTGACAAAATGTCCCTCTTCCGTCCAAAGAAGCTACATATTTTTCGGCGGTCAGGGGCTGATCAAGTTCATACCGGGATGGATCGGAGGCTCACATTTCAGCCATAAATGAGTCTTTTCCCCGCTCGAAAAACCGCTCAAAACCAGCCTGTTTTCAGCAAATGGACCTTTTTTTCACTAAATCGGACCCTAGAGCATTTTTACTTATTCCGTAGCCGCATTTTTCGGTTGCAAGGACGGTCCGCTTGTAGGGCCGCCCTCTGTGGCGGGCGCGAATTCCGCCGGACGCAGAGGTCCGGCCTACATCCACCAACCGCGAACAGACGCGAATGGGGAGGGGAAAAGAAGGACGGTCCGCTTGTAGGGCCGCCCTCTGTGACGGGCGCGAATTCCGCCGGACGCAGAGGTCCGGCCTACATCCACCAACCGCGAACAGACGCGAATGGGGAGGGGAAAAGAAAGACGGTCCGCTTGATCGGATGGGGTCACGGGGAGTTGCACCCCGTGACCCTTCCACACCACCG
>CAZGMQ010000002.1:0-82204 GCA_964526745.1 uncultured Verrucomicrobiota bacterium
AAGATCTTATCGAGCTTTCGTGAATCTCTGTTGCGATAGCCACTGGCTGATGGCGTCTTTTTTCGCCCAAAAGCATTCGTTTCGAGGGCCAAATGAGGCTTGCGAGGCGCTAGTCTGAGGTCTAGATTGATTGTGGTGGGCGGGACTTTTCCCTGTCGACCAGATGGGAGCGACCAAATGAAAAAGGGCTTGATTCTGCTGCTGACGGGGCTGTGCGCCATGAGCGCGCAGGCGGTGAGTTTTACTAATTTGGATTTCGAGGCCTATTCCGGCACGGGGAGCGATTATTTACCGGGATGGGAATGGGATACGACTGCATTTTCTTCAGGGGTTGATGATTGTCCGTTGGTTACGGCAATGGTGGGGCTAATCACTCCGACTACCGGGTGCGGCACATGGTTCGAAGGAGAATACTCAGCATTTCTCAGCACAGGGCAATATCAAGCGTATATAAACGAAGAACTTCTGTGGCTTTGTTGCGCGGCTCCAACCATCTCGCAGATAGCAGACGTTCCTACGGATGCCGTTTCCATTCGATACACCTCTACACCTCCCTTCATATGGGATTCGTACACGGGCTTTCACTGGGACATGAGGGTACAGGGAGCCTTGGGTGGCATTGTTCTTTCGAATGGAGTGACGACAGATATCAGTTCACTCACTGGTCAGACGGCTACATTGAGTTTTACGGTGGTGGGAACGGATGATCCAGCTAGCCCTGGGAGTTATCACTCGCTCGACCAGATTGAATTCCTGGATGCCAGTGGTGAGGTGGTTTGGCCACTCCCGCCGCCGTATGGTCCTTCTGCGCGCTGTCTCGAAGATTTCCATGCCGGATTCAATACATCGTTGTGGCAGGTGATTACGGTGGGCCAGGAACTGGACTATTCTGAGATAGAATCATATTTGGGGTGTTATGTGAATTCGGCTCTAGCGCCCTTTGAAACTATTTTCCAATATCAACCGATTTTGCATGGCGATTGGGATGTGTTAATTCGCTATGAAATGCTCATTCAGGGCTTCTTATCCGGGACAGGTAATATTGGAATGGGCCTTTGTGCAGAATTGGGTTCGGGAGATGCCGCAACGGCTTGTGTCGGACGAATCTCGGATCCAAGCGGTTCGGGTCCATTCTACATGACAGATTGGGGGGCGGGGCCCTTTGATTTGGTTTCCAGCCCTACGAATGCCGGCATGTTTCGGTTGCATCGGGAAGGCGAGAATATATCCGGGTTGTATTGGGATTCTGTGAACACTTGTTGGCAGACCGTCGGAACGGCGGGTGGATTTACACAGGAGTCTGCGCGTGTAGGACTGAAGGTTTGGAGCACCGGCACATTCAGTGGGAAAGGTGCTTTCATGCCGAGATTCGATGATTTGATGCTGGTGGACGGCAAGGTGTGCCTGGACGGGATGGCGGTGAAGGTGTTCGGGCTGGACAGCAATGGGGTTCCGTCCGTTTCCTGGCCCTCTGTCGGGATTGCGGAGACCAACCGCTACTTTGTGACGAAGGCCACGAACCTGCTGGATCCGAACTGGGTGCCGGTGTCGGGTGCGTTTGATGGATCCTCCGAGACCAACGAGTGGACGGGTTCAGTTCCCACTAATCCGGCCGCCTATTACCGCATCGAAGTGGCCCCTGAATAAACAATCGAATTCGGGGGAATTACGCTTGTCATGGGGCGGGTTCAGCCACAGACTCTCCGCATGACGAAATGGTTCAGGCGGTGGCACCGCCGACAGCATAAGATGAAGCTTTCTTTGCGGGGAGGATATATCCACCGCCTGCTGGGGGAGCGCATTTTTCATCGGCACATCTGGATGATGAATCTGCAAACGGTGTCCGGCGGGGCCTCGCTGGGTTTGTTTGTGGCCTGCACGCCGACCATCCCATTCCATATGCTGCTCTGCACCGTCGGCGCGCTCGTGCTGCGGGTGAACCTGCCGGTGGCGCTCGTGGGTTGCTGGCTGACAAATCCAATCACGGCCGTTCCGGTTTATCTGGCGGCGGCACGCCTGGGGCGGCATCTGCTGGGCGGTACGCATTTGGCGGAGCATGTCATGCGAATTTTCCGGTTTGATGCGACGATCGGTTCCCTCATGGAAAAAGGGATCTATCTGTGGGCCGGTGGCCTGATTTTTGCCATCGTCGCTGCCATCGCCGGAAATCTGCTGGTCCGCGCCTCCTGGGGACTGGCGCGGTATCTAAAGTCCACACCGGCCCATCCAGACGCGCCAGAGGCCTAACCTGGATTATTCATCAACATGGACGAAAATGCTGTTATATGATGCTGTGCAAATTGATATGAAAATATGTCGCAAAAAGTCAGTTTTGATCCATGTTGACCAAGGGCGCGACGATTCCAGCCCATCTGCTTAGGTGCACGGGGGTTCGCAGTATGTCTATACAGCTTCACCCCGCGCATCGCGCATCTGGGCCGGACTTATCGCGTGAATAATCCAGGCTAAAAGGCGATCAAAGGGCCTGAAAAGGTCAAAAGTGACTAGAAATGGCCAAATAAACGAGAAAACCACCTCATTTTTCGGGGTTTTGTTGGTTTGGGACCCTTTTGACTGAAAAATCATGAAAAGGGACTTTTAGGCGGTTTTGTTGCGAAAAAGTCTGAAAATTGAATTTAGACAGGATCAACGGGATCAAACAGTTTTTTTGCCCAATTCCTGAGAATTTGGTGATTTTTCGCCTTTCCCCCCAGTTTTGCCCCTCTTGCGATCATTTTTTGGCAAAAAGTGCGTTGCGAGGGGCTCTTGGACAGATCTCGGGCCATACTTTCACTGTTTTGGGCCCATATCTGGCAGGAAATATCGTTTTTTGCCCTTTTCTCCCTTTTCGTGTGATTCGCGACTTTCGTTGTGGCCTTCTCCTAATCGGAACCTGTTGGATCCTTTCTTCCTCCTTGTGGCGCTGCAAAACCAGTTAAGGAATGCTGAAACGGTTTTTCTTGGCGGGGAGGAGAGGGGCGTGGTAGGGTCTGCGCCCTTCAACCTACTATAGAGGCAGGAATATTTAACCGTGGCAAAAGAAGTCAAATTAGAGGTGGCCGGGAGAGGCTACGCGCTGGCGGCGATCCGGAATATCGGGATCGTGGCGCATATTGACGCGGGCAAAACCACCACGACCGAACGCATGCTGTTTTACACCGGCAAGGTCCACAAGATGGGCGAGGTGCATGACGGCACGGCAGTGATGGACTGGATGGAGCAGGAGCAGGAACGCGGCATCACCATCACGAGCGCGGCGACGACCTGTTTCTGGCACGACACACAGATCAATATCATTGATACGCCGGGCCATGTGGATTTCACGGCGGAAGTCGAACGCGCGCTTCGTGTGCTGGATGGGGCGGTGGGCATTTTCTGCGCGGTGGGTGGTGTGCAGCCGCAATCGGAAACCGTGTGGCGTCAGGCCAGCAAGTATGGTGTGCCGCGGATTGCGTTCGTGAACAAGATGGATCGGACGGGCGCAGATTTTGTGCGGGTGGTGCAGGATATGCGCGACCGGTTGAGTGCGCCGGCAGTACCGATTCAGATTCCCTGGGGTTGCGAGGATCACTTTCAAGGCATGGTGGATCTGATCCGCATGCAGGTCCTGACATTCGATGACGATTCGCTCGGAACCAAAATGGTGACGGGCGACATTCCTGAAGAGCTGAAGGATGCAGCGCAGACCGCGCGCGAAGAATTACTGGAAGCGGTGGCCGAAACGGATGAGGCCTTGCTGAATCTGTATCTGGAAGAGGGCGACCTGACGGAAGCCCAACTGGTGGAGGGGATCCGCAAGGCGACACTGGGCAACCGCATGGTGCCGGTGCTGTGCGGAACCAGCCTGCGGAACCAGGGGATTCAGCCGCTGCTGGATGCCGTGGTGTCGCTGCTGCCGTCCCCGCTGGATGTGCCGCCGGTGATGGGGCGCAATCCGAAGACGGAAGAAGAAATCCTGTGCAAGACGAGCGACTTTGAACCGTTGTGTTCGCTGGCGTTCAAAGTGGCGAATGATCCGTTCGTCGGAAAACTGATTTTTATACGCGTGTATTCGGGCGAGCTGAAGAAGGGCACGAATGTGTTCAACCCGCGCACGAAAAAACGCGAGCGCGTGATGCGGCTGATCCGGCTGCACGCGAATCAGCGCGAAGAAGTGGATGTGTTGTATTCCGGTGAGATCGGCGCGATTGCCGGCATCAAGGGCGTGGGCACGGGCGACACCCTGTGCATGGAGCAGAAACCGATTGTGCTGGAGCGGATCACTTTTCCGGAACCGGTGGTGACGATGGCCATCGAACCCAAGACGCAGGCCGATAAAGAAAAAATGCAGCTCGCGCTGCAGGAATTGTCCGATGAGGATCCCACTTTTATGGTGGGGACCGATGTGGAGACGGGACAGACCATCATCAAGGGCATGGGCGAGCTGCATCTGGAGATCCTGAAGGATCGCATGCTACGTGAATTCAAGGTGAAAGCCAATGCGGGCAGGCCGATGGTGGCCTATCGCGAAACCATTCTGGGTTCTTCCACCGTCGAATTTATCTTCGATCGGGAGCTCGGCGGGAAGCGTCATTTCGCGATGGTGGGCATTCAGTTAGAAAAAAATGCACGTGGTGAAGGAAATAGGGTTGACTTTGAAGTCTCATCTGTTTCAATGCCACACGATTTTAGAACCGTTGTGGAGGAAGGTATTTGCGACGGTTTGAGTACTGGTGTGTTAGGAAATTTCCCACTGGTCGATGTTAAAGTTACGGTGGTCAACGGCCAATGTAACCCCGTCGATTCGTCGGAAATTGCGTTTCGATCAGCGGCTTCGATGTCGTTGCGAGAAGCGGCGCAACAAGCTCGCCCAGTCCTTCTCGAGCCCATTATGGAGCTGGAGATTGTGGTGCCCGAAGAACATTTGGGTGACGTGCTGGGCGATTTGAATATGCGCCGTGGCCAGATCAAAGACGTGGCGCAACGAGATGGAACGCGGGTGATTGAGGCGTCGGTGCCGTTGGCAGAACTGTTTGGTTATGCTACGACATTGCGCTCTTTGACACGTGGACGAGCCGGGTACACGATGGAGCCGAGTCGCTTCGACGTGGTGCCGGAGAGTTTGAGTCAGAAAATGATGAACCGTTGACAGAGAAGTGAACAATATGAGCGGACAACGAATTAGAATACGGTTGAGGGCTTTCGACCACAGAATGCTGGACCAGTCGGCCAGCGAGATCGTGGAAACGACCAAACGCACCGGTGCTCGCGTAGCGGGACCCATTCCGATGCCGACGCGCATTGAGCGCTACACGGTCAATCGGAGCGTGCATGCGGACAAGAAATCCATGGAACAGTTTGAGATCCGGACCCATAAGCGGTTGCTGGATATCATTGACCCCACGGCTAAGACAGTCGATGAGCTGAAGAAGCTCAACCTGCCTGCCGGTGTGGACATCCAAATCAAGATCTAAGGGGAGGATGACCATGCAAACATTAATTGGTAAGAAAATCGGTATGACCCGCGTCTATGATGACGCCGGTGTGCATGTGCCGGTGACGGTGGTCCAGGTCGGCCCCTGCGTTGTGACGCAGCGCAAGACGACCGAGACGGATCAATACGAAGCCGTCCAGCTTGGATTTGAAGAACAGAAGGAATCGCGAATGAACAAGCCTGAGAAGGGCCACTTCGCGAAGGCCGGTGCCGCCCCCCAGAAGATTCTGCGCGAAGTTCGCGTGGAAGCGGATGAGGAAGCTAAGCCGGGCGATATCCTGACCGCCTCTCTGTTTGAAGGCGTGAAATTTGTGGATGTTCTCGGCAAAACCAAGGGCCGTGGCTTCCAGGGTGTGGTTCGCCGCTACCGGGTGGCGGGGGGGCCTGCCACTCACGGTTCCGGAACGCATCGCCGCATCGGCTCGATCGGTAACCGACATTGGCCTTCGCGTGTATTTAAGAACAAGAAGATGCCGGGCCAAATGGGTTCGGTGGATATCACGACCCAGAACCTGCGGGTAGTCAAGGTGTTGACCGAAGACAACGCGCTGTTGATCGAAGGTGCGGTTCCGGGCCCGATGGGCGGAATTGTTGTCGTGCGTAAAGCGATTAAGAAGGCATAGCGTCATGAGTAAAGTCGCAGTATATAATCTGAATGGCGAAGCCGCCGGCGAACAACAGGTCGCGGATGAGCTTCTGGAACTGAAGCGCGGCAAACAAGCCGTGCTGGATGCCGTTACGGCATACCGTGCGGGAATCCGTGCGGGCACCGCGTCCACCAAGACCCGCGCCGACGTGCGGGGCGGTGGCGCTAAGCCCTTCAAGCAAAAAGGCACCGGCCGCGCCCGTCAGGGTACGCGCAGTTCACCGATTTTGCGTGGGGGTGGTGTGGTCTTTGGTCCCCATCCCCGGGACTTCTCCAAGAAGCTGAATAAGAAGGCCGCGCAACTGGCATTTCGCCATGCGCTGAGCTCAAAAATCGCTTCGGGAGCGGTCTCTGTGGCGGAAGGCCTCGAAACCATTGAGCCGAAGACCAAATTGATCGGTGACCTCCTGAAGAAGGTCGGCGGTGGCAAGGCGGTCCTGTTTGTGACCGGCGAATCCAACAAGAATTTAAACATGGCGGCTCGCAATGTTCCGAAGGTCGAAGTCACGACCGCCGGACAGGCGTTTACCTACCAGGTGATGCGGTATCCGGTCATTTTGACCGATGCAGCGGGTCTGGAAGGCCTGAAAGCCCGCCTCTCGAAAGGGGTGGAGAAATGAAAAGCCTGATCATCAAGCGGATTTTGATGACCGAAAAGGGGACCCGCCTCCAAGAGGTGGCGAACCAGTATGTCTTCGAAGTCGACCGCGGTGCGAACAAGATCGAGATTCGCCGTGCGGTGGAAAAACAGTTTAGCGTCAAGGTCAAGGAAGTGAACACCATGACCCGCAAGGGCAAGGCGAAACGCCTTCGCACAGCGTCCTATGGCCGCACCCCATCGTGGAAACGCGCAGTGGTGACGCTCCAGGACGGCCAGAGCATCGAAATGGCACAGTAGAGGATTGAACCATGGGTCTGAAAACACATAAGCCGAGAACAGCCAGCCTGCGCCACACCACGCTCTCGAATTTCGAGGGTGTGAGCAAGAAGCGTCCAGAGCGTGGACTGATCAAAATCAAGAAGCGGAAAGCCGGGCGCAACTCGCAGGGCCGGATTACGGTTCGCCATCGCGGTGGCGGCCATAAGAAATTTTTGCGACTGGTTGATTTCAAGCGTCATGACAAGCTGGACATTCCGGCGAAGGTGCAGGCGATTGAGTACGACCCGAACCGCACCGCCCATTTGGCGCTATTGGCGTATGCCGATGGCGAAAAGCGCTATATTCTGGCGCCCAACGGCTTGATCGCGGGGATGAGCGTCGTGACGAGCCCCAAATGCGAGCCGGCCACGGGCAATGCGATGCAATTGATGTCGATTCCGCTGGGCCTGATTGTTCACGCGGTCGAAATGGTTCCGGGCGCCAGCGCCAAGATGGTGCGGAGTGCGGGGATGTCGGCCCGGGTGCAGGCCAAAGATGACAAGTACGTGCATCTGAAACTGCCTTCCGGCGAAGTTCGCAAGATCAATGGTGCGTGCTATGCGACCATCGGTCAGGTCGGTAACATCGAACACGAAAAGATTTCTCTGGGTAAAGCCGGTCGGAAACGCTGGTTGGGCATCCGCCCGACCGTGCGCGGTGTGGCGATGAACCCGGTCGACCATCCGATGGGCGGCGGCGAAGGCCGCAGTTCCGGTGGTGGACATCCGGTGACTCCCTGGGGTCAACTCACAAAGGGCAAGAGGACGCGCAGTCGCAGCAATCCCTCGAGCAAGTTTATTGTGCAACGCAGAAAGAAGTAGGATTATGGCCCGTTCACTGAAAAAAGGTCCGTATGTGGAAGCCCACCTGGTTAAGAAGGTGGAAGCACTCAATGTGAGTGGAGCGAAGCGCCCGATCAAGACCTGGTCGCGCCGGAGCATGATTCTTCCTGATTTCGTGGGTCACACCTTCGCCGTTCACAACGGCAAGGTCTTCACCAGTGTGTTTGTGACAGAGAACATGGTCGGCCACCGCATGGGCGAATTCGCCCCGACGCGGACATTCCGCCGCCATGGTTCAGCGACCGATAAGACGGCGACGCTGAAGTAGAGTTTGGATGAAAGGTTCTCGGCGTTTGTTGCGGCTTCTTTGGGTCGTTCCAATTCTGGGAGCAGCGGTTGCGGCAGGCTGGTTCGCCAGTGAGTGGCAGTCGAAGAATCGATCTTTGATGGAAGGGCCGGCGACCGCGCCGGCACGTCTTAAGGAGGGCGGCGGAGTTACATCCGCGCCCCCGATTGAGGCGGAGACGGCCGTGAATTCGGTGCTGTCCGCGTTGGATGAAACAAAAACCATCCGCACGGACGGGCCCGCATCAGCGGCCGTGGGAGGCGCGGCGGATGGCCACCCCGATGAGTTATTGGACCTGGTGACGAGCGAGTCCCGGTTGGTGACGATTCGGCTGGCGAAGGAAGTGGACGGATTGCGAAGCGATCTGGCTGACCGGAACCGGCGGATTCGGAAGCTGAGCGAGGCTTTGGCCGATGCGCAGGCGACGCTGGATGTGAATGAAGCGCGCCGGGCACAGGCGGTTGGATCCGAGGCCGTGAGGCCAGTGGATGCTCCGATCGAGGCGAGAATCGTGGACTCAAACACGGAACTTGGCTTAGTGATTTTGGATCAGGGCGCCCGACAGGGTGTCCGGTACGGGTTGCCGTTGACGGTGATGAGAGGCCGGCGGCGAGTGGCACGAATTCGGGTAGTAGATGTGAGAGAGAGAATCGCAGGCGCTGTGGTCGAGGAGACCGCGCGAGGCGATGCCCCCCAAACAGGGGACCGGGCGGCCTTGATTAGGCCTGAAGGTCCTTGAGGAACGAGACATGGAAATTAAAGCAGTAACGAAATATGTGCGGATGTCGCCGACCAAGGCGCGGGACCTGGCGCGTGCCATTCAAGGCAAGAGCGTCGGCGAGGCATTGATGGTCGTGGAATTGAACAAACGCAAGGCAGCTGTGCAGATTGGTAAAACGCTGAAATCGGCGATTGCGAACGCGGAAAACAACGCGG
Organism: uncultured Verrucomicrobiota bacterium; assembly: GCA_964526745.1. Classification (GTDB taxonomy): domain Bacteria; phylum Verrucomicrobiota; class Kiritimatiellia; order CAIQIC01; family Lenti-01; genus Lenti-01. The sequence goes on from CAZGMQ010000002.1 coordinate 9,103, forward strand.
AGCTGTCAGCGGATACTCTGTATGTGGCTCAGGCGGTCATCGAGAACGGCCCGATTCTTAAACGGCATTGGCCGAGAGCACGCGGTTCGGCTTCGCCGATCCAGAAGAAAATGAGTCACATTCGTGTGGTACTGACGGACGAAAAGCCGCCAAAGAAAAAGAAGTAACGGAATTTTGAGAGAATAAGAGGAGGCACACTTTGGGCCAAAAAGTTAATCCAATCGGTTTCCGCATGGCTGTCCACAAACAGTGGAAGAGCCGCTGGTTTGCGGAGAAGAAAGAATTCGGCGATCTGCTGAACGAAGATCTCGTAATCCGGGATCTGGTTCGCGGCCGCCTGAAGGATGCGGCGATCGCCGACATCATCATTGAGCGCTATGCCGAGCGTGCCCGTGTGACGGTGTATTCCGCGCGTCCGGGTGTGGTCATCGGCCGCAAGGGCGAGGGCATCGACAAGCTGCGCGAAGAACTCTGTGTCAAGACGGGCAAAGAAGTCTATGTCGAGATCAAAGAAGTGCGCAATCCGGATGCCAATGCGCAGTTGGTGGCGGAGAACATCGCGGTGCAGCTCGAACGACGCGTGGCGTTCCGCCGGGCGATGAAGCGTGCGCTTCAGCTGGCAATGGACATGGGTGCTCTGGGCATCCGGGTGCAGGCCTGCGGCCGCCTGGGCGGCTCCGAGCTGGCGCGTGTGGAACATTATATGGTGGGCAAAGTGCCGTTGCAGACGCTTCGTGCGAATGTGCAGTACGGGTTTGCCGAAGCGAATACCATGGCGGGCAAGGTCGGCATCAAGTGCTGGATCTGCCTGAAGCCTGAGAACGAGAAGCCGGCTCAGAATAAGGAGAAGTCCTATGCCCCTTATGCCTAAACGAGTGAAGTATCGCCAAAGCCAGCGCGGATCGCGCAAGGGCAATGCGATGACCGGGAATACCCTGGCGTTTGGCGAATATGGTTTGCGTGCGATGGAGCGTTGCTGGATCAGCAACATCCAGATCGAAGCCTGTCGCGTCGCGATGAATCGCGAAATGAAACGTAAAGGAAAACTCTGGATCCGCATTTTCCCGGATAAGTCCTATTCGCAGAAGCCCTTGGAAGTCCGGATGGGCAAAGGTAAGGGCGCGATTGAAGGCTGGGTGGCCGTAGTGCGCCCCGGACGAATCCTTTTTGAAATGGACGGTGTGAGCGAGTCGCAAGCGATTGCCTGTATCCGTCTGGCCGCCACCAAGTTGCCGATCCGCACGACCCTCGTGCGTCGCGGTGTCACCCTGGCATAAGGAGAGCGAACCAATGAAGGCGAATGAAGTTCGTGATCTCTCGGCGGAAGAGCAGGCCCAGACGCTTGCTGACACCGAGAAAGAATTGTTCACCCTGCGCATCCAGCAGTCTTCGGGCCAGCTGGACAAGCCCGACCGCATCCGTGTGGTCAAGCGTCAGATCGCGCGCATCAAGACGGTCATGAATCAGGCGAAAGCCGCGGAGTAGGATATGTCGACGGAAACAACAGAACGTAATCAGCGCAAGGAACGCGTTGGCATCGTCTTGAGCGATGCCATGGACAAGACGGTTGTCGTGCAGGTGGAACGCCGCATCGCGCATCCGCTTTATGGAAAAATCATGCGTCGTCACAAAAAGTATTATGTGCACGACGAGAAGAATGAGGCCAAGAAGGGCGACCGCGTCGTGATTTCTGAAACCCGTCCGCTGAGCAAGACGAAGCGGTGGCGGTTGGTGGAAATTTCCAAGCAGGGTCGTGGAAACGAGGTGCCGCAATGATTCAGATGGAAACCGAATGCCCGGTGGCGGATAACACCGGCGCGCGCTTGGTCAAGTGCATCAAAGTACTGGGCCAGCGCAAGAAAGTTGCGCACATCGGGGACATCATCAAGGTGTCGATCCGTGAAACGCAGCCGCTGGGCATGGTCAAGAAGGGCGAAGTCTGCTCGGCATTGATCGTCCGGACCGCCGCTCCGATCCGTCGGGCGGATGGCTCCACGTTGTCATTCGACCACAATGCAGTGATTCTGATCGATGATCAGAAGAACCCGCGCGGCAGCCGCATCTTCGGACCTGTGGCCCGTGAACTGCGCGAAAAGAACTACATGAAGGTCATCTCTTTGGCCCCCGAGGTGCTGTGATGAGTAAAATCAAAATGCATATTCGCTGCGGTGATATTGTTCGCGCCATTTCCGGTGCGGACTGTGACGGAAAAAAGACCGGCAAAGTGCTGAAGGTCTATCCGGAAAAAGGACGCGCGCTGGTTGAGGGCTTCCATTTTGTGAAGAAGCACATGCGCAAGTCGCAAGATAATCCCAACGGCGGGATCATCACCAAGGAGGCGCCCCTGGCGGCCTCGAACCTCAAAGTGGTGACACCGGCTGTGAAGAAATCGGATAAGGAATAGGACGGGTTATCATGTCGATCCTGAAAGATAAATATCAAAAAGAAGTGATGAAGGCGCTGAAGGACACGGGGAGGTTTCCCTCCACGATGGACATTCCGCGGCTTTCAAAGGTGTCGGTCAACATGGCGGTGAACGCCTTGGTGGACCGCGATGCATTGAAGTTGGTGGCGGATGACCTCGCGAAGATTACGGGACAGCGTCCCGCGATCACCAAAGCGACCAAAAGCATCTCCAACTTCAAGTTGCGTGAAGGAATGGCCGTGGGCGCCCGTGTGACTCTTCGAGGCGCACGGATGTATGATTTTGTCGAAAGACTGATTCATGCCACACTGCCACGTATTCGAGATTTCCGCGGGGTGTCAGCGAAGTCGTTTGATGGCCACGGGAACTATTCATTAGGACTGAAAGAACAAACCCTGTTTCCTGAGATGGATGCTGACAAGATCAAGCGCGTCCAGGGAATGGATATTACGATTGTGACCACCGCGAAGAACGATGACGATGCCCGGGAGCTGTTGAAGCTGCTGGGGATGCCATTTGCCAACGCGTAGGCGAAAGAGAGGAAGACCTTGGCTAAGACATCATTACGGGTAAAAGCAGCGCGCGATCCCAAGTTCGCAGTGCGTGCATATAGCCGATGCCGGCGTTGCGGACGTCCCCGCGCCTACATTCGGAAATTTCAGTTGTGCCGTATTTGCTTTCGCGAATTGGCGTCCGAGGGAAAAATCCCCGGCGTTGTGAAAGCCAGCTGGTAGGAGGAAGAAACCATGAGTTGTTCTGATCCCATCGCGGATATGTTGACCTGCATCCGCAATGCAAGTAAGGCCGGTTTGCCGGCCACCGAGATGAGCCATTCCCGCATGAAAGCGGAGATTGCTCGCATCTTGAAGAAGGAAGGCTACATCGCTGATGTAGCAGAGGGCGATGACGAAGGCAAAAAAAGCCTGCGCGTGGTCCTGAAGTATGATTACAACGAGAAACCTGTCATCCAGGCGATCAACCGCGAGAGCAAGCCCGGCTTGCGCCGCTATGTGCCGGCGGCCGAGATCCCGCGGGTGCGGGGCGGTCTGGGTACCGCGGTTCTGAGTACCAGCCGGGGCGTTATGTCCGACCGCGAGGCCCGTACGGCCCACGTGGGCGGCGAAGTGCTCTGCAAAGTCTGGTAAGCGGAGGGAAGAAGAATCATGTCAAGAATTGGAAAACAGCCGGTGACCCTGCCGGAGGGTGTCTCCGCCAGCCTTGAGGCCGGTGTGATGACCCTGAAGGGACCCCAAGGCGAGCTTTCGCTGCGTATCCCGACCACAGTCGAGGTGAAGCAGGACGGTCAGGTATTGACCGTGGTTCGCTTGGGCGATGAAAAACAGAACCGGTCCGACCACGGCACCATCCGCGCCTTGTTGCAAAACATGACGGTGGGCGTCAAGGACGGGTACAGCCGCGAACTGGAAATCCAGGGCGTGGGCTTCCGGGCCTCCATGGCCGGGAACGATCTGACAATGAACGTGGGCTATTCCCATCCGGTGGAATATACGGTGCCGGACGGCATCACCCTGACTGTGACCGACAGCACGAAGCTGAAAGTTACGGGGATTGATAAACAACTGGTGGGACAGGTGGCCGCGCGGATTCGCGCGTTTTGTCCGCCGGAACCTTACAAGGGCAAAGGCGTGCGCTATAAAGACGAGCGCGTACGTCGGAAAGCGGGCAAGACGGTGGCGTAATCATGAAAGTCAAAAACCTCAAAGATTATCGAGTTCGTCGGCATATGCGCCTGCGCCGCAAGGTGCAGGGTACGCCAGAGCGCCCGCGCATGAGCGTGTTCGTTTCCAACAAGCACCTCTACGTGCAGTTTATCGACGATGCCGCCGCCAAAACGTTGGCCGCTGTATCGACGGTGGAAGGCGCATTGAAGGGCCAGAGACTGACTGTCGAAACGGCAAAGCAGCTCGGCGCGTTAGCGGCCAAGGCCGCTCAGGACAAGGGCATCCATACGATCGTTTTCGATCGGGGTGGATTTGCCTATCGTGGTCGGATGCAGGCGCTGGCGGATGCCGCGCGAGAAGGCGGCCTGAAGTTTTAACGTCTGCACAACCCAGGCATGAGGATAACCGATGAAACGTGAATTCAAGAGAAAAGAGCAGAACCCAAGCGAGGCGATGGAACGCGTCGTGCAAGTGAACCGCTGTTCCAAAGTGGTAAAGGGTGGACGTCGCTTCAGCTTTTCCGCCTTGGTGGTGGTGGGTGATCGAAACGGCCAGGTCGGCTATGCCCTGGGCAAAGCCCGGGAAAATGCCGATGCCATTCGTAAGGCTACGGAATTGGCCCGCCGCAATATGATCAAAGTGACCATGAATGATCGCACGCTCCCTCACGAGGTGATCGGGCGCTGTGGAGCTTCCCGCGTGATGCTCAAGCCCGCCTCCAAGGGTACGGGCGTAATCGCTGGTGGCGGTGCCCGCGCGGTGCTGGATCTTTCCGGTGTACGCGATGTGCTGTGCAAATCACTGGGCGCGACCAGCGCACTCAATGTGGTCAAAGCCACGATGAACGGTCTGATGCAGATGCGCTCCCGCGAGGAGACAGAGGCGCTTCGCTCATAACGAATTGAAAGGGTAGGAGATACCATGAACTTGCATTCCTTGAAGAATAGCAACGGCGCCAAAAAGAGCCGTAAACGTGTGGGTCGGGGCGAGTCCTCCGGCAGAGGTAAGACGTCCGGTAAGGGCCATAAGGGTCAGATGGCCCGTTCGGGTCATAAGCATAAACCCCTTTTCGAAGGTGGACAGATGCGCCTGATCCGTAAAGTTCCCAAACGCGGATTCACCAGTCCTAACCGTGTGGAATATTCTGCGCTGAATATCGGCGATCTGGCGAAAAGCCTCAAGGGGGATATCACCCCAGAGACGCTGATCCAGGCCGGTCGTGTCAGCAAGAAGAGCCTAATCAAAATCCTGGGTTGCGGCGACATCGCCGAAGCCCGTACGGTCAAGGCCCACGCGTTCAGCGCGACGGCCAAGGCCAAGATCGAGCAAGCGGGCGGCACCTGCGAAGTGATTTCCTGAGCAACCTGAATCGAAAGGGGCCCTGATGCTCTCTGCATTCACCAATAGTCTTAAGATACCTGAGCTGCGCCAGCGCATCTTCTTTACGATCGCGATGATCTTCGTGTGTCGCCTGATTGCGGTCATCCCTACGCCCGGCGTGGACGCGGCCAGCCTTCAGTCTCTCTTTGATCGGATGGCTGCCTCTGGTGGCAACATCGGATTCATGGGCATGCTGGATCTCTTCAGCGGTGGTGGACTGAAAAAGGCCGCCATTGGCGCCCTGGGCATCATGCCGAGCATCAGTGCTTCGATTATTCTACAGCTGCTGACGGCAGTGGTCCCCTCGCTAGAGAAGCTGGCGCGCGAAGGCGATTCCGGCCGCCAGAAAATTATTCAGTACGGTCGCTATCTCACGTTGATCCTGTGTGTGGTCCAGGGGTATGCCATGGCCTCCGTCCTTCTCAATCCCGCGGCCATGGGCTTGAAGGTGATGGAAGGGGAATCCATTGTGCTCATGTCGCACATACCCTTCATCCTGCTCACGATCCTGACGATGACAACGGGTACGATGATGTTAATGTGGCTGGGTGAGCAGATCACCGCACGCGGCATCGGGAACGGCATTTCGCTGATCATCACGATCAGCATCGTCAGCCGACTTCCCGGTGCGATTCAGCAGTCCGTGGATATGTTCAAGGACGGTTCGGCCAATATCTTCATGCTGGTGGCCATGCTGGTCCTGGCCTTCCTGGTGATCGGCGGTGTCATTGCGGTGACGCAGGCACAGCGGAAAATCCCAGTACAATATGCCAAGCGGGTGGTGGGGCGCAAAACCTACGGTGGACAGAGCACCTATATGCCGCTGCGCGTGAACTACTCGGGTGTGATGCCGATCATCTTCGCCCAGGCTATCCTGATGTTCCCCCAGCGGATTATGATGATGGTGCCAAATGATGCCGTGAAGGCGTTTGCCTCCGTGCATCTGGCGTATGGCGGTCCCATTTATGTAACGCTGTATTCCTTGATGATTTTGTTCTTTTCCTACTTCTGGGTGGCCACGCAGTTCCATCCGGTGCAGATTGCAGATGACCTGAAGAAGTACGGCGGCTACGTCCCCGGCATCCGCCCCGGCAAGCCCACCGCCGAGTTCCTTGATCGCGTCATGACGCGAATCACGCTGGCCGGCGCTGTGTTCCTCACCGTGATTGCCGTGATGCCGATGATTCTGGCAAAAACCTTCCACATTCCGGGAATGGTGGCACAGTTCTTCGGTGGGACCAGTCTGCTGATCATTGTGGGCGTGATGCTCGATACCATGCGCCAGGTGGAATCCCATCTGGTCACCCGTCATTATGACGGTTTCCTCCGTAAGGGCCATCTGCGCGGCCGTCGCTGATCCGAAGGGAAAGAAAGGAAACGCATGAAAGCCATTATTCTTCTTGGAGCCCCTGGCGCGGGTAAAGGCACCCTCGCTGAAGGAATCCGCAACGCGACTGATTTCATCCATGTTTCCACGGGCGACATGCTTCGTGCTGCGCTCAAAGCTGGCACCGAGACCGGCCTGGAGGCCAAATCCTATATGGAAAAAGGGGAGCTGGTTCCCGATGACGTCATTATGCGGATCGTGGGGGAGCGCCTCTCCCAGGGGCAGGACTCCGATCAGGTTATGTTTGATGGCTTCCCGCGCACCTCGGAACAGGCCCGTTTGCTGGACGAAACTCTGGAGAAGAGCGGTGCGAAAGTCGATCAGGTCTTTTTGCTCGAAGTGCCGACCGATGTGATCGTCAACCGCCTGAGCGGCCGCCGGATCTGCAAGGGCTGCGGCGCTGTGTATCATGTGACCAACATTCCTTCCAAAGTGGAAGGCGTGTGCGACCAGTGTGGCGGGGCGCTCTATCAGCGTCCGGACGACAGTGAAGCCACCGTGTTGAACCGCCTGGAAGTCTATGAGAAGCAGACGGCCAGCCTGATTGATTTTTATGAGAAGAAGGGTGTTCTGGTCCGCATCAATGCCGGGACGAATCCCCAGGCGGCGACTGCGGAGCTGATGTCCAAATTGGCCTGAGCTGGCGGAGTCCGATGATCCCCATCAAAACGTCATCGGACTTGAAAAGTATGCGGGTTGCCTGCCGTCTGTCGGCTCAAATTTTGGCGGAGGTCGCGGCGGAAGTCCGCGCCGGTGTGACGACGGGAGAACTCGATGCCTTTGCCGCGAAGCGGATGCGGGAACTTGGGGTCGAGAGCGCTTTTTTGGGATATGGCGGTTTTCCGGGAACTTGCTGCATCTCTCTGAATGAAGAGGTGGTGCACGGAATTCCAGGGCCGCGCGTGATCAACAATGGTGATATGGTCAGCGTCGATCTGGGTGTGACCGCCGAACAGTTTATCGGCGACAACGCCACCACGGTCTGTGTGGGCGATGTCGATGCGGAAATCCGCCGGTTGTGCGATGTGACAGAGGCCTCACTGCTGGCCGGCATCGATGCCGCCCGTGCTGGATCCCGGCTGAGCGATATCGGCCACGCGGTGCAGACAGTCGCGGAAGCCGCTGGATTTTCGGTAGTCCGTGATTTTTGCGGTCATGGTGTGGGGCGGAACCTGCATGAGGATCCGCAGATTCCCAATTACGGGGCTCCGGGCAAGGGCCCGATGCTGAAGCCGGGAATGACGCTCGCGATTGAGCCGATGGTCAATCAGGGCGGCTATGCCGTTGAGGTGATGTCGGATGAATGGACCGTCAAGACCCGGGACCGGTTGCGGTCGGCCCATTATGAGCATACGGTGCTCATTGTGGACAAGGGTCCGGCGGAAATTCTGACGTGCACGGAAAAGAGATAATTGAGCTGGACGCGGAGGTTATGGGTGTGATAGACACTCGTGCTTTCCGTGCCAGATTAGGGAACGGACATGAGTTCACAGCGTTCGTTCCGCGGGAGAAAGCCCCCGGGTCCGAGAGAACCATTCTCCCGGGCGTACGGGTTCGTGTGTGTCTGTCGCCGTTCGACATGTCACGCGGAGAAATTTTAGAAGTCGTGAAGACAGAGGCGAAAAGATGAAAGTAAGAACATCGGTAAAACGGATTTGCGAGCGCTGCAAGATTGTGCGTCGCAAGGGCGTGGTGCGTGTCATTTGCACCGATCTGCGCCACAAGCAGCGTCAAGGCTAAGTAGGAGAAGTAGTACAATGCCCAGAGTGATTGGTGTCGATATTCCCGGTAAGAAACGCATTGAATATGCGTTACGATATATCTATGGCGTGGGCCCGACCCGTGCCAAGCAATTGGTCGAACAGATGAAAATCGATCCGGCCACCAAGGCAGATGATTTGACAGGCGAAGAAATCGCCAAGCTGTCAAAAATGCTTCAGGAAGACTATGTGGTGGAAGGTGACCTGCGCCGTGAGGTGTCGGGAAATATCCGCCGTTTGATTTCGGTGAACTGCTATCGTGGCATTCGCCATCGCAAGGGTCTGCCCGTTCGCGGTCAGCGCACCAGTACCAATGCCCGTACCCGTAAGGGACCTCGCAAGACGGTGGGCGCTGTTCGCGGCAAGGAAGCTCGTTCAGCGATGAAGGCCGGCAAGTAAGAGGATTTGAGATATGGCTGATGAAACCAAAGATGATGTGAAGGCCGAAGCCCCTGTCGTAGACGCGGCTCTGACCCCGGTGGAAACCCCCGCCGAAAAGGAAGCCCCGAAAGCGGAGAAGGCTCCTGCGAAGGAAAAAGCTCCTGCGAAGAAAAAGGCTCCGGCAAAGGAGAAGGCTCCTGCGAAGGAAAAAGCTCCTGCGAAGGAGAAGGCTCCCGCAGCGAAAGAAGCTGCTCCTGCTGAGAAGACGGAAGAAGCGGTGCCTGAGAAGCCTGCGAAGCCGAAAGATACACTCACTCTGATCGATGAGGCCAACGCGCCTGCTGGGGCAAAACCGGATGATGGCAAGCCGGTCCCACGTCGCCGTTCCAAGGGCTCCAAGAATATTCCGGTGGGCATCGTCCACATCCTGGCTTCGTTCAACAACACGACCGTCAGCATCACCGACCAGCGCGGGAATGTCATTTCCTGGAGCAATGGCGGCCGCTGCGGATTCAAAGGATCTCGCAAGAGTACGGCCTACGCCGGAACGATTGTGTGTCAGGAAGCGTGCAAAGTGGCCCTGGGCCACGGCCTGCACGAAGTCGAAATTCGCGTGCAGGGTCCCGGCTCCGGCCGTGAGTCCGCCATCCGCGCGGTGCAGGCGTGCGGGCTGTCCATTACGGGCATCACGGACATCACACCGATTCCGCATAACGGATGCCGCGCGCCGAAGCGCCGACGCGTCTAAATCATTTCAAGTAGTTAGGAAGGATTCCACCATGGGTAGATATATTGGACCAGCGTGTAAGCGTTGCCGTCGTTCAGGCATGAAACTCTTTTTGAAGGGTGACCGTTGTTATATGGCCAAGTGCCCGATTGAGCAGGGGCACTCCGTCCCCGGCGATCGTGGCGGCCGCCGGCCCCGTCTGAAGGACTACGGTATTCAGCTGCAGGAAAAACAGCGTCTCCGCAATATGTATGGCATGCGGGAAGGTCAGTTCCGTCTGTTCTTCGCTCGCGCGCTGCGCAGCCGCGGTGTCACCGGTGAACTGCTTCTGCAGGCGCTTGAAATGCGTCTGGACAACATTGTGTATCGCATGGGTCTGGCGCCCTCGCGCCGTGCCGCCCGCCAGTTTGTCCTTCATGGTCACATCCGTGTCAACGGCATCAAGGTGAACATCCCTTCGTACAAGGTAAAACCCGGCGAAGTGATTCAGGCGCGTGAAACCAAGAGTAGCCGTGAATACGCCAAGGTGCATCTCGATGCCGCCGAAAGCCGCGGCTTCCCCGTCTGGTTGAACGTGAACAAGGCCGAATCCAAGGCCGAAGTTCTGCACATCCCGACCCGCGAAGAGATTGCTCCGGTCGTCAACGAGCAGCTCATTGTCGAACTCTATTCGAAGTAAATCTGAATTAACATAACCGCCATATGTCCCGGTTAATGCCCGGGGCTGGAAGGAAGAAACATATGTCCACTCGTCTCAACCGGTTTGAAATGCCGAAATTCGTCGCTAAAGACGAATCCACGGCAACGCCGACCTACGCCCAGTTTACCGCCGAGCCTTTCGAGGCTGGCTATGGCCGCACCATCGGCAACTCGCTTCGTCGCGTGCTGCTGTCTTCTCTGGAAGGCGCCGCCATCTCCTCCGTCCGCATTCAGGGTGCCGAACATGAGTTCTGCCACTTGAAGGGATGCGTCGAGGATGTCACCGACATCGTCTTGAATCTGAAACAGGTGCTCCTGAAGATGTATACCCGCACGCCGAAGATGCTTCGCATCAAGGTCAAGGGTCCCGGCGACGTCACTGCGGGCGACATTCAGCTGGATGCCTCCGTGGAGGTGCTCAATCCGGATCAGCACATCTGCACCCTGGACACCGACGGTCTCTTTGATGCAGAAATCGAAGTCAAGATCGGCCGCGGATACTGCCAGGCCGAGTGGAACAAGAAGCCCGACCAGGAAATCGGACTCATTCCCATTGATTCTCTCTTCTCGCCGGTCCGCCGTGTGAAGTTTGATATCGAAAACACCCGCGTGGGTCGCCGCACGGATTACGACAAACTGGACCTCGAAGTCTGGACCGACGGTCGCATCAGTCCCGACGAGGCGCTGACGCTTTCCGCTGCCATTCTTCGTCATCATCTGGACGTCTTCGTCAACTTCGACAAGGACATCGTCGAGTTCCAGGAGAACGAGAAGACCGTGGATCCCGCCCGTGAAGAACTCGCCAAGAAGCTGGGTATCAGCGTCAACGAGATCGAGCTGAGCGTGCGTGCAGCCAATTGCCTGAACAACGCCAACATCACCACCGTGGGTGAGCTGGCACAGAAGAGCGAAGCCGAAATGCTGAAATACCGCAACTTCGGAAAGAAGTCGCTCAACGAAATCAAACAGAAGCTGGTGGAACTGGGGCTTTCGCTGGGTATGGCTTTCGATGCCGACCTGCTGAAGCTGACCGATCCCGAAGACTAATCGAGACAGGAGCCTCTCATGCGTCATCGTCAATTAACCGTAAAACTAGGCCGCAACTCCTCGCAGCGTGAAGCGCTGTTTGCGAGCATGGTCAGCAACCTCATCCTCGTCAAACGCTGCAAAACCACCCTGCCGAAAGCCCGCTATGCCAGGCGCGTGGCCGAAAAGATGGTCACCCTCGGCAAGAAGGGGACCCTTGCGGCACGCCGTCAGGCCCTTTCCACGCTGAAGCAGGAACCGGCCGTACGGGAATTGTTTTCCGCGGTGGCTCCGGCCATGCAGGACCGTCAGGGCGGCTACACCCGCATCATCAAACTGGGCAAGCGCATGAGCGACAGCAGCGAAATGTGCATTCTGGAATTTGTGGACTTTGTCCCAAAAGCCAAAAAAGCCAAGAAGGTTGAAGAAGAAGCCCCCAAAAAGGCCGAAAAGAAGGCCAAACCGGCCAAAAAGGCCGAAAAAGCTGAAAAATCGGTCAAAAAGGCTGAAAAAGCTCCGAAAAAAGCCAAAAAAGCCAAAGCAGTGAAAAAAGACGAAGACAAGTAAGATTTCTCTTTTGTTCACACAAAAACGGCATCCGCATTGCGGGTGCCGATTTTTTGTGCCTGTATGCCGTTTGGCTGCGCCAACAGTCTACATCGGTTTCGGAACCGGAAGGATGAAGAGTTTTCACGCAAAGGCGCAATAGGACGCAAAGAAGTTTTGGACAAGGTACGTGCTTTGGGGGTGAATAATCCACGATAAGGATCGAAAATGGATAGATACGCCTAAAAATCGGTCAAAATCGGCCAAAGTAGACTTTGGGGTCTCCAAAATAGATGGTGGGTCTCTTTGTTTCTTTTCCGGCGGCTCAGCTCAAATATGAAGTTGAACCTCAGGGGGCTCTGTGAGAGGCATTCAAGCATGCCTTGAAGTCGTGGATTACCAATCGGCGAAGGCCTTGGCGCCGTTTTGCATGACTTCGCCGCGGGCGTTGGAGGAAAGGGTTTTGCCTTCCGCATCCACAATGACGAGGGTGGGGATTCCCTGAACATTATATAGCTTCTTCAGCGCTTCACGGTGCTTGTCCTTGAAGGGGAGCGCTAGCCAAGGCATCTCATGGCTCTTCATGTAGGCCCGAGTGCTCTTTTGTCGCGGTCATGGGAAACCAGGACGATCTCAAAGGGTTTTCCTTCGGCCTGCAGCTCGTTATATAGGCCTTGACCAGCATCGGAGAAAATTTTCGGCAGGGCGGGCACCAGGAGGCCGAAAAGTAGAGGCCGATCTTTTTGCCGTTGAGTTCGGCAGTCGAGACGCTCTTCCCCTTGGCATCGACCAGACGCGAGCCGAACAACTCGACTAGTTCAGGGGTCGCGGCCTCTTCAGCTTCAACTCTGCACCGGGCCGCCCCTGGCTGCCGACATAGATTTGGTCTGCGCTGCTGAGCTGGTTCAGGCGGATCCGGAGTTTATCCCCTTCGGGCGGCTGCAGAACAACGTCGCCGAACCGGGATTCCAGAAAGTCGGCATCGATGGTTTTCCCGCTGGCGCTGGTCCAGGTCCGAACCTCCTGGGTGGCGGCGTTCAAAGCAGTGCTGGCGATCAGCAGAACAACAAGGGACTTGTTCATGAGGCTCTCCTTTATGGGTCTGATTGAGAAAGATGCGGCACTCAAAGACCAGCAGAGATAGTGGGGAAAGAGGGGGCTGATGCGGTTTGCATCGAATAGAACCCCACATACAAAAATAGCGCCCTCCCGCTGGAGGACGCTTGTTGTGAGGAGAGGAAGAATCTGCGTTTAGGAGGGAGTCACCACCAGCCGAGAGCTTCGTCGCCCTGGAAGGTCAGGTCCCGCAGATGCTGATCCACAATCTGCTTTTTGGCCTGCCGGCGGGTGTTGAGCAGCGTCTGGATATGATTGAGTTCCCGCTCCAGATGCTTCACCTCCAGCTCGCGCTCGGCCATGCGCAGTTCGAACACCTGGTTGAGAATTTCCTCCAGCTTCTTCTTCAGCTCGAGCTTGGTTTCCTTGTCCTGAGTCTGGCGAATCTGTTCGGCCAGGACTTCACTCTTCCGGTCGAGACGGTGGGCCTGGAGGAGCCCTTCGGCCAGCTCCGGATATTCCGGATTCAGTTCCCCATAGCGGATCATCATGTGGCCGAACATCTCGATCCGGTGGGGGTATTCACGGGGATCCTCGGCTTTGATCTGCTGCAGATGCTGGAAGGTTTCCGGCAGATGGGTTTCCACAAAGGCCAGTGTCTCCAGTTCGCTGGGCATCGGGGGCGGGCCCGGCGGTGGCTCGGGTTCCTGTGCAAAGCCTGGAGCGCAGAGCAACAGTCCGACGGCGAGAAGCAGGGCGGTCATGGGGATGGTTTTCATATGGTCTTCCTTTCTTTCCTTTGGCAAATGAATCCGCTGGAGTCCGGCTGTACACGGCGGCTTTCTGACTGTGATACCCCGGTCAGGGGGGAGATTATTGTCGAGAGGGGGAGCGCCGGCCAGACGGGGCCGACCTTGTCCAGCGCGGCTTGGACGGGCACAGGCAGGTCCATGACCCAAATGTCCTCGCGAATGAAATCCATGCCGGATTTGATGCGCTGCATCCGCCGATCCAACGGAGCGGAGGCCGGCTCTTCCCGTACAGAGGCCATTTGCGGGCGGCAGCGCGCCTGGAGATCGCTGAGGCGGCTTTTCACGCCAGCCATCAGCGTGGGGGCGGGATCCGGCAGGGGAATAGCCCGCGGGCTTGCAGCCGGTGCAGGAGCCTCCATCATGGCGTCCCGCAGCTGTGCAATGCGTTCGGCCAGTTCGTCATCGCCGACCGGGATGTCGGGGGTGACGGGTGCAGGTCCCTGGGCGACTTGGGCAGGCCCACGGCGGAGATGAAGGCCCCAGAATACGCCTCCGAGCAGGAGGAGCATCGCGGCGGCGGCCAGGAGCGGAGCCGGTACGTGCCAGTGGATCGTGCGTTTCCTGGGCTTCACTTGATCCAGAGCGGCTGTGACCAGGTCGTGGCTGGGCTCATGGAGAGGCAGGTGCGCCAGCAGTTTTTCCTGCTCTTGCAGTTCAGCAAGGGCTCGTTGGGCTTCCGGCGATTGTGCCAGAGCCTTTTCGAACTCCACCCGTTCCTTTGCTGACAGTTCATCGGCCAGATAGAGGAACAGTTCTGTATGGGTGATTTTCATTCCGATTCTCGTTTCTCTCCAAACCATTCACGCAGTCGGGTAGAGGCATTCCGCATCCGACCCAGTGTGGTGTTCAGCGGCGCGTCCATCACCTCCGCAATTTCGCGGAACCTCAGTTCCGAATACGTCCGCAACAGCACCACCTGTTTCTCGGCCTCCGGCAGGGTGTCCACGGCTTGGGCCACCCAGGCTGCTTGCTCCTGATCAACCAGGCCGGTTCCGGGGAGCGGTGAGGTGTCCACCGCCTCAGGTGGAGCCCCTTCCCCGTCTTCATCCATCCAGATGCCTTCACCCAGTGGCATTCGCTTTCGCTTGTCAGCCATTCTCAGTCCTTCACGATAGGCAATTTGAAAGATCCAACTCTTGAATTTTCCTTTCTTGCAATCAAACCGATTCAGTTTTCTTGCCACCCGGATAAAGGTCTCCTGGGCGGCATCCTCCGCATCATGCTGATTTTGCAGCATTCGAAGAAGGAAACTGTAGATCCGGGTCTGATAGAGCCTTAACAGCTGTTCCAGCGCCGAATCGGTGCCATCCGCCCACAATGCAATCAGCGCATTGTCGCGCGCGGCGTCCTCTTCATGATGTGATACCTCAGGCATTCCGTTTTTATTGTGGGCGTCGTTCACTAAAAGCTCTAAGAATGCGCCACCCAAAGGGACCCGTCAAGCGGATGTCCCTCGCATGCGGACAATAATTGAGAGCGGCGGAGGGTATTCACTTACAGCACCACGGATTTGCCGGTGGCGTGTAGGACGGTTATCATCCTGACAGCGAGCCGCGGGTGCAGAAAGGAAGCATCATGAAGAGGTACTGCACTGTCGTTGGAAGTCTCCTCTGGATGGGGATGGCGCTGCAGGGGGGATTTGCACAGGGAACCACCTGGTACGTGCGGGTGGATGGGGGATCTGCCGAGCAGTGCACCGGGCTGGTGGATGCTCCCTATCCGGGCAGTGGAACGAACCAGGCCTGTGCCTGGAACCATCCTTTCCAGGCCCTGCCGCCGGGCGGCTCCCCCCGCATCGCGGGCGGAGACACCCTTCTGATCGGCCCCGGGAGCTACGCCATGGGGCTGGGCGCGCCGGGGGCGGACGCGTGCGACAGCTGGGCCCCCTGGGATTGTCATGCGCCGCCGGTGCCCGGTGGACCGGATGCGGCGCATCCCACCCGTATTCTGGGGTCGGGATGGGACTCCGGCTGCACCAACAAACCCGTCTTGTGGGGAACCGAGCGCGCCTGGACCCTATTGAATCTGTCGGGGGCCACGAATGTCGAGGTGGGTTGTCTGGAACTGACGGATCACTCAGGCTGTGTGGAATTCCACAGCGGGGGCATTCCCTGTGAACGGGACACCTACCCCTATGGCGACTGGGCGCCGAGAGGCATCTATGCCGAAGATGCGGCCAACATTTATTTGCATGATCTGGATATCCACGGGCTGGCCTATGCGGGTATTCAGGCGGGCCGTTTGACCGATTGGACGGTGGAGAATGTCCGCCTGGCGGGCAACGGCTGGGTCGGCTGGGATGGAGATATCGACGGCGATGACGGGAATACGGGTACGATGCTCTTCACCAATTTCGTGGTGGAGTGGAACGGGTGCGGAGAAAGCTATCCGGCTGGCGCGCCGACGGGCTGCTGGGCACAGAGTGCGGGCGGATATGGTGACGGTCTCGGCACGGGAGAGACCGGCGGTAACTGGGTGTTTGAGAACTGTGACTTTTCGCACAACACCTCGGACGGTCTGGATCTGCTCTATGTTCGGCGGTCGGGCTCATCCATCCTGATTCGCAATACGTTGGCGGAGGGCAACGCCGGCAACCAGCTCAAGACATCGGGGCCGGCGGTCATCGAAAACTGTATGGCTGTGGGCAACTGCGGATTCTTTGAAGGGAAGCCGTTCACCTATTATGTGGATCCCTGCCGGGCCTTGGGGAACACGCTGTCCCTGGCGCTTAACCCCGGTGATCAGGTTTCCATCTTGAATTCCACCCTGACCGGGGAGGGGGACTGTCTTGTGATTGCAGGTTGCATCGATACCTCCTGCAATGGAACCGAGCAGGTGCTACTGCGAAACAATATCTTTCTCGGGCACACCGATTTCCATCAGCCGTTTGAAAATACCTGCCTGACCTACGGAGAAGGGTTTCCCTCTGACCCCTTCGATTTGGATTTTTCCGTGATCCAAGACGTAAAGAACAATCCATGTCCCGTGGGGACGAATGACATCTGCGGCAACCCTCAGCTGACCGATATGACGTTGGCTTCCTTTAATGCCACTCCGCTCTCCAACAGCCCGGCCATAGATGCCGGGATGGAGCTGTCGACTGTGCGCCGGGACATTACGGGCGTGTCCCGGCCACTGGACGGACGAAATGACGGAACAAATCGCTGGGACATCGGCGCGGTCGAGTTTGTTCATCCCGCCGCCGATTCGGATGCGGATACGATGCGGGATGCGGATGAGGTCACGGCAGGCACCGATGCCACCAATTCAAGTTCGCTGTTTGTGCTGGGTCCCATTCTGTCGGACCCCGAACCCATCCTGAGCTGGTGGGGGGTCTCGAACCGGCTCTATGACGTGGAATCGGCCATGCTGTCCACAGGGGACTGGTCGGCGGTCGCGGGCGGAACGAATTTGGCGGGAGCGGATGCCGCATGGGTGTTTACCAATCCCGTCCCTCCCTCCACCCGCTACTATCGGGTTCGGGTGCGAAAGCCCTGATTCCGGATTCAAGGGGATTCGTAGGCAGGGAGAATCGAACTCCAACAATAATCCTCTGGAGCTGGGGGTACTACCCCACAGAAGGAGCATCAGTCATCATGAACACAATCAACCACATCGTACGAATCGGGA
Source organism: uncultured Verrucomicrobiota bacterium (assembly GCA_964526745.1). GTDB lineage: Bacteria > Verrucomicrobiota > Kiritimatiellia > CAIQIC01 > Lenti-01 > Lenti-01. Next base: position 26,614 of record CAZGMQ010000002.1, read on the forward strand.
TCCTGGCCGCCCTCTTCACGCTTGGGGCCGAGGCGGCCGTCAAGATCAACGACGGGAGCACCTATCCCACGCTGCGGACGGCCGTTCAGGCGGCGGCCAACAGCGACACCCTGCGGATTGAAGCGGGCGTCTATGGCGAGACGCTCGTCATTTCCAACAAGGATCTCACGCTGGAAGGCGGCTATGACGCCACGTTCACCAGCCGAACGGGAGGGGCTTCCATCCTGGATGCTCAGCACGCTGGCACCGCGCTCTGGATCATGGATTCCAGCTCGCGGGTGGACCGGGTGGAGTTGACGGGCGGTACCGGGGATGCCCTGAACCTATGGGCGGGCGGCGGTAGCCTGCTCCACCGCTCGTGGGTGGAGTTTTTGGATTGCTCTATTTATTCAAATACGGCCTCCCTCGGCGGCGGTTTGTTTGTGGGGCAGTTCGCCTATGCAAAACTGACGGGGGCAACGGACATACTCTCAAATCAGGCGGCCTTTTATGGTGGCGGTATCTACACGGATGGTCGCTGTGATCTGATTCATAGCAACACGCTGGTGAGCGGGAACACTGCCAATGAAGGCAGCGGCGGTGGCATCTGGGTGGAGACCGGTTATCTTCGGCTGTTTCAGGCATCTGTGCTCGGGAATGAAGCACTGCCCGGTGCGGGGGGCGTCGAGGCCTCTGGTGGCGGCATTGGGGGAAACGGTTCCTTTGTCGAAATCGGGGATAATGCTTCTGTAAGTTATAATCAGGCGGTGATGGGAGGCGGAGTGGCCCTGTTCAACTCCACCGGGCATCTGGGCCGTGCCCGGCTCGGAGACGTGTATCTGGGCCAGAATCAGGCAACGGGATTCGGTGGCGGGGGGTTCGCTTCTAATTCAGCCCTCCTGGTGAAGGGAATGAATATTTGGGCGAATGAAGCGGTTCAAGGCGGCGGCGGATTCTATTTCGACCGGTGTGTGGTGGATTCCGACACCAATGGAATGGGTGCCACCCAGTGTGAGACCGATGGCAATGGCGGTGGTTTCTATTTTGCGGACAGCACGGCTCGGGTCTCTCGCCTGATTTGTGGAGATCTTCACCCGATCACCGGTAATGTGGCTGGGGGCAATGGCGGAGGGCTGTTTGCCACGAATTCATGGATGGAGATCAAGGGCGGCCAATTCACCCACAACCGGGCCACCAATTCCTTGGGCCCTCCATATGGCGGGGGGGGCGGCCTGTATGTGGAGGACTGCTTCCTGTCGATCTCGAATTCCCTGGACTATGTTGGATATGATGTCCCCCTCTTCTGGGATAATCAGGCCTCGACCAATTTTGGGTATGGAGGGGCCCTGTTCTATGGCGGCTCCTCAACCGTCCTGGTTTATCAAACGGTGTTCACCAACAACGGCGCGGTGTTCGGAGGTGCGGTCTTTGGCAGCTGGGGAAGCACGCTGACCCTTCTGGACAGCGGGTTCAGAAACAATATCGTCGACCGGGATGGCGGTGCGATGTATGTCTACGACAATGAGGTTGCGATTCAGCAATGCCGGTTCGAAGGCAATTATGCCAATAGCGATGGCGGCGCCATCCATGCGAGCATCGGCGCAAATCTGGAACTGATAGACTGCCATCTGATCGAAAACGAAGCCAATCTCAAAGGCGGGGCCTTGTATGCGGAAGGCATTCAACTGACAGTTTCCGGATCGGTTCCGTATCAGCCTGTCAACGGCGGCTGGTCCATGCTGTTTCAGGGGAACGAAGCCTGGCAGGGCGGCGGCGCCTATATTGAATCCAGCACCTCCCTCATCCATCATGCCGTCTTCAGCGATAACAGCGGCGGCGGCTATGCATCTGGTCTGTTGCAGCAGGATGGTCTGTTGCAGATGGACAATACGCTGATTACGGGCGGGGTCGACAACCGTGCCACCGGCGGTACGGAGCCCGGTGCGGGACTTTCCATGAACGCCTCGGCCACTAGTCACCTGTTTGCCTGTACCATCGCGGCGAATGGAGGGGATGGCGTCCGCCTCTATGGAGGGACCTTGAATGCAACCAACTGCATTCTATGGGACAATGCAGGGGGCAACATCGAAACCCAGGTGGTTTCCACGATTACTATTGATTGGTCCGATATCGGTGGAGGCTGGGCGGGAACCGGCAACATCGATGCCGATCCTGGATTCTATTCCAACTTCCATCTCCAAAACGGATCCCCCTGCATCAACGTGGGAGCACCGGTCTCCGTCAGTCCCGGCGTCTGGGCGGATCAGGATATCGACGGCGAATCGCACTACATCGATCGCTTTGACATGGGATTTGATGAATTCCAGGACACGGATGGCGATGCGATGCCGGACATCGTGGAAACCGGCACCGGTGTATCGGTGGACGAAATCGACATGGGCACCAACCCGCTCGACCCCGACAGCGATGGAGACACAATCAATGATGGCGATGAATGGGACATCGGTACCAATCCGGTGGACGGAAATGATTTCTTGCACATTTCTGCCATCGCAGAGCCGGCTCCCGCCCAGCAGGTCCTGACGGTGCTCAGCGGCGAATCGGCAAATTTGATTCTGGAAGCCAATCAGAACTCATTGAGCAATGCCAATTGGCAATATGTGGATGCAAAACCCGCACCTACAAGCCGCACCAACACTTTTACGGTGAACTGGGGGCTTCCTCCAGAGCAGGTCACCTACCGGATTCGGGCTGTACGACCCTGATGCTTCTCTGGGTCAACCACCGGGAGTGACTGGACTTCCGTTTGCAATGGATTCCTTTTTCAGCAAACGGGCCAGTTGCTTCCGGTACTTTCTCATTGAATAGTCTAGGCGGGTCTTCGCCACATGGCAGGAGTGACAGAGACAGTATAGATTGGTCAGGTCGTTGGGCCCTCCGTTCATCAGCGCAACGGCATGATCCATTTCCAGGTTGTTGGTCGCACCGCAGACGACACACTTCCAGCCATCCCGGTCAAACGCCGTCACTTTCTGCACCCAGGAGAACTTGCGGGCCGTTTTCCCTGTATAAGGCGTTTCTGCCACATCTGAATTGTACGTGTCAAAATAGACCTGCACGCCCGCCGCGTACGGATACTCCTGCCCCCACGCGGTTCCCAGCGTGAGTAGACAGAGTAAAATGAGAATCCATTTCTTCATATGTCTATACTCTCCACCACATTCCGGCTTTTGCAAGTCCTAACGCGAATATAATATCTACCGGAGCCGGAGAAATCAGGGCGCGAAATCCCCCTTGCCTCGACACGTTTTACCACGATTTTTCATCTTCTGGGAACTGAAGTGGGTCCCGCAGGTATCGGTCAAGGCAAAGAACAGGCGCCCGCTCGCGGGCGCCTGTGTGGGTTGCGGATGAAGAAAGCTCAGGGCGCAAGCGCCGCGGCGTTCTTCAGGAGGTCTAGGTATTCCCGGCGGTAGCCGTGGGGATCGTTCCCGGTGGTGGCCGAGGTCCAGCCGATCACCTCGTGATAGGTCAGATCACCGATTCGGGCATCTTCCCGCATCAGCAGGCCACCGGCCGCTACACCCGCCGCAAAGCGGAAGTCTTCCGAGGCGCTTTCAAAGGGCGCGAAGGTGCCCGTGTAGGGAATCTCGATCTTCGTGCTGGTGTCTTCCTTGGGTAGCTTGTAGCGCAGCTTGACCGTCAGCCATTCCGGGCTGGCATTCTTCTTGGCCTTCGCCTCGATGCTCACTTTGACCGGTTCGCTTTCCACGGCCTGATACTTCAGCGGGTCCACTCCGGGGACGACCTCGACACCTTTGGGCACCAGTTCGTAGAACGCGGTGACGGTATGGCCCGCGCCCAGTTCGCCGGCATCCTTCTTGTCGTTGTTGAAGTCCTCCTTGGCCATCACGCGGTTTTCATACCCAATGAGGCGATAGCTGTCAAAGTGCGCCGGATTGAATTCAATTTGGAGCTTCACATCCTTGGCGATGGTGAACAGCGTGCCGGCGGCCTGATCAGACAGGTTCTTGCGCGCCTCGCTGAACGTATCGATATAAGCATAGTGGCCATTGCCTTTGTCCGCGAGGGTCTCCAGCCGGTCATCCTTGATATTGCCCATGCCGAAGCCCAGCACCGTCAGGAAGATGCCCTTCTTGGCGCGACCCGCAATAAAGGAGGAGAGCTCATCGGAGTCCGTGATGCCGACATTGAAGTCGCCGTCGGTGCAGAGGATGACGCGGTTCACGCCGTTCGTTTGCAGATTCTTCAGCGCTTCATCATAGGCCAGGCGGATACCGGCGCCGCCGGCCGTACTCCCGCCGGCCTGCAGGTTCTCTAGGGCGGTTTCGATGGCCTGTAGGTTGTCGCAGGTCGTCGCTGGCAGAACCAGGCCGCTGGCGCTGGCATACACAACGATGGAGACGCTGTCTTCTGGTGTCAGTTGCTTAGTGAGCAGCTTCAGTGCCTTCTTCACCAGCGGCAGCTTGTTTGGACTGCTCATCGAGCCCGACACATCCAGCAGAAACACCAGGTTGCAGGGCGGGCGGGTTTCGGGATCTAGCTCCTTGCCTTTCAGACCGATCTTGACCAACTGGTGGGCTTCATTCCAGGGGCACGTTGCCGATTCCACATGGACGGCGAACGGCACGTCTTCGGTTGGCTGGGGATAGTCATAGGAGAAGTAGTTGATCATCTCCTCGATCCGCACGGCATCCGTCGGCGGCATCTGCCCGCCCTTGAGGAACCGGCGGATGTTCGCATACGATGCCGTGTCCACATCGATCGAGAACGTCGACAGCGGTTCGCTCGCGACCTGCTTGAACACATTGTCGTCCACGTTGGCATAGGATTCAGTATTCCCGACCATCGGAGGTAGGCATTCCGTCTGGGGCGTGCAATAACTGCCATTGACGACGTTGATGGCCATTTTTCTGGAGATGCGCTGCCGTCCAGCTCCTGACCGGCATGACATGCTGCCGGGTGCCATACTCTTCATGATGATGGGGGAGATGCGATCTGACACTATATCGAGTTCGTATGACTCTACATCTGAAACTGGAGCAGCGGCAAACTCCTGCACATCGGGTGCAGGCATCTCGGGTGCCTCGTTTTCAGTATCGGCCACCATGGCTAGGAGCATCGCTTGTGGATCTGCACCTTTGCCTCCCATTGCATGAAACTCGGGGGTGGCAGTGGGAGTGAGTTCCTCAAGGCACTCGACCATGGGCTCCGCTTCGCCGACGGCCATTTCGCCTGTTTCATTCATGCTGATCAGCAGGTCCTTGTGCAGGGAGTGCGAGGCATTCCAGTACAGGCCGCCGAAGACCAGCGTGACGGTCGCGGCGACGGCGGCGAAACTTCCCCACCGGTGCCACGCCACGGGCGAGCGGGAGGAGGGGGTGCTTCCCGGCGCGGCCAGAATGGCCTGGCGCTGTTTATCGGTCAGTTCCGGTGCGGGTTCGGCTTGCAGTTCAGTCTCAAGTTGGCTGGCCAGGGCCTGGATTTCAGCCACTTCGGCCTGCTGGGCGGGATTGTTGTTGAGTTGCTCCTCGACCTGCTGCCGCTCTTCCGCGGACAGCTCACCGAGGGCGTAAGCGGTTAATTTAATATCATCAATGGGTTTCATGGGTCTTCTCCTAGAAATGGGATGCTTGCTGGCGCAGGGTTTTGATTCCGGTATGGATGAGAACCCCCACATGGCTTTCGCTCAGGGAGGTCACTTCCGCGATTTCGCGGTAGCTCATCTGCTGCTGGAATTTCAGGCGAATCACTTCCGCCTGTTTGGCGGGCAGGGCCGCCAGTTTTTTCATCAGCAGCGAGAGGCTCTCGCGCAGATGCGTCTCTTCGGCCGGGGACCGCCCCGGGGCGGGCAGGACGGCGGCGCGTGCGTCGGTTAAGGTTTCCACGGGTTTTTCCTTTCTGAGGATATCGATGCAACGATTTCGACAGACCCGGAACAGCCAGGCGGCGGTACGGTCCTCATCCTTGATGTCTTCGCGACACAGTTTAAGGAAGGTGTCTTGAACGGCATCCCGGGCGGTTTCATAGTTGCCCGTGATGCGAACGGCCACCTGGCAGAGCGGCCGCTCGTATCGAGCCACCGCGTTCTGGATCCATTGCGTTTTGTTTCGTTTCATCGTGTTCTTTTCGTTGTTGGCTCAGGTTGGAACCCGCACTCCGGAATGCGATGTCCACCATGTTAACGGATGGGCGAGGCGTTTCTTAGAGAATTTCTTCATTTTCTTTTTCCGCCACTGCGAATCACGCGAAAAGGCACGAATGGTAAATAGGCAAAAAATAGATGATTGTAGAGCCTGAGTTCCGCAAGGGGGACGAAAAGCGAACGAGAATTCTATAGCGATCTGCCGTAGGCAGAGTGAGCGAGTAAACTGTGTGAATGAGGTATCAAATAGCTAAAATTCATCAAAACAGGCTTCAAAAAGTCGATATTTTAACCCCCAAAATCCAAAAAACTAACCATGGTTTATAAACTGTGGTTCGAAATGATGGTGGGGGTGGCTCTTAAAGCATTTTCGTGGGATATCGGATTGATTTTTGGGCGATAAGTCATCAAAATGCCTCCCGAACGTGAAGAATGGCAAGGAGTTGAGAAAATGGAAATTTTTATCAAAAAACTCACTTTATGGCCAAAAAATCAAGGAAATGACGAAAATGATCACTTTTGACGACTATTCGGATGCGTACGACGCCTGGTTTCAGCGAAATCAGGCCATTTTGGAGTCTGAGCTCCGCTTGGTAGCTTTGGCACTGGGAAAAACGCCTGGAAAGACGCTGAGCGTTGGCTGCGGAACGGGCCTCTTTGAGCAGCTGCTGAAATCGCAGTATGATATCTCTGTGACCGAAGGTCTGGAGCCTTCCGCACCGATGGGCGAGATCGCCCGCAAGCGCGGCATGACCGTGGTTGAAGCCGGCGCCGAAAAGATGCCTTTTGACGACTGCAGTTTCAACACGGTGATGTTTAACGGGTCGCCGGGATATATTGCCGACCTGGATGCCGCCGTTTGTGAAGCCTACCGTTTGCTGAAGCCTCAGGGCCGGGTCGTGCTGATTGATGTGCCCGCAGAAAGCTCGTATGGCATCCTGTATCGCCTCGGCGGCGCGGTTGGCACGTGGGAGGATGAACGCTTCCGCGGTGTGCTTCCAAAAGAGCCGTATCCGGTTGAACTGGCTGGCGGCGCCAACTGGCGGCCGACACAGGACAAGATTGATTCCGCGCTGAAGGCGGGCTTCTCCGACCTGACCTATGCGCAGACGCTGACGCGTCATCCGTGCTTCTCCGACACCACACCGCAGGATCCGATTCCTGGATATGACTCGGGGGACTACGTTGCCGTCACCGGCATTAAACGCTAACCTGTTTGCATGAGCACGTCGTCTTTCTATTCCCGATGTCTGGACCGTTGCGGGCCGGTGTGGGAGCAGGCGGCAACGCATCCTTTTGTACAGGGTCTGGCAAGGGGCACACTGACCACCGATCAGATCCAATGCTACCTGATTCAGGATGGAATTTACCTGACCAGCTATGTGCAGGTCTGTCGCGCGCTGGCGAAACGATCCCGGACCGAAGCAGACAGAATCATGTTTGAAGAATCTGCCCGACTCTCAGAAGAGGGAGAAGTCGGAATGCAGCAGACGCTCTCTCAGGCGCTGGGCCTGCCGGTGCTTCATGGCGAGGCGATGCCAGCGACCACGGCTTACTCCGTACATGAACAGGCGTCAGCGGCGGATCCATCTTTGTTGGTGGCGCTGGCGGGAGCGACCCCTTGCAATGTGCTCTATGCCGAAGTGGGGAAGCGGCTGAAGGCTTCTCAGGAAGCGGCCCGGCCCGGCCATCCATATCGCGTATGGCTCGACCTGTATGCCGATGAGCTCGTGCAGCAGCTGGCCGATCAGTGGGCGGAGGTTCTCAATCGCTGGGCCCTGGATGCCTCAACCGCAGAACAGGAGCAGGCGCTGGACGCTTTCGCTGTCAGCATGCAGCACGAAGTCGATTTCTGGGACCAGGCCGGGCAGGCTGGGGGATGAGTCAAGGGTGCTGAATGCGGCCGTTGAATATATAAACATATAGCTATAACTCTATATGAATGGACCCAAGGTCATCTTGTTTAGGCTTGTTCGTTGGGGTCCGCAGGCGAGCGGGTTGAGGGGAAGCTTACTGCTTGGTGGCGGTATAGGTGCCCATCCATTGCTGGGAGTCCTGGGTCAGTGTGTAGGTGCCGGTGCAGTGGGTCGTGTCGCTAAACAGTCCCGTCGCGGTGGCGCCGGGGGCGCCGACAGCACTTCCGTCTTCAGAATTATGCGCTTCGAAACTGTCCCCTTCCAGTGCGGTGGGCTGCTGAATCCAGATGCTGGCTCCGTCATCGGTGATTTGGAACGACGTGACCCAGCCGTTTTCCACTGTGAAGGTGACCGTGCCGCCATGAGAGGTGGGGCCGAACCAGGTGCCGGCATACACGCTCTCCTCCCCGCTGCTGCCGCCGCCGCATCCGGCCAGCAGAGAAAACAGGAGAAGGAACAGGGCCAGTGAAATCGAACGGAAAACAGGTTTCATAAGGGACTTTCTTGGGTTGTTGGCCACTCTACTTCTTCTGGAGGGCTTTCGCCAGAATCCCGAGGAAGAAAACCAGCAGGACGGTTCCGGCGATCGCAGCCCCGATCCATCCCAGCAGGGACAGCGCGGTCATGATGACACCCGCAATGAGCACGCCAAGAAAAATGGAAATCATGGCATGGGGGAAGGACAGGCCCAGCAGCCAGGCAGCCATGGCGCCGGTCCAGGCCCCGGTGACGGGAAGGGGAATCGCAACGAAAACGGTGAGGCCGAGCGTTTCATACTTTTCAATGTCGGCGGTTTTGCGGCGGGTGCGCGCAAAGAGCCACTCGAAGAATTTCTTACCGATGGGGACCTTCATGCAGAGCGAGGAGACGGGACCGAGCAGCAGTAGAATGAACGGGACCGGAATCATATTGCCCAGGACCGCCAGAAGAAAGATGCGGCTAGCCCGCTTCAGATCATCCATGCCGATGCGGGTGGATTTGTCGGTGTCCGGGACCAGAATGTGTCCGACCGGAATCGCGCCGCGCAGCTCCACAATGGGAAGCGTGGAAATGGCAATAATGGTGGCCTCTTCCGAGAGGCCTTTGTCCTGCAGGACTTCGGCAATCTTCTGTCCGGTACTTTTGTGCGGTACTTCCTCGGCATGCGCGGCATCGGCGCGTTCAACGATGACCGGCGCTTCCTCCCAGGCTTTGGCGGTGGCCGATGTTTCGGCATCCACGGGATCGGCGGCGGGTGGTGGTGCAAGAAGCGGAAATGTTTTTTTTACGACATGGGAAGTGGCCGCGGCGTGCAGGACTTCCTGCGCGGCGACCGGAAGGGCGAGGGAGAGGACCAGGATGGCAAAGAGTGTCTTCATTGGGAGAGGGTTTTCTTTTTGATTTTCTTGAAGCGGTGGACCATGCGGAAAAAGCGGAAGGTGTCCGTGACCGGGTTGATCTTGCTCTTTTCGTCGCCATAGATGGTCTGGATCGGGACGGAGCCTATTTTTTTGCCTTCGAGAGAGAGGCGGAGCAAGATTTCCGACTCGGCGGCAAAGCGGCGGGTGGTCGGGTCGTAGGGGCCCGTGGGGAAAACAGATTTGTGATAGAGGCGGTAGCCGCACTGGGTATCGGGCACATATTGCCCCATCACGCGGGAGAGCAGATTGGACATGAACCGGTTCACAAAGCGGCGCAGCCGGGGCATGGTCGCGACATCGTCCATCCGGGTGCCGACAAAGCAGGGGCTCTGGGTGCGGGCATAGGCCTTGAGAAAGGCGGGAATGTCCGAGGGGGCATGCTGACCATCGGCATCAAGCGTGATGGCGAGGTCGTAGCCATTCTCTTTCGCGTAGTCAAAGCCGGTTTGCAGCGCGATGCCTTTGCCCTGATTGTGTACATGGTCCAATACAATCGCTCCAGCCGCCTTTGCGATCTGGTCCGTCTCATCTGCGGAACCGTCATCGATGACAATGACATTCGGGCAGTAATCGAGTGTCTCCTCGATCACGGCTTTAATCCGGGTGGCTTCCATGTAGGCTGGAATCAGAATACAAGTTTTCAGAAGAGTGGTGGTCATAGGGAAAGGGCGGGAAATCAGTAGGCGTTCTGGCGGTTGAAAAAGGTTTGAATCAGAATTTTCAGATCGAAGGACAGGGACCAGTTTTCCAGATAATAGAGGTCATGCTTGACGCGGTCCTTGATGGACGTGTTGCCGCGCAGTCCGTTGACCTGAGCCCAGCCGGTCATGCCGGGACGGGAAATGTGACGGGTCATGTAGTGGCCGACATCGCCCTTGAACTGTTCCACAAAATGGGGGCGCTCGGGGCGGGGACCGACCAGGGACATGTCGCCCTTGAGGACATTCCAGAACTGCGGCAGTTCGTCGAGGTTCCATTTTCGCAGGAATTCCCCGATCCGGGTGCGGCGGGGATCGTCTTCCTGGGCCCAGACGGGACCGGAATCGACTTCGGCATCCACGGCCATCGTGCGGAGCTTGAGAATGGTGAAGGACTTGCCGGCGATGCCGCAGCGGGTCTGGCGGTAGAAAATCGGTCCAGGCGAACTGCGTTTGACCAGCGGGGCGGCGATGAGAATCACCGGGGCGGAGATCAACAGCCCGACCAGCGCGCCGGTGAGATCCTCCAGGCGCTTGAGGACGCGGTTCCAGAACGCATCCAGCGGCCAGGTGGCCATGCCGATCAGCGGGATGTCCGCGATATGCTGGACGCGGACACGGGAGGTCAGCACGCCATACAGATCGGGGACCATGCGGAAGGGGATGAGGTTGCGCTCGCAGTAAAAGAGAATCTGCGTGAGACGGGGATGGGAAATGGTGGTGTCGGCCAGAATGATTTCATCAATCTTCTCATCTTCGGCCACCAGCTCCAGTTCGCCGATGTGGCCCTTGACCAGATCGGGATTGATGGACGAGGAGAGGGTGATTTCGCCACCGCCGGGATTTGTGGGCAAGAGGTACCCAGCCAGGCGGGACCGCAGTCGCGGCTCGTGTTCAAGGGCATCGCGGATATGCGCGGCGAGATCGTCCACCCCGATGATGAGGATACGGCGGATGGGGGCGGTGCGGCGAGCCCAGTGCAGTTCGATGCGGAAGAGAATGAACCGCTCGACAAGCACCAGGAGCAGGACAGTGAAGAAAGCCATTAGCGCGACGGTACGCGAGTAGGGTGGCCAGTCGGCGGGGCGGACCACAAAGGAAAGGGCTAGCGCTGTCGCCAGCGTGACGGAGACCCCGCGGACGATGCGCGGCAGCTTGTCCCCGAAAGAACCCAGCTGCGGGCGGATGTAGAGGCCGATCTGGCGGAAAATGAGAACCATGAGCGGCGCCAGGGCGATGGCCGCCGCGACATACATGCCGCGCGGCGGCAGGATTTCGTTGTGCTTGAGGGGAATGAGCCCTGAGTCGAAGCGGATCCACACCGCCGCCATCAGGCCGAGGTACCCGGCCAGGGCATCAGAGCACCCGGCCAGCACGCTGCAGAAGGCATCAAAATTATCGCGAGGGGCTTGCATAGTCGTTCAAACACTATACGAACTAGGGGAATCCGCTACAATCAGAGAATTCGGAGGAGGGAAGGTCTCTATACGTCCACTGCGGTGCCGGAGCGGACAAACAGGAGGGTGCAGGTGATGGCTTCAGGCGGAAGGCCGAAGAGAAGAGCAACGGCCTGACGGTAGTCTTCCATCTGGGGCTGATGCCTCTCCGGGTCGGGTGTGTGATCGGTCTTATAGTCGATGACATGGGCGGAGACGGGGGTGCCCTCGGCATTTCGGACCAGATGGAGTCGGTCAATCATGCCGGAGAGCCATTTGCCGTCGAGGACCGCTTCAAAAGCTTGTTCTCGGAGCAGTTCCACCGATTCCTTCGCCGGTTTTTCAAAGAAGGCATGGTTGGATGGGGTGGCCAGGAAGTTGCGGACTAGCTGAGCCGCTACAGAATCGGCTTCTTCAAATGCGGGCATGTCGCCAGCCTTTAGCCATTCAATTTGTTCAAAGAGTTCGTGGACCCGTGTGCCCAGATCACGGGCGGTGGCACCTTCGGGGCGGAAGAAACGTCCAGCCTGGAGGGGGCCGGTGGCATGGGATTCCGAAGCGGTTTTGGAGATCAACTGCGGTTCGGCGGGGGTGCCGGGCAGGTCTGATAGCGTCAGGGGAGGTTGATCGGCCCCCGCGCCGGATTCATCGTCTGTGAAACGGTCAGTTTCCCACCAGTGTTCCGGACCTTTCCGGAAGACGGGTTGCTCGGCATTGGGGGCCGCATCCGGGGCCAGCAGATTCTGGACCACGGTTTCCAGATACAGGGTGGCGGATTTGGCAGCGGGCTCTGTGGTGAAGAGATGGAGTGCCCGTTTGGCGCGCGTCATCGCGACATAGAGCAACCGCAGTTCTCCCAGCGCTCCGTTCTGTCGGTTCCGGGCCAGCTGTTCAGCCAGCACCGGGTCGGCTTCCAGCACCGTTTTTACTGGAGGCGACAGGATCCAGTCCACAGGCGGGACCGGTTCATCTCCCGGTGCTTCGTGGATCATCAGATCCTGTTTGCCGCCTCCCCGGGAGGTGATGCCGCTATTCCCCTTGAGGGTTGGAAGCAGAACGATGTCGTATTCCAGTCCCTTGGCCTTGTGCATGGTTAGGACTTCGATGTGGGCTCCGGTGTGGCGTGAAGGCAGTCGCAGTGACTGAGCAAAGGCGGCAAAGCGCAACGCGGTTCGTCCGGGCTGCCGGTCGAAGTCCGCGGTCAGCGCGATCCATTTGCGGAGGCGTTCCTGTTCGTAGGCGGCTTCTGGCGGCAGGGTCAACGTGGCGGCGAGATGGGTGAGCCATCCCGTGTAGCCTTGTTCGCGGATCCGTCGGCCATGCTGTGCGAGCGCGGCGGGGGTCAGGGCCACCTGCGGATGAATAGGGGACATTTCGATATGCTGCCGGGCCAGTGTGTCGCCGGGATGCTCGATCAGGCGAGCCAGGGAAACTAGAGCAGGCAGGAGTACATTGTCGAGCAGAGTTTCATCCCCAGCCAGATCGGAATGGATGCCGATGTTGGCTAGCGCAAGATGGATGCCGAGGGCTTCGCTATTTTTGCGGGTCAGGATGCCGACGGTATAGGTCTCAAAGTCCGGAATCTCGTCCTGCAGGCGCTGAACCCATCCCACGGTGGCCTCAATCGGGCCGGGACCTTCTTCGCCCTTCTTTATCCGGGGAAGCACGTGGAGCGTAACGGTTCCAGACAAATTCTGATTCTTCTTGGCGGCTTCGTGATCATTCCATTCCGCGTTCCAGCGGGAGGAAATGACCGGCCAGTCGGACTGCAGGGGTTCTGTTTCTGGAACCGGCATGTCTGGCAGCTGGCCGAAGATCTGATTCACGGCGTTCAGTACAACAGGACTGGAGCGCCAAGAATGGATGAGGGGAGGCGCCTCCTGAATGGCTGGCGGATCCTTATGATTATATTTTTCCAGAATGCGCCGGAACAGTCGCGGATCGCCGCTGCGCCATTCATAGATGGCCTGTTTGGTGTCGCCGACATAGAACAGTGTGCGCTCGCCGTCAGGATTCTGGATGACTTCGTCCAAGAGGTTCTCCAGCACCTGCCACTGGATCAACGAGGTGTCCTGGAATTCATCCAGCAGCCAGTGGCGGAAGCGGGCATCCAGACGGTAATCGATCCGGGAACGAAGACCGGTCAGCGGATGGGAATCTGCGGGGACCAGCAGGTGGGCGATATCGCTGAACGCCAGCTGCCCGGTTTGCAGGATGTGCTCATGCCGGGCAGGACCATAGAGAGCCAGCAGTTGAAACAGACCCCGTGTGCGGAGGAGCTGACGGCCGATGATGTGGCGCCGAAGAGCCTCCATCATCGTTTTCAGTGCCTCGCGGGCATTCGGCGGCAGCACAATCTCGCTTCGATTGAACAGGAGGGGTTCGGTATCGGCGTCCGGACAGGAAAAGAGGCGATAGATTTCCTTCGGCAGTTTGCTGCCGAACTCCATCTCTTCGCCTTGAGCGGCGGCTTCCAACTGATCGAGAAATCCATCCCAGGCTTTTTGTGCCTTGGGCTCGGGCGTGACGTCGGTACGCAGCGTCTCGAGCAGGGGTGCCCGGTCCGGTTCCGGCACGGCTGGCTTCCAGCTGTTGGGGTGTCCCCAGATTCGATCCGGGTCGCCCCAGGCGGCGGAATCAGGGACGCGCTGCGCCAGCTCGAATTGATCTTCAATCAGGGTCTGGATTGAGGCGTAGACAGATTTGCCTTCTTCGCCGAAGGTGGCAAGTTTGAACGCTTCCATCAGTTCGCGCTGCTGCTCGGCCGGCATGGCGGCCTGTTCTAGCAGCCGCTGGAGAATTTGATCTTCCTGGGCATCGGCATCCGTTTCGGTAATGACGGGATCGGAGCCGAGCCCGACTTCCAGGCGGAACTGCTGAAGGATCTGGATGAAGAAGGAGTCCAGGGTCCCAATCCGGAGAATCGGCAGCGCCTGGACCAGACTGCGCAGGGCGGTTCGGGCGGTGTCGGCATCCGGGAATCCGATGAAGCCGCCATCTGTCAGTTCTTTGGAAAGGGCTTGGTGTCCGTCTTCATCCCGGGCCCCCGCGGCCAGCCGCGACAGAATGCGGGCGAGAATTTCTCCTGCGGCTTTCCGGGTGAAGGTGAGCGCCACAATGGAGGCTGGGTCTGCCCCTGCGGCCAGCAGGGCGATATAGCGGCTGCTGAGGGCGAAGGTCTTTCCGGTGCCGGCGGAGGCGGCCAGGGCCGAGGTGCAGATGGTGGGGATGGAACTCACAGGGGGGGCACCTCATGAATAAGATCGAGGTCGTTGGGGGCCAGTGCCGCGAAGGTATCCCAATCGGGTTTGACCTGTTCGGGCGGCCAGAAGAGTCCTGCTTGGATATCCTTCACGACTTGCCGGGCCGTATCGATGGCCGGCTCATACAGATCACCGTCTTTGCCTGTAAAATCCATCAGGCGGATGCCGGTTTCTGTGACGGCTTTCGGCAGATTGAAATAGCCGACTTCCGGTGTGGCGGCTTCGGGGTTTTCCAGGGCGTACATATAGCGATACAGCGGAAGCTGTAGCTCGAGCCATTTCTTATTACCTGTCTGATAGTGAGCCTTCAGCGGATCCGTTCCACTATCGCTGGTTTTGTAGTCCAGAATCCGGATGCGCCCGTCCCGATGCTGTTCAATCCGGTCGATGCGTCCATGGATGGACATGCCCTCGAGTTTTGCGATGTATTCTTCTTCACCGGAAACGATTTGCCAGCCCTCCCGGACCGTTTCGGCCTGCACCCGCGCAGCCGCACGCAGTCGCTGGCGGAGCGATTCGAGTTGTACGGTTAGGACCAGGGAAGGCCGTTTCCCAAATTGCTTCGTGAAGAGGCGGTCTAATTCATTCAACAGTAGCTCTCGGATCTGATTCTCATCCGCTAGATCCGGATGCGGGCTCAGGATTTCCAGCACCTCATGGGCGAGGCTGCCGAACAGCAGGGCATCCAGTTCGCGGGCGCTGTCTTCGTAGGCTTCCATGTGCAGCACCTTGCTGAGATAGAAGCGGAACGGGCAGGCCAGGTAGGCTTTGAAACCGGTGACGGACAGGTGCTGCGGGATCTGGTCCAGGGTGCAGGCGGGCGGCGTTAGCATCAGATTCGGATGACCTGCGGCGGTGTCCGGCCGGTGCCTCGCGGGTTTTTCAAACAGCAGGGAAACGCGATCCGGGAGTTCCAGGTCCGGACAGGCGGTCAGGATTCGGGAGGGCAACTGCGGATCCTGATTCGCGGCACGGCGGCTGGTTAGAAAGCGGACGGCTCCTTCCGGGCGCGAGGCCAGCAGGGTGTGCGTCAGAAACAGGTCGCGCGCAAACGATTCCCGGTTACCGGCCATCCCGGCGGCCACCCGGATGGAGTCCGGCAGAAAGGCATCGCCCACCCGGGTCTCGGGGATGATGCCTTCGCGCAGTTCTGACAGGATCAGGGTCGGAGCGGTTTCCCATTGGATTTCCAGCCAGCCGAGAGCTTCACGGGCATCCGCCGAATTCGGCTTCGGAAAAATCTGCTGCATCGGCAGGGTGGTCAGCAACAGGTCCAGCATTTCTTCTTGTGACAGCCCGGCGCTTGTAGCGGAGGCTTCTGTTTGCTGAATCAGCCGGGCCAAAGCCTGTGCGGCATCAGCGAACAGCGGATCCTCGGATGTTTCTGGTGGGCGGCAGTCATAGAGGGTACTCAGGAATTCGGAGGGAGGGAGAGCGCGGGCCGTGTGAATCGCATCCAGTGCCCGGCTGAGCGTCGGGTTCCGGGAGTTGCTGTCACTGAACCGGCGCAGCTCTTCGAAAGAGGAGGGCAGATGTTGATTCTGGCAGGCATCCAGTTCGCTCAGCAGATTCTCAACCGGACAGGGGACGGCCACGACGGCAAGCCAGTCCTGCGCATCCGGGTTCCGGAGAAAGGCGGCACCAGAGACATAATTGCCTTGGCGGAGCAGGGTCAGCCAATCCATCAGCAGTTGCCCGGGGGCCGTGGCAGACAGCGGGATACCATTGGGTAGATACAGCTCCCGGCCCTGTGACTGCAGGCGTCTGGCCAGTGCCAGAGCCGGCGCCGGATCGGGGGTGCACAGGGCCAGAGCCAGATGGTTGTCTTCCGCTTCGGCCACCCATCTGGCCAAAGATTCGGTTTCATCTTCGCCCTGCTCGTAGACCACAATCTGGTTTTCCGGGATAGGCAGGGGGCGGCCTTCCCAGGCATCGGGCCGGGGTCGTCCCCACTCGTCGAAGCGATCCGCCTCCGCTTCCGGTGCGAGGATATGCAGCTCCACGTCGCAGAGTTCTGAGAGAGTTTTCAGGGTGCGGACGGTCCGTTCTGACAGATCGGGAATGAACAAAGACAGAATTCGGTCGTAGGGGAAGACAGCTGGCACCTGCTGTTCGGCTTCCAGTCGAGCCTGGAGCGGATCCTGGAGACCGTGCTGCTCCAGATCCTGAATTAGTCCCTGTTCCAAGCGGGCGATGTCCTGCCAGCGGGCCTGCTCTTCTTCCGGTACTTTCGGAATCAGCTCGGAAGCGGTCAGGCAGGCTTCGTTGAGCTGTCGGCGCACCTCCTGCAACTGGGTGGCGATGCCGAGTGCAAAGGGGAAGTTCCAGGAGGCATCCTGTTGATTCGGCAGGAGAGCCGTGAAGTCGGCGTGCCGGGTTCGGAGCTGCTGAGCCAGCAGGGCCAGCAGCAGATCATCGGAAGCGGCATTCGGCGACTGCGGCACCAGATGTTCGGGCGTGACAATGGTTCCGGCCAGCACCGCGGTGCCTTGGTCTGCCGCGACTCGGGCCAGTTCGCCCCTCAGTCGGCGGCCAGCATGCCGGGTCGGCACCAGTAGTAAGGAGTTGCGGAGGTCCAGTGGTCCTGTACAGCCAGACTGCACCCAATTATGGGTCAGCAGGGCGGTGGCTGCAGGCAGGGAGGCGGTCTCCCATCCTTGAAAGTGCCGGGTGATTGTCACAGCTCAAAAATGACGAAAAAAGGCTAAACAAGTCAATGGAAATAGATTTTGAGCGAAAAAGAGGCACAAAAAGGGCCAACAGGAACGAAATAGGGTAATTTAGGGCGCGATTTGGAAGAAGAGAGTGGCAGGAAAGGCGGCAGAGTCGCTAGGATGAGAAAAATGAGTCAGAAAACCAACAGAATTGCGCTGGGATTGAGTGGGGGAGTGGACTCCTGTGTGGCGGCGTGGATGTTGAAGCAGGAAGGCCTGGAGGTGATCGGCCTGACCATGAGCCTGTGGGATGGAAGTCTTCCGTTGGGCAAAGAGGGGCGGCGGGGCTGTTTTGGCCCGGGAGAGGCCGGTCGGATCGACGCGGCGCGGCTGAATGCGAAACGGCTTGGTATTGAGCATCATGTCATCTCGCTGGCGGATGCATTCAAAGCGGGGGTGCTGGACTATTTTTGCGGGGAGTATCGTCGGGGGCGCACCCCCAATCCCTGCGTCCGATGCAACCAGCAGATGAAATTCGGGGCGTTGCTGGATCAGGCCCGCTCGTTGGGGGTGGAGTTTGATGCCTTTGCCACGGGTCACTATGCGAGGCGGGCCCTCGATGAAGTGAGCGGCCGCTGGCAGCTGTTGCGCGGGATGGATCCCGGCAAGGACCAGTCCTATTTTCTGTCACGGCTGCAGCAGGAGCAGTTGGCCGGGGTGCGGTTTCCTCTGGGGAATCTCACCAAGAAAGAGGTCAAGCAGATGGCGGTAGCACAGGGCTGGGAGGACCTGGCGGCAAAAGGGGAAAGCCAGGATTTTATCGAGGGCGATGATTATGCCGTGCTGTTTGATCCGGCCGATGCCGTGCCCGGAGACTTTGTGTCGCGTGAGGGTCAGGTCATAGGGCGGCATCAAGGATTGATTCATTACACGATTGGCCAGCGGAAGGGACTGGGCCTCGGCGGCGGCGGTACGCCGTGGTATGTGCTGGAACTGGATGCGGAACGTAATCAGGTGATTCTGGGACAGAAGAAGAAGCTGTTTTCACGCTCTCTGGTCGCCGGGGATTTGAATTGGGTGTCTTGGCCCGGCCCCCCGGGAAAAGAGATGCGCTGCATGGCACAAATCCGCCAACGGCATCGCGCGGCTTCCGCCACCGTCACCATGGGTGACGACGGCCGGGTTCATGCCGTGTTCGATGAACCGCAACTCTCGGTGACCCCCGGCCAGATTGTGGTCTTCTATGAGGACGGCGCGGTTCTGGCTTCAGGCGTGATCGATAAAGCTCCTTCTGTAGAGGCAGAATGACGGGATTTGTGAGTGCGGCCCGTAAACGGAACTGGTATAGGTGAGTCGTATGGGAACCTTTATGCTGAAAAATCGGAAGATGATCGAGGCGGCCGGTGGCATCGCCCTTGTGGCTCTGCTGATCTTTGCCTGCCTGCTGGTGTTGAAACCGTTCATTACCGCGATGCTGTGGGCGGCCATTCTGGTTTTTACCTCCTGGCCGGCCTTTGACTTCATCAAACGCCGCGTGACCCGCGGGAATGCCTTGATGGCCGCCAGTGTCATGACCCTCCTGGCTACCCTCATGCTAGTGATTCCTCTCTGGTTGCTGGGCCGCTCTTCTGTGGATCTGGTGACCGGGGGCATTGGGTATCTGCAGGACCTGCGCGAAACCGGGCTGCCGCAGCTGACCGCGGCGATGCAGGACCATCCCTTTTTTGGCAAATATGCCGGTTCCGTTCATACGGCTCTCGTGGAATTGTTCAGTGATACGGAGCGCCTGACCCAGTGGGGGGCCAACGCCTCCAAGGTCGCCGCCGGCTGGCTGGTCCAGCGCGGGGCCAGCCTGGGCTATGGCATCTTTCAGATCTGCTTTGGCCTGGTGTTCATGTTCTTTTTCTATCTGAACGGTCGAACCATTGCCGACAAGCTGACCCAGTTTATGGAGCAGATGGCGGGGCCCGTCATGGTCCGCCTCCGCAAGCGAACCGCGCTGACGCTGAACATCGTTGTTCGCGGCACCCTCGGGACGGCCTTTGTACAGGCGGTGGCGGCAGCCATCGGATTCGCCATCTTTGATGTGCCCAACATCACGCTATTTTCTGCGATTGTGTTTGTACTGGGCATCCTGCCGATGGGGCCCCCGGTTCTGTGGGTGCCGTTGGGTCTGTGGCTGTTGGCCATCGGCCGGACGGGCGACGGTATCGGGATGTTGCTGTATGGTGGTGTGGTCATCAGCGGTGTGGACAATATTGTTCGTCCCATTCTGATTGCCGGCACTTGGGATCTCGGCATGCTGCGCCGGTTCCGGCAGTCGCTGGTGATCGGTGCGGTGATCGGTCTGCTGGTGGCCGGCGGATTTGTTTTTGTCGGCCTGCCGTGGTGGATTGGTGTGGGCGTGGCGCTGGCCATTGGGTTTACTCCGTTTAATTCGGCGGGCGTGGTGTGTTTCCTTGGCGGCGCGATCGGTCTGTTTGCCATGAATCAGTTGATCAATGGTCTCTGGCTCTTTCTCTTTGCCATGGGCTTGTTGATTTTGATGCCGATTGTGGTGGCCACGGTGCGTCGCTGGGTGCCGGAAATGGCGGTGGCGGCGGGCCCGAAACCGGTGCAGGAAGAGGGAATTCCCTTTGCCCTGATGCTCATTGGCGTGACCGGCGGGATGATTGCCTTCGGCTTCATCGGCCTTTTTCTCGGACCGGTGCTGCTGGCGGTCGCCTATGATTTGATTCGTGAGATCTCGCGGGAGCCCCTCGAGTTGCCGGAGGCGGGGAATGAAGAAACGGACGGACAGGAGGTGTGAAAGTGAAGAAATGGTTCAGCCAGATTCGGGAGTTTGTTCTACAGGCGCTCGGCGCCATTCCAGGTGGCGATGGATACACAGAGAGTTTTCCTGCCCGGTTTGTGCGAGTGGGACATCTCTTGTTCCGTGGATATATGGATGATGACCTGACGATTCACGCCTCCTCGCTCACGTTTGTGACCCTGACTTCGCTGGTGCCGATTCTGGCCGTGGGATTTGCCCTGATCAAGGGCTTCGGAATGGGTGCGGAGCAAATGGATTCAGTGATGCAGATGGATTGGCTTACGCAGATGCCGGAGCAGTTCCAGGAATTTGTGCAGCAGGTGTTCAATCTTGTCAACAATACTAACTTTTCCGCGCTGGGTGGGGTGGGGCTGGCCTTTTTCGTGCTGACGGCGGTGCTGGTCTTGGCGAATGTGGAAAAGAGTTTCAACCGGGTCTGGGGCGTGGAGAAGAGCCGGAGCATCTTCCGGCAGGTATCGAGCTATACCAGCGTGTTGGTGCTGGTGCCGTTGCTGATTGGTGTGGTCGTCGGATTGAAGGCTCAGATTGCCATCGGGAAAATCGACATCATTCAGGAGTATTTCAGCATCGACACCAATGTCTGGGCGCAGAACCTGGGATCCTTTCTCATCATCTGGCTGACCATCGCCTTCCTCTATATGTTTGTGCCGAACACGCGGGTGCGATTCCGTCCGGCCTGCATTAGCAGTCTGATGACAACGCTGCTGTTCCTCGGATGGATGAAGATGTTCATGGTGATGCAGACAGGTGTGTCGCGTAACAATATCATCTATGGGGCCTTTGCGGCGGTGCCGGTCTTCCTGTTCTGGATGTATGTGACCTGGGTCATCATTCTGTTGGGCGTGGAATTCACCTTTGCGCTTCAGAATTCGGACACCTATCAACTTGAAAGCGGCGCGGATTCCGCCAGTATGCGCTCGCGCATCCTGACGGCCTTGATGATTCTGCGGCAGGCAGGAGGGGCGATGGAGTCTGGAACAGATCTTTTCGATGCGGCGTCGTTCGCGAGCATGAACAAGGCTCCGATTCGCCTCATCAATTCGGTGGTATCGGATCTCGTGCGCCAGGGCTATCTCACACAAGTGGCCGCCAATGATGGGGGCTATGTGCTGATGCGTGCCCCTGAATCCATCCAGATTCAAAAGTTGGTGAGTGGGTTGATGCGGGAAGGCGGCGGTCATATCGGATTGTCGGAAACCCTCACAATGGATGCCCCGATGAGAGAAACGCTTGCCAAGATCGAGTCCGGAATTGCTCAGGGGTTTGCGGGATTAACGCTTGCCGACATGGTGGCGGCTGCGCCTGCTCCGACGGAACAGCCGGCCTGAGCCGTCCGATGAGCTTTGATCCCGCCCAGCACCTCAATGAGGCGCAGTACCTGGCCGTTACGGCCCCGGACGGCCCCGTGCTGGTCATTGCGGCTGCCGGCACCGGTAAGACCCGTACGCTGACGCATCGGGTCGCTTGGCTGGTGCTCAACCGCAAGGTGGATCCTCGCCAGATTCTGCTGCTGACCTTCACCAACCGCGCTTCGCGCGAGATGCTCGATCGGGCCGCGCACCTCGTGGGGGGCGATGTCGGCGGGCTGTGGGGAGGCACCTTCCATCACGCTGCCAACCGCATGCTCCGGAAACATGCGCCGCTGCTCGGCTATGGGCAGGACTTCACCATTCTGGATGAGGATGATTCCAATCGCCTGCTGAAGGCCTGCATCGTGGAACTCGGGCTCAAGGATAAGAAATTTCCGAAGCCAAAGGTGCTCGGGAGTGTCTACGGCCTTGCCGCCAATCGCGCGGTGCCCGTCGAGGATACGGTACGGGAGCGCTTTGAAGAGCACACGGTGGATATCGAAGGGGTCCTGAAGGTCCACGAGCTCTATCAGAAACAGAAGCTTGGCCTGAACGCGATGGACTTTGATGATCTGCTGGTCAACGGACTGCGCCTGCTGAAAGAGCACGAGCCGGTGGCCGCCATCTATCAGGAGCGCATGCAGCATATCCTCGTGGATGAATATCAGGACACCAATCGTGTGCAGTCCGAGTTTGTGGATTGTATCGCCGCCCGGCACAAAAACATTCTGGCGGTGGGCGATGATTTCCAGAGCATCTATTCGTGGCGCGGAGCCGAGGTGCAGAACATCCTGAAATTCGAAGAACGCTACCCCGGAGCCAAGGTTTTCAAACTCGAGGAAAATTACCGCAGCACCCCAGGCATTCTGGATGTGGCCAATCA
Source organism: uncultured Verrucomicrobiota bacterium (assembly GCA_964526745.1). Lineage (GTDB taxonomy): Bacteria > Verrucomicrobiota > Kiritimatiellia > CAIQIC01 > Lenti-01 > Lenti-01. The sequence continues at coordinate 49,152 of CAZGMQ010000002.1, forward strand.
GGTGATTGCCGGAAACCCCGAGCAATATCAAAAGGTCCTGCGCGCCACGCGCCCGGCCGAGGTGAAGCCGATCCTGGCCCAGGTCACTAATGGGAGCCATCAGGCGCGCTATATTGTCGAACGTGTTCAGCGTCTTCTCGATGCGGGCGATGTGAAGCCCCGCGACATCGCCGTGCTCTACCGCTCGCATTTCCATGCGATGGAACTGCAGTTGGAACTCGCGCGCGCCCAGGTGCCCTATATATTGATGAGCGGTGTCCGCTTTTTTGAGCAGGCCCACATCAAGGATGTCTGCACCCTGCCGCGGCTGGCCGTGAATCCCTCCGACAGCCTCGCGTTCTCGCGTCTGATGGAGCTGTTTCCCCGGGTCGGCCCCAAGAAGGCACAGAGCATCTGGAAGGCGATGGGGGGGCATCTCAACCTGCGTGACGCCGAGAAGCGTGCCAAGATCACCGAGATGCTGCCCAAGGAGGCCAAGCCCCTCTGGGAAGAGATCATCGAAAAAGTATTTCCGGCCAAGGAGGATGGATCCACGGTCCTCGAGCGTCCTGACGAACTTGTCTTCCGATTTGCAGAGGCCTTCTATAAGAGCTTTGCCGAAGATACCTTCGAAAATGCCCGCCGCCGCATCGAGGATGTGGATGAGCTGATGAATTTCTCATCGAAGTACAAGAACACCACGGACTTCCTGAGTGAGATGGCCCTGCTGACCAACATGGATGCCGAGCAGAACAAGAATTCAGGGGCCCCCGCCGACTCCATCCGGCTGACCACGATTCATCAGGCAAAGGGCCTCGAGTGGAAAGCGGTGTTTGTTCTGTGGCTCGTGGACGGAATGTTCCCGGCCCAGCGCTCGCTGGACGAAACCGCCTCTGAATCCGAAGAGCGCCGCCTGTTCTATGTGGCGGTCACTCGCGCCAAAGATTACCTCTGGCTGTGTGTGCCCCGCATGCGCAAAGCGCGCGAAGGCGGTGTCATGATGTGTCCGCCCTCTCGCTTCATCGAGGAGATCGATTCCAACCTGCTCCAGATCGACAAACCGGCCGGCGGCTTCACCAACACGCCCAACTGGGCCCGCTGGTAGGCCAGCCTTCTTTTGTACGATTAGCCGTTGCGTATGCCAGAGCATAAAAAGTTCCACACTGTGGAAACATTTTTTCCAACCCATGGAAAAACTGCGAAAATAGTTTCCATGCCATGGAAAATATCAGTGGCTTGCGCTGTTCTAGAAGCTCCAGCTGGCGCCGAGGGTGGCGCTGTCCTGGAACATGCTGATGGTGGTGCCCCCGCCGGCTTCCGGCGCCTGACTATCCGTAAGGTCTTCCTTCAACGCGTGGATATAGGCGAAATGCAGAGCCACGCGGTCAAACTCATAGGAGGCGCCTGCGGTCAGATGGGTTTTCATGATGGCGGGGAAGAGGGCATTGGCAAAGACATCCTCGCTGCCGATGGGGGAGTTGCCGTGCGAGATACCGCCTCGAAGAACCAGCTCTTCGGTCGCGTCCCAGCTGAGACCCACCTTCACGATGTTCTGATCTTCCCATCCGAACTGATCACCAAAGGTATCCAGTTGCCCCCAGCCGACCCAGCGGTAGTCGAGAACGACTTCCAGCTCGTCCAGCAGCTCGTAGGCCAGACCCACGGTCACCTGCTGGGGGAGGTTGAGGGAGTCGACGAACAGGGTTCCGTAGTTGTCATACTCCGTCATGAACTGTTCGCTGATATAGCTGGCTCCGATATTCAGGCGGTCTGTGATTTTCTGGTTTACACCGAGGATGGCTCCGGCACCGGTGGCATCATCCCAGTCGCCGCTTGACGGGGCGGATGGCGGTCCGGTCCGGCTGGTCTCCATGTCGGTCTTGAAGCGGCCCAGCACGAGAACAGGACCCACACCGATGCTGAGACCGTTATCGAAAGCCCGGGCATAGGTGAAAATCAACTTCGCAACGGAGAGTTCCGTCTGCGTATCTCCGCTGGAGAATCCGACCCGCGGCTGATCATAATCGACCCCCATGCCGCTGGAACCGTAGAGGGCGACGCCGAAGAAATCCTTCCCGTCCTTATCCCCGCCAAACGTGGCGCTGATGGAGGGGATATAGAATGCAGAGTCATCCGATTGTTTTCCGGCGCCCGGGTTGGCTGTAGAGTTGATTGTGCGGTCCGGCTGGAAATACTGCACGGAGACATCCAGTCCCGGCTGAAGCTCGGTGATGCCCGCTGGGTTGAGGGTGACCCAGGTGGAATCCTTCGGGGCTGCGACACCAGCACCGGCTGTTCCCTGCTGGCGGGGACCGATGCCGACGAGGTTGATGCCTTCTGTGCCCAGAGCCGCCGTGGTGGCGGTGAGGATGAAGAGCGCTGCGACCTGTTGAATTTTTTTCATATTGTCTCCTTCTGCGTCCCACTAGGGCCGCGAATACGGAAGACACTACCCGCAGAAGTTCCCAATCGCAAAAATATATCTATATAAATACGATAGACAAACTATTATATAGTTATAATCAGCACGGGTGGAGATAGATAAAAGATAAAGAGAATCAATCTTCCGGCTGGGATGGGGAAGAATGGGGTGTCCCTGTCTCTTCCTTTTTCTCTTCAGGAAGGACTTTTTCTGCATCTGAAGGCCTGTTTTCACGGTAGCGGGCGAAGGCGCCGACCAGGGTGGCGAGGGGGAGGAATTCGCTGACAGGGATCATGCAGTAGATGCCGGCGGCGATGGCACAGGTCAGGGATTGCTTTCGGGTCAGTCCGAGGGTTCGCCCCATCCAGTATCCGCAGCCGCCGCCGAGGGGTAGGCCCAAATAGAATCCCATGGGGCCGAAGGTAGAGAGGTCCACCAGGTCGATGATGAGTCCCGCAACGACCGGTCCAAAGGCCCGGTTCAGGCGTTTGGCCTGCTGTGCAGGGTCCGGGGGCGGTGGATGGGGCTCAGTTTTCATCGATGATTTCTGTCGAAATTATATGCTGAGGAGATAGCGCTTTCGAATGGTTCGCACATGATCAGGGTCGAACTCCTGTGCCTCCCACTGGTCCCAGAGTTGGGGATAGGTCATCCAGATGAATGTGACATCGGAGCCGTTGACCTTCTCCTGAAAGGCCGCCAGTTCTTGCCGGTGTTGGCGGTATTCGGGGAAGGCCTCCCAGTTTTCGGGCTCCCAGAAAAGGTAGAGCAGGACAATTTTCTTGTTCTGGTATTCAGGCTGGTTCCGGAGTCCCAAATAATGGCGAACAAGCTGAGCGGCATCCAGGTACTGTTTTGGCCCCGCCTTCAGTTCATCGATCCGTTCTGCCCAGCACTCTTCCATCTGAGGCAGATTTTCTCTCGTGTAGCTGTCTGCAAACTTCGGTTGTTTCAGGGAGAGGAATTCAAGAAATTTGGACTCCACGCCGATCACCACATCGGGATTCTCAACCAGCAGATCGAGGTTGGGAGGGAACCCGCCCAGGCCGGTGGGGCATTGCTTTTCAAACTGAAGGATCGTGAATCCTGTCTGCCCAAGAAGATGTAGCGGCTGCGGATTCTTCCGCCAGGGGCCGAAGGTGTTGGCGGCGAGGGCCGACGAAGAATGTGCCGCGCGGAATTTCCCTTCCAGTTCGTTTCCGGTGCCCTGAAGAAAGTCCGCCTGGACCTCTTCGAGCCGAACGCCGGGAACCAGATTCAGTTCTGAGCTGAGAGCATAGCCATGCGCATCGAGCGGTTGCTCTGACATTTCGTTGTAGCGCTCCCGGATGGACTGCTTGGCGCGGTCGGCCGTGGACACGCCTTGTCCGAATGCGCTCGGAGTTAGCAGCAGCGCGACACCTATTAGAAAGACCTGTTTATTTCTCATCAGGGGCCTCCGTTAGCAATTGGCGCATGGGTTCGAAGCCGCGGGCATGAAGATCGAGCAGCCCGCGGGGTTGGCTTTCCGCGAACCAGAGGGGGGTATAGGCCTTTTCGAGTTCATCCAGCAGGGGTTGGGTAGTGTTGGACGGCGCGCCGGAAGCCACCAGTGCATTGAACTGGAGAAAGCGGCAGGCAAGGGTCAGCTGCTCCCGGTCGGTTTCATCGGCCCACCGGGTGGTGGACAGATGGGAAAATTCATCGGCCCAGAGGGGGGCTTCCTCGGCCAGTTGCCGGGCGGGTTGAAGATCGGCGGGAGGAGGGATGTCCTTCAGCGAAGGGAAGGGCCACGCGGCGAGATTGGCCGGCACCGAACCGGCCAGGGAGAACAGTTGGGCCGGGCGGGGAGAATCACTTCCAAAGAACAGCCGCGAGAAAGCGAGATCAAAGGATTCCTTTTCATCGCTGTCCGGATTCCATGCAAGGGCCGCACCCAGAGCCAGTCCATGGAGGGCGCAGGGCGGCATATTGAAATGGCCGTAGTCGCCCCAGTCGGTCTGGAGCAGGCCGGCAGCCCCGAGACGCTTTCCGGTGCGGGCATAGGTGGCGATCACGGTGCGGGCTTCTTCAACGGCATTGAAGACCATGCCGAAGCCGCGAACGGATGGGCAGACGGTGGTCGAAAGGCCGCGTGTAATGAATTCGCCGCACTTCTCAAACCGGTTGGAGGGGAAGTAGGCCCAGTCGAGAACTTCGCAGTCCTTGGGCAGGTCGCCGATGGCTTCGGGATGATGCAGGAGCATGTCTCCCCAGAGCATCAGGGTCTTGCCATGGCGGGCGGCCTCGCGCTGCACAAACCGGATGTGGTCGATATATTGCCGGGCGAGATCCGCCGGGGAGGCATCAGGCATGCGCTTGCCGAGATCGTGGGTTTCGTCGCCGCAGAGATTGAATCGGGAGGAGGAGAAACAGGGAAGAAATTCATCCAGAATATTTCGCAGCAGATCCTGGGCATCCGGATCGCGGGAGTTGAGCGTGGCCCCGCGAAGGCGCTGGAGCCAGGTGGCCGAGTTCCAGGACTCCGCCGGGAACTCCACTTCGGCGAGTTCGCGATATTTCGGCAGGGAGAGGATGCGGCCCATGTGGCCGAAGCAGGTGAAGGACGGGACCAGTTCGATGAAGTGCTCCCGGCAGAAGGCATCCAACTCCTTCAGGTCTTCGGCATCATAGCCATCCCCGTCACCGACGATGTCGGGATCGAACCGGAAGCGGAAGGGGTGCTCGAAGTAGAGCTGGAGATGATTGATCTTGAGGGAGGCTAAGAGGCGGATGCGGCGCTTCAGCATTTCGACGCGGGGAACCCGTCCGCGGCTGATATCGAGATAGAACCCGCGAAGGGGGAAGGTGGGGCCGTCGGTGATTTCCAGACAGGGGAGGGTGCTGCCGTGCTGCTCGATCAGCTGTCGCAGGGTCTGCAGGGCATAGAAGAATCCGGCGGCATCCGGAGCGGAGATGTGAATCCCGTCCGGGGACAGGCGGAGCGAATAGGATTCCGGGGTGCCCGGCGCGGAGGTCAAGCGGATGGCAGGGGCCGGCTGCGCATGGGCGATGTGATGAATTCCGCGAAAGAGTTCATGGAGGGCTTTACAGACGCGTGAATCCAGATGCTCCGGGGTGGAGACAGCCGGCCGGTCGGGCAGGGTGAAGGAGCCCGGGTGACGGCGCAGATGGGCAGGCGTTGGAATCAGGTGCGGCATGGGGCGAGTGTAGCCGTTGCCCGTAGAATAGAGAACGAAAAACTGGAGTTAGGGCGGATCGAGCGGGTCGCCGGCGAAGTGAATCCGGGGGGGCTCGGTTTCGGGAAGGAGCGTGGCGCTTCGATTACGAGGATGGGGGGGAGGCCTCCATGGCCTGTGCCAGGAGGCTCTTGATGAAGGCCAGCTCGAAGGGCTTGGTCAGGAAGGCCATGATTTCGCCGCCCTGGGCCTTGGCGGCCAGCTCTTCCGAGGGTTCCCCGGTGATGAGGATGAGGGGGCGTCCGGCCGCTTTGTCTTTCAACTGGTCCACCCATTGGCCGAGCGAGGGGCTGTCTGGTAAATAGATGTCGGCAATGATGATCTGAATGGCGGGGTCGGCCATCTGCGTCAACCCTTCGGCGCAGGTGGAAGCCTGAAACGCCGTGTGGGTTAACCGTGAGACTAATGTCGCCAGATATTCGCGAACGGCAATGTCATCATCAATAATCAGAATGTTGGCCATAAAATTCTTCCTTAGAACAATCCATAAAGATGGACACTTATTCTAAACTACCGATGTAGGGTTGGGCTGTCAACGAGACAGAAGGTTATAATTCTGTTAATTCCGTTCCGGTGCGCGGTGAAAAACAGGCGCGGGTCACTCCATGGGTAACACCTTCCAGCGAAAGTCCTAGAGATTTGCCTGTCCCGGCCCGGGGTCTGGCCTCTCGCGGCGATGTGGGCACGCTGGTGCTCATCTCGGACTCGCAGGGCGATGCCGCAATCATTTTCGTTCGTTTGGGCCTTGAAGCCTGGCATGAATTCGGCGGGCTGAAGGAGAAATGGACCCGCGTTCCTTGGCCAGTCCGGGCGATTGGCTGGGGGCTTCTTGTGGCCATGACCGTCCTGTTTGCTTGTGAATCAGCAGGCTCCCTATATCTACTTCCAGGGGACCTAGCCTAGCTTGAGACAGGGCCTTACGGGTGATTCCAGTCCCCTCAAGAGGAAAAGGGGTCTTTTCCTGATAAACAGAGTTGATTCCGGGGTCTATATTTGAGTCAATGCCCGTCTGATTGTGCGTGCGGGGAACCCCCTGGCGCACCGAGGAGAGACTGTGTATCTAAAAGCACTTGAAATGATTGGGTTTAAAAGCTTTGCCGAGCGGACAAAGATGGTGTTTGAGCCTGGAATGATGGCGATTGTCGGTCCGAATGGATGCGGCAAAAGCAATGTATCGGATGCCATCCGATGGGTGCTGGGAGAGCAGAGTGCCAAAGCCTTGCGCGGCGGCACCATGACCGACGTGATTTTCAACGGTACGGACAAGGCGAAAGCCCTCGCCATGGCAGAGGTCAGCTTGACCTTGACGGATTGCGAAGCGGTCCTCGGGACAGAATACAACGAAGTGACCATTACGCGCCGGGTGTTTCGCTCGGGAGAAGGGCAGTATTTCATCAACCGGACGCCCTGCCGGTTAAAAGACATCCAGCGTCTGTTCATGGATACGGGGCTGGGAACCAGCTCCTACAGCGTGATGGAGCAGGGGCGCATTGATCAGATTTTGAGCTCCCGGCCGGATGACCGCCGTGCGGTGTTTGAAGAAGCCAGCGGCATCAGCAAATACAAGGCCGACAAGAAGGAAGCCCTGCGCAAGCTGGAGCACACCGAAGCCAACCTTCTTCGCCTCAGCGACATCATCAAGGAAGTGAAACGGCAGATCATTTCTCTGCAGCGCCAGGTGGGCAAGGCCAAACGATATAAGAATCTGCAGAATCAGCTCCGGTCGTGCGATGTCTGGTTGAGCAAGGACCGTCTCTCCGAGCTGGATGCCTCGCTGTCTGAGCTGGAAAGCGATCTGAAGACTCATACGCTCCACGAGGAGAACCTGCGGGCCGGGGTGGAAGCGGCAGAAGCCCGGGCCACCGAGCTGCGCCAGAACATGGCGGAAGTGGAAGGGCGTATCGCAGCGGCGATGGATGCCTCCTCGGAAGCCTCCGGCGCGCTGGCTCGCGCCCGCGAACTGATCCGGGTGAACCAGGAGCGCGCGCAGGAACTGGAAACCCTGTCGCAACGGGATTCCCGCGAGACCGAATCGGCTCGTACCACACTGGAAAGCCATCAAGCCGAACTGGATGTGCTGAAGAAAGATTTGATTGCCGCCACCGATGCGCACGAAACGGCCCGGGTCGAATTGGAGCAGAAGCAGACGGCTTTGACGGCGCACGACCAGGAGACCAATGCCGCGCGCAAACGCCTGCAGGAGTTGCGTACCGAGGCCCTGGATCTCGAAACCCGCCTGTCCCGTCTGCAGAACGAGTGGAATGAGATCGAGGCCCGCGAGCGGACCGATTTGATCCGTCGCGAGCGGTTTGCCGCTGAAAAGGCCGAGGCCGAACGGGCCGTCGAATCCTATGAAGAGCGCCTCGGCTTGATGGCCACTCAACGCGAGGCGAAGCAGGCCGGTGCGCAGCAGGCGCAGCAGCAGGTGGAAGATCTGCATCAGACCCAGTCCGAGCGTGTCTCGCAACTAGGTGAGCTTCAGCAGGAAAAATCCGCGCTCGCCTCTGAAATCGCTGCCCGCGAAGCGCAGGTGCATCTTCTGACGCGGAGCCGGGAAGAGGCCTCAGGCTTTCCTGCAGGCGCCAAGAAACTGCTGGAGAAAACACCGGTCCCCGGTGTGGATACCAAAGGAATTCTGGGGTCGCTGGCGGAGAAGGTCCGTGCCGACAAGGCCTATGAACTTGCGCTGGAGGCCGTGCTGCGTTCCTGGCTCGACGCCGTTCTGGTAACCGATGCCGGTAGTGCGCTGGAAATTGCGCGTCATTTGCAGGCGGCAAAGGGCGGTGCCGTCCGCCTGCTGTCTGCCGCTGGGAAAGACGCCTCCATTCCTTCGGAGGATGTCGGGGAGGCCCTGCTGGACCATGTCCGCGCTCCGGCTGAACTGGATTCTTTGCTGCGTCGCCTGTTGGGCGGCGTGCGGGTCGTGGCCTCTGCTGTCGAGGTTCCCGCCGAAATCGCGCTGGGGGTCACGGTTGTGACTCAGGATGGCCTGCTGGCTCGCGGCGACGGGAGTGTCGAATTCTGGGCGCCCGGCGAAGAAGAGAGCAATCCCCTGGCCCGGGAGCATCAGCTCGCGGAGTGGCAGGAGGATCTGGTTCGCTTGAAACAGTCGATGGAGGAGAAGGCCGCCCGTGCGGAGGCCTTGCAGGCCGATGAAGCGGCAGGCCAGGAAGCGCTGACCGAAGCGCAGACGTGTCTGGTAACCCATCAGCGGGAGATGGCGCTGGCCGAAGGCGAAACCCGGATGGTGGAAGGGGAGGCCAAGCAGGCTCGCGAGCGTGCCGAAACCATCGGATGGGAACTGGACGCCTTGGTCAAGAAGACCGGTGCCGGCACACAGCGCCGTTCCGAAATGTCCGGTGAGATGGAATCCCTGCGCACCCGGCAGGCCGAAGTGCGCGCACAAAACACCGAGGATTCTGAAACCCTGCGGAAACTCGAGGATGAGCGCAATGCGATGCTGGAAGAGACCACCGAATGCCGTGTGGCCCTCTCCGGCTACAAGCAGCAGCTCGATGGCCATCGCGCTCGCGGAGAACCCTTGGAAGCCCGTATTCGGGAGTTGGAATCGCTGATCCGTGAGCGGGCGGCCGGAATCAATTCCTATCAGGAACGTATGGCGGCCCTGAAGCAGGCCACTGCAGAAGCCGAAGGCCAGATCGAGCCGCTGGAGGCCGAGGTGGCGCAGCGGCAGACCGAATTGCAAGAGACGCGCGCCCAGCGCGAAAGCCGCAATGCCGAGCTGTCCAAGAGCGATGCCGCCCTGCATGCCAGCCGCGCCGAACTCGACCGGACGCGCGAAAAGCGAAATGCCGTGGACATACAGCTGGCCCGTCAGCGTCTGCATCACCAGAATCTGGTGGAGCGCATGGTCAGCGAATACAGCCTGAAGTCGGAAGAGGTGCTGGAAGCCGTCGAACCCGAGTGGGATGGCGGAATGGATGCGCCGGACCGTGAATCTCTTGAAACGATTGTGGCGGAACTTCGGACCAAGCTACAGAGCATGGGCCCTGTGAATCTGGTGGCCATCGAAGAGCATCAGGAACTGGAGGAACGATTCGCATTCCTGAGCCAGCAGAACGACGATCTCGTGAATGCCAAGCAGCAGTTGATGGAACTCATCCGCAAGATCAACGAAACCACAACAACGCTGTTTATTGAGACCTTCAACAAGGTGAATGACAACTTCCAGGTGTTGTTCAAGCAGCTCTTTGGCGGCGGCAATGCGAAGCTGGTGCTGATAGATGAAGAGAATGTACTGGAATCGGGCATTGAAATCATTGCCCGGCCTCCCGGCAAGAAACTGCAGACCGTCTCACTCCTTTCCGGTGGTGAGCGTACCCTGACCGCGGTGGCGCTGCTGTTCTCCCTGTTCAAGGTCAAGCCCAGCGCATTCTGCCTCACGGATGAGCTGGATGCGGCGCTGGATGACAGCAATATCACGCGCTATCTTGAGATGCTGAAGGGTTTCCTGGAGGAGACCCAGTTCATCATCATTACGCACAACCGGCAGACGATCGGTTCGGCCGATGCGCTCTACGGGGTGACAATGGAGAAGCAGGGTATCTCGAAGATCGTCTCGGTGAAATTCCGCGGAGACGAAGAGGAGCCGGCCAAGGATTCAGCCTAGGTCCTGAAGGGTTTTCCATGGTGTGGAAAACTTTTTTCCACAGTATGGAGAAATGGGGAAATTATCTGGCGGGGCTTGCGGCCCGAAGTGACAGCATGATTTGCCGAATCTAGAAATGTCGTTTAGCGAATGTAAACCCGGATCCGGTTTTCAGATATCGCTCGAATGCAGCCGCTTTCTCTTTATCGTTGAAAGCCATTGCCGTCTCCGGCTTCCATGGCCGATATCTGGATGTGTAGGGAGAGCCGCCTGAGTTATGCTTAGCCAGTCTCGCTTTGAGGTCATTCGTCAGCCCGATATATCTTTCTTCAGGGGCTATTTGGCGTCTGATGATATAGACCGACCACATAAATCGAGTATAGCGTGTGTCGTCCCCCTTCGCCAAGCCTACGGGGGGACACCCTTCGCGCCTTTTGATTATGTCTGGGGTGGCTTGCCACCCGTAGCGCGTAGCGCGAAGGGTGGTGGGCGATGAGGGATTCGAACCCCCGACATTCTGCGTGTAAAGCAGACGCTCTAACCAGCTGAGCTAATCGCCCGGAAAATCCTGCATACCATATGCCAGAGAAGCGTCGGGTGCAATCCTGTTGTCTCTGAAAATTTTGCAGGGTAGACTGGTCCCCATGAGAACTCCCAACCTGACCACGGGCCTGGATTATCGGCGGCGGATCTGTCAGGCCATGAATTTCATTAGTGCAAACCTAGACAGGGACCCGACCCTGGAGGAAATTGCGCAGGCCGCTCACTTTTCGGCCTTTCACTTCCATCGCATCTTTAAAGCAGTGACCGGGGAGACCGTGTTTGGATTCCTGCGGCGTCTCCGGCTGGAGTGGGCCGCCAACCGGCTGCTGGGCCGTCCCCTGGAGGATATCACCACCGTGGCCATGGACTGCGGGTTTTCCAGTTCCCAGAACTTTGCGAAGGCCTTCCGGAACCGATTTGGAGAGAGTCCGACGGAGTTCCGCCAGAGCAAGGATGGAAACACAGCGAGCAAGGAGGGAGACGCCTGTTCTCTGCATGTAGGGGATGATGCGGGAAGGGTGAAGTGGGTTTCACCGCAACCTGAAAGGAAAGTCGAAATGAAAGCAGCAATTAAAGAGATGCCGGAATGGCACGTGGCGTATATCCGGAAACTGGGTGCCTATGGGAAGGAAACCTGTGAGGCGGCCTTCGGGGAGTTGATGGGCTGGGCGGGACCCAAAGGACTGGTGGGCCAGAGTCCGATACTCGGTGTCTACTGGGATAACCCGGAAGTGACCGCACCGGAGAAGTGCCGTGTGGATGCCTGTCTAGTCGTGCCTTCCGACACGCTCGTGGATGCTCCACTGGCTGTGCAGGATCTTGCTGCCGGGTCCTATGCGGTGTGCGAATTCAGTCTACCGATGACCGACTTTGGTTTGGCCTGGGAGGAGGCCTTCCGCTGGGTGATTGAAGGTGGCTATGAGTGCGCCGAACAGCCGTGCTACGAAATCTATCACGATGACTGCAGCGGCCCGACCTGCCGATTCGATATCTGCATTCCGCTGAAGAAATAGATCGGGCATTTCCGAAAACAAAAAGGCCCGCCAAAAGGCGGGCTTCTTTTGTGGGCGAGTCCGATGAGTTCTCAGTCCACGCTGCAGATGATTGCTGAATTCACCAAGTTGCTGAAGATGGAGTTGGCCGCATTGGCATCCTTGAGGGTGACCACGTGGCCGTCGAGATAGAGGACATTGCGGACATTTTCCCCGTGGTTGTCATCCTTGGTTATGGGGTTCATATTGCCGGGTTTGGCCGGGCCGTAATCCCGCTTGTTAGATTCATCAGCGAGAACCGGGGCGAGGGCGGGACTTTCCGGTGTATTCATCAGATTGTAGCCGGAAATATACATGTAGCTGCAATTGCCGATAGAATGAAAGGTCCCGGCATCGGTGGCAACCGTGATGGGCGTGTTGCCTTGATCAATCTTGTCGCTTGGGCAGACCCAGAGACGAAGGTCGGCGACATAGTTGGTGACTAGAGGAACAATCTCGTTAAGGGAGGCTACTTCCAAAAAGCTTGCCCCAGGACCTATGCCCGGTAGGTCGTTTATATGCGGCAATTCTCCTTGGTTGTCACTGGCATAGCCCAGAAAGGTCACGCCTAAGCTCTTCAAGTTGTTGGCGCAGGAGGACCGCTGCGCCATCTCAACGCCTTTCATGGTAGCGGGGATCAGGATCGCAGCGAGGATGGCAATGATGGCGATGACCACAAGCAACTCGATCAGGGTGAATGCGATTTTCTTTTTCATGATGAACTTTCTTGTTGTGCCTAGGGATTGACGAAAGAATTGAGGAAGGCCTTCCAATTTGCATTCGGAGAATACCAGGTTTCTGTGGTTTCTCCATCAAGGTATCCCTTGAAGACCCATTCAACGTTAACTGTGGCATTGGAGGGGATTGTTAGGGAGCATTCCCAGATCGTGCCGGCCGTTTTTGTCATAGAATAATCAGTCCATGGGTCTGGCGGGAACCCTAGATGAGTGAGGACATTTGTAGCGGTTTCCAGTGTGGTGCCCGCCGTGTCAAAGGTCAGGCTGAAGAGTTCGTTGGTGATCGGCTGGTCCGGCGTCCAGGTGGCTCCGGCTCCCCCGCGGATGGCTTTGAGATTGTCTCCGCCCAGCCAGGTATCCCCGCTACGGACCTGATACTCAATGACATCTTCGACGCCTGCGAGGGGCAGATCAACCATCCAGTTCGCATCGCCGAGGAACGTCATCGGGAATCCATCGCCCCAGGCAGCAAAGGGTCCGGTGATGGCCAAGTTCCGGTGGCCTTGTACATCATAATTCATCTGGTTGAAATAGATTCGTGCAGTCGTTGCAGTGGCCGGGATGAAGCTGGGGGTCCAGTAGCTCGGGATTGGATCTGGTTCCAGCCCGGCGTATGCTGCATAGAATTCCTTGATGCCGGAGGCATCTGGAACGTCTGCTGACCACTGAGCGACACCGCCGTTGGTGGAGATGCGAGTGGCACGGATGCCGTAGTCGGCATACCCTTCGACATTTTCCATCACATTGGAGGAAACGCGGATACCGTGAGATCCTTCAGTCAGTACATTTTCGAATTCGACAACCGGAGTGGCTCCCGTATACACCACGCCATTCAATACAGGGGCATTGGAAGGAGGCGGCGGGGGGATATTTTCATTGTCCCACAGGAACGGATCCAGAACGATCCGGCTGGCTTCATCGGGGTCAACCACATAGTATTCAATATTACTTGAGGGGCTTTCATAGTGGTTGCTCCCATCGGTCAAGGCATAGAATTTATAGATGAAACTGCGCGGCGACCGACCGTTTTCCCAACCATAGCCGATATAGGGTTCGGTTGATGAATTACCGCCAACGAGCGAATAGGGACTTCCCGGCTCTATTGTGGAATCGATCCCATCGGTGGCGAAAGTCCACAGCCGGGAATAGATTCCGTCGTCGGCCGTGGTGTCACCAAGGGTGCCGTCATCGACAAGCTCGATGCCGGCATCGGTCCAACCCAGATAGATGCTGCCGGGGAAATCAGAGGCGTCCGGGCCGTCTTCCCCAGTGCTGTTAAATCCGCGCAGCGGATCGGATCCCATGACCATGATGCGGGCGAGGTTGTCCCGCTTGCGCAGGGACAGATCGAGCTGGAAAAGGATTTCACGATCGACGCGGACGCCCGCATCGCCCCGTCGGGCATCCTGATAGAGTTGGGTTTGGGCCGTGGGAAGATTGGTATCAGCGGGATTCCGCAGGGGATACGCTGCCGCACCCAGATAATCCACCACCGTTTGGGGCGACCCATTGGTATTCAACTGGAGGGGGCGGGAGGCATCGGCAAACTCGGTGAGGCGGATGGCTTCGTAGTTATTGGTGCCGTAGATGATGCCCGTATACTTGTACTGCAGGTCGGTGGGCGAGCCCGGGGGGAAGGTCACATCGGCCGAAGCCCATCCGTTGGAGCCGGGAATAGCGGCCAGCGGTGTGGTTTGGACGGGGGGCGTTCCCCACTCGAGCGGAAGGGAGGATCCGTTCACAAAGAAACCGGAGGGGCGGGCATGATCGGCGCTGACGCCCATGCCGGAGTTCGTATTGACCTGGAAGGTCACCGTCACGGATGAGGGAATCCCGCTTGCCGCAGGCTCAAGACAAAATTCAGTTATACGTAAATTGGATGAGAGGTCTTCGACGCCCGCCGCGACAACAGAAACTAGATTGGTGTCCGCAATCGGGGAGGCCAGTCCGAGCAGAACCCCATAGGAGCCTTGAGCAACGGCCGTGAGAGGTTCCACGCCGCCCACCCACCAGTTGGGCGTATGTTCCACGGTGGCGGTGGAAACGGGTTCATTAAATGCCACATAGATGGAGGACCCTCCTGCGGCACCGCTGGCGGCGGTGATATAGGGACCGTTGACATCGCCGCCAAGCATGTCGGGGATGCCGTTGGTGTCGGTGTCGAGTTCCACATCCAGATAGGTAGCTGCGGTGACCACCCCGTTGGTAAAGTCTTCGACCACCTGATTCGGAATAGTATCGGGAGAGCTGTATACACTAGCCGGGTCGTTGTTGTGAATGCCGGCGAGGAGACGGAGGCTGGCCCCGCGCGGGACGATTTCATTGGTTTCCACGGTGCCAAAGCGGTTGGTGTTATAGAGCTCAGACCAGGGGATGCGCACTTCGAAGCCTTTCAGCGGACAGGCGGTCGCATCGTTCAGGCTCGCCATATCTACAGGATTTCCCGTTGGCATGGAACCGTTCCCGGAATCGAAGAGTGAATCTGTATTGTTGGTGCTCGGGGCTAGGTCGCCATCATACAAAATGCGAATGGCATTATTATAGAATCCTTCGCTGGCCACCATGTAATCGAGGCCGAAGGTGCCGCCGTTGACCCAGCCGTAATCATTATACTGGATGTAGTCCGGAAGCACACTGGTCCAGTTGGTCGTGGTGGTGGCGCCGGTGCCTGCGCCGGGGTCCACATCGATCAGGACAACCAGTTTGTTGTTGTCGGCCTGCCACGCCTGAAGGGCGACATAGACGTAATTGGAATCCCATGTGACAAAGAGGTTGGTCAGCGTTCCGTTGACGCCCCAGGTGGAGGCCCCTACAAAGCTGCCTCGCAGATCGGTCGTATCATATTCGATGGGCTTGCCGTCGAGGATCGCGGTGTTGGCCGGCGTGCCGAATGTGAGAGATGCCAGTGTGATCAAGACGCAGAATAAAAACGTTTTTTTCATGAGTGCCTCCAAGCAGTTTCACTAAATATACACCGCTCTACGCGCGGACAAAAGCGGAAACCATCAAAAAGAGAATGCCATGGATTTCAGGGCGTTTTCCGGCGGCATCCGCTTCAGAAGAGTCCGAAAATCGATCCAAACGTTACAAAACCGGTCAAAACACCCCGAGTTGGGACATTTTTGATCGAAATGGAATCCGTTTGACTGAACTCGAGCCTGTTTTGTTGAAAGAGGGGGGCGTTCAGGCTGGAGGCGGCTAATTACACCCGCACCCACCGCCGCCGACACCACGGCCGCCGGCGGCGGCTTCGCGGGTGAAATAGACATGTTCATGCAGCGTTTCTTCCAGCGGATCGCGATCAGGACGCATGGTGTAGTCGGCGAGTGTGCCGCGCTGGTAGGGCTTCACTGTGGCGCAGCCGGAACCGAGGAGGATTCCACCGAGGAGAAGGAGTGTCCAGCAACGGTTCTTCATGGGGCACCTCCTGACTTCAGCGCGAGGAGTTCCTTGATCTGCTCCTCATATTCTTCAGGAGTGGATTCCGCATGAAACCCCGTATGGACGTAGCGGATCACGCCTTGAGCATCGATAAGGAAAGAGGTGGGCATGGCTTCGATCCCCGCCGCTTCCACCAGTTGCTGGGCGGTGTCCCGCACCACCGGAAAGGGGACGGGGTTATCCTTCAGGAACTGATCCATCTGTGCCGGATTTTCATCGACGCTGACGGCCAGAACAATCAATCCCTGTCCGGCATATTTTTTGTGCAGATCGATAAGAACGGGAAAGGATTTTTTGCATGGGGTGCACCAGGAAGCCCAGAAATCGAGCAGCACAACTTGATCCGCGAGATCAGGCGCCGGGTTTGATAATTGGACCCCGGATAGATCAGGGAGGGGGTCTCCGGCTTTCCATTGTCCGAAGGACGTCCCGGCCAGCAGGCCAATCAGGACGAGCATCAGTGTCCATTTATGCGATGAGGTATTCATTGAATCTCCTTGTTTGCAGGCGGTGGGTTCCCACCCAGAGGCAGCCCTCGATCTGATAGGTGCTATCCAGAAATGCGAGACCCTCCTGGGGACCCAGCACGAATGCCGTCGTTGACAGAATTCCGGCTTCGCTGCAGGTGGGGGCAATCACGGTCACCGAGTGGCAGCCGTTGCGTACCGGGAAGCCTGTCCGCGGATCGATGATGTGTCCATAGGTCTTTCCATCGATCTGGAAGTTGCGGAAATAATCGCCGGAGGAGGTTACGGCCCGGTCCTGAATACTCGCACCTCCCCAGCAGCGGCTTGGGTCGTTCGGGTCTTCCAGTCCGATTCGCCAGGGGCCCTTTTCCGGGGGCTCCCCCCGGACGCGCAGATCATGGCCGAAGTCGACTAGACAGTTGGCAATCCCGGCCTCACGGGCCATCTCCATCACGCGATCCACCGCATATTCTTTACCGATGCCGCCGACATCCAGTCCCATCCCCGGCTCGGGCAGGAACACGCGGTCTCCATCCCGTTGGAAGCGCTCCCACCCGACGTGGTCCAGAGCCTGACGTACCTGTTCTCCGGAAGGGATCGTTTTGGGTTGGACGTGGTAGTCCCAGAGGGCCAGCAGGGGCAGGCTGGTGGGGTCCAGAATGCCATGGGTGGTCCAATGGAAGCGGTCGCACAAGGCGAACAGGCTGAGGGCTTCCTCGTCGATGCTGATCCACTCCTTTCCCGCGGCGGTGTTGATCCGGCTGATCAGGCTCTCCGGCTTGAAGCGTGAAAACTGGTTCTCAAAATGGGTGAGCCAGTCGAGCACCTCTGTTTTGAAGGCTTGGGCTCTGGGACGGGAAGAACTCTCGAACTCCACCTTGCAATCCGTTCCCATCGCATGGAACGCAAACCGGGTGAAGCCGCCGGACCCTTTCGCAAGAGGAATCTCCGACAGGGGCTCGCAACAGGTGGTGGTTAGAGCCATATTCGGGCCCCCAGTATGAATACGTTGGCGCCGGGATAGGCATCCTGCGACGTCACGCCGTCCTTGCCGGATTGCTGATAGCGCATGAATTCCGCGTCGAGCTGGAATCGTGTCGTCGGCATCCAGATCAGTTTCAGCCCGCCGCCCCATGAGGTCAGGGCCGAGACCCGGTAGTCGGAGGAATAGTACTCCGGGGCGCCGGTGAAGCGCACGGCGTAGAAGTCGGCTTCCGATTGATCATAATACCGGACCTGGGGACGGACAATCCAATGGGTGCCTATCCGTTGGAACCAGGACAGCTTCATCGTATGGGCATCGATACCGAAGCCGTCGGTGTAGTAGCGATAGCCGCCTTCCAGACTGCCGTTGGCGGACGGGAAGAAATGCGCCAGTGAGATATATCCAATCTGTTTATCTTTGCTGTCCGGCCGTTTTTCCCATACGAGTTCACCGTTGAGTTCAACGACCTTGTAGGGATCGGACAGCAATCCTTCTGTCTGACCGAGGGTGAAGTTGAGGGTTAGCAATGTCCTCGGGTCGAGGACCTGAGACAGCCCGATGATCAGGTCCGTCGTGTCTTTCGTTCCGTTGGGTGCCCCGTTCGCCGGCGTGATCTTGTCATGGGTATAGGCGGCACCCAGCAGCAGCGTCGTGTTCTTCTGGTTGAAATCAATGCCGTCCGTGAATGCAATTCCCATAGAGTCATAATCCGACTCTGTGCTGTAGGAAAACAGACCCGACACCGTGTGCTGTTCAAACTGCTTGATCAGTTCGATATTGCCCGCCAGTCGTTCTTCTTCAAAATCAGCAAGCGGCACCTTGCCGTTTGTGTTCGCGGGAGTGGGGGCGGGAGCGGCGGTTTCGGCAGGAGCTGCCGCCGGAGTGGATGAGCCGGAGGACGAAGACGAGTCGGACGAGGGGGCAGCGGCGGGTTGTGCGGCCGGGGTTGTCACCGGGGTGGGCGTGGGCGCAGGCGTCGGGGCTGGAGTCGCACCGGCCCGGGCCGAATAGGGCATGCCCTTGAGGCGGGAGATCCGGCTGGGGATTCCAATTCGGCGGTCATCATCATCGTCATCATCCTCTTCCTCCCATTCGTCATCATCGTCAAAGCTGGTGGAGAAGGTCGGTGCGATGGAGGGGGAGCTCGCAGGTGAGGAAGAGGAGGAGGAGGAGACGGATGGAGCCGCTGAAACGGGAGCGGGAGTACTTAACGGCGGGGGAGCTCCTGTCGGTGTGGCTCCGGAGATAGAGTTATAGATTCCATCGATTTTGATAGTTAGGGTAGAGGAGAGCTCTTTTTGATACCGAACCGTGGGGGAGATGACCTGGATTCGATCGTCATCCTCCATATAGTACATCACCTTGAAATCCGCCAGATCTTCACCCCGAGAGCGCCGGGGTGTGGTGATGAGTAAGCATACAACCACTGCTCCAACCGCTACGGAGAGGCGGGTTTTTTCCAGCGGGACAACCTTTACCATATGAGTTTCCTCGGCAGAGTTAATTGCAACCAGTTCACTAGATGAAGACAATACTGTATAATATTATACAAATCAAATTTTAGCGTTTTTGGCACAAAAGATAGCCTATTTCAGTTAAAAATGGCCAGAAATGCCTAAAACTGAGTGCCGTCAGCTCAAAATTAGATGTTTTCTCTCAAAAGTCGTTATGGAGCCTTCTGACTGTCGAGGTTAGAGGGTTTTAGGAGTCTAGGCTGAGTATCCGATAGGAGATGAGTGACTTCTTTGACCCGGACTCCTTTCGGTCTTAGTGTTGTCTATTCAGATTGCTGATCGAGTTCTCAATGAAAATACTTGCCCTCATTTTTGGAAGTGCCGTCATATCCTTCGCTATTGGAGCGACGGGGACGGCGTTAATCGCCCGCAGCCCAGCCGCGAGCCCAGTGCCGAATGGAGAACCCATGGCCACAAGCGAACACAACTACTCGAATCGTCTCGCGACCGAAAAAAGCCCCTATTTGCTGCAGCATGCCCACAATCCGGTGGATTGGTATCCATGGGGGGATGAGGCCTTTGAAAAAGCGCGTAGAGAAGAGAAGCCGATCTTCCTGTCGATTGGCTATTCGACCTGCCACTGGTGCCATGTAATGGAGCGGGAGTCGTTCGAAAATGAAGCCATTGCGGCAATCCTGAACGAACACTTTGTCAGCATCAAGGTGGATCGGGAGGAGCGTCCGGACATCGACAGCATCTATATGACCTATGTGCAGGCCACGACGGGCGGGGGCGGCTGGCCCATGAGCGTCTGGCTGACGCCGGAGCTGAAACCCTTTTTCGGCGGCACCTATTTCCCTCCGGAGGATCGCGGGGGGCGGCCCGGCTTTCCCTCGATGCTGGAGCGGATCGCGGCCGCCTGGCGGGAGGAGCGAAAAGCCATCGAAACATCCGCAGACCAAGTGACCCGCCAGCTACGGCAGTTCACCGAGGTGAAAGCCGATCCCTCGGTTGAAGTGGAAGTCTCTTGGCTGGACGCGGCGGTACAACAGATTCAGTTGTCGTATGATCCGCAGTTCGGCGGATTCGGCGGTGCCCCGAAATTTCCTCGTCCGGTTACCCTGAATTTCCTGCTCCGCTCTCATGTCCGCACCGGTGACCCGGAGTCCCTGCAGATGAGTCTCTTCACACTCCGCAAAATGGCCGAAGGCGGCATGCATGACCCGTTGGGCGGCGGCTTCCACCGATACAGCGTGGATGAATTCTGGCATGTGCCGCACTTTGAAAAAATGCTCTATGACCAGGCTCAGCTCGCAAACGCCTATCTGGATGCCTATCAATTGACGCGCGATCCCTTCTTTGAAGAGGTGGCCCGCGACATTCTGGATTATGTACTGCGCGACATGACAGGCCCGGACGGTGAGTTCAACAGCGCGGAGGATGCCGATAGCCCACGGCCGGGGCATCCGGAAGAGTCGGTTGAAGGGGCCTTCTATGTTTGGACTCAGGCTGAGGTTCAGGCGGCTTTGAATGAAGAGCCGGCCGCCATTTTCTCAATGGTTTACGGGGTGGAGGCAACGGGGAATGCGCCAAGTGATCCTCACGGCGAGTTCAAGAATCAGAATATTCTCATCGTTCGCCACACCCTGGAGGAAACAGCGGCGGAGTATAAGAAATCGCCAGATGAGATTCGTTCGATTCTGGCGTCAGCTCGGCAGGCGCTCCTCAGGGTCCGGGACCAGCGGCCCCGGCCTCGCAGGGATGACAAGACCCTGACGGCATGGAACGGACTGATGATCTCCGCTTATGCCCGCGCCGCCCAGGTGCTGGACGATCCAGGATACCTGTCTGCCGCATTGCATGCTGCCCGTTTCATAGAGGCCCACCTGGTTCAGGCGGAAACGGGCGGGCTTCTTCGCCGCTATCGAGCAGGTGAGCCCGCCATCGATGGGTTTGTCGATGATTATGCGAATCTGATTCAAGGGCTTCTGGACCTGTACGAAGCCTCCTTTGAGGTGCACTGGCTGGAATGGGCCCTGGCATTACAACAGCGGCAGGATGACCTGTTCTGGGATCCGAGTGCAGGGGGCTATTTCAGTACGTCAGGCCAGGATCCTGATCTGCTGTTCCGAATGAAAGATGATCATGACGGTGCAGAGCCGTCGCCCAATTCTGTTGCCGCCCTGAATCTGTTGCGCCTGTCACAGATGACGGATAACACCGACTTTCGCAGGAAAGCCGAGACTCTTTTCTTGGTCTTTGGGCAACAGATAAAGAGGACTCCTGCCTCGATGCCGCAGATGCTGGTGGCGTTGGAGTTCTATCTCGCCATATCCAAACAAATCATCCTCGCCGGAGAAGCGGATGCGCCGGACACGCAGGCTTTGCTGCTGGAAGTGCATCGCCGTTTTCTTCCGAATAAGATTCTACTCCTTGCCGATGGCGAAGCGGGGCAGGCGGTGCTGGCCTCTCATATGGAGTTTATCCGTGGTGTCGAGCCCATCGATGGCAAGGCCACGGCCTATGTGTGCGAAAATTCCGTTTGTCGGCTTCCCACCAGCGAGGTATCGATACTAAACGAAATCCTCCGGGAGGAGTGAGGAGACGCATCAAGGATTCGAGGGGAGTGTTCATTCGTCAACGGAACTCCCTGGCCTCTTGGGTGTCAGAAGGGTGGAAGAGGGGATTGATTCCGGCAGGGGGGTAGGGTATATCTAAGAGTAGAAGGAGAGATGCCATGAAGCGAGCAAAGCAAAACGGATTTACCTTGATCGAGGTGTTGGTGGTGATTGCGATTATCGCCTTGCTGGCGGCATTGATTCTGGGGTTGGCGGGCAATGCGCAGAAATCGGCCGCCCGGAGCAAGGCGGAGGCGGAAGTCTCCCAGCTGGAAAGTTTTGTCACCGACTATCAGATGAACTATGGACAGGTGCCGGCGGATCGCGCTGCCCTGAAAGCGGAGTTAGTGGCGAAGAATCATTCGCTGACCAATATGACGGATCCGTGGGGGAAGGATTACGAATACGAAAAGAGCTCCCAGGTTACGTTCTACCTGTGGTCGGATGGCGGCTCCACAAACGATAATCGCGACATGTTCATCGGCAATCCAGCCCCGGCCCCTTAGCGTAGAGGTTGCTGTCCCGGAAAAGCCGGGTCGAGCTCCTGCAGCATCTGTAGGAATTCGGGTGTGTTGCGAATCGCTTCCAGATCGGGGTCATTGAGATACGATCGGAACTGGTCCGGAGGCATCTGGTCCATGGCGCGCCGCAGCCAGGGCACCGCGGCGGTGGCATTGGTTTCCTGTGCATACAGTCCACCCATATTGAACAGGGCCGAGAAATTGGAGGGATCCATCTCGAGCAGGGTCGTCAGCTGTTCCCGGGCGCCTTCCCGATCGCCCTGACGGGCGAGTGCGACGGCCAGATTGTTCCGGGGGCCGGTCAGGCGGGGGAAAGCCTCGACGGCTTCACGCAGGGTCTCGACGGCTTCTGGGCCGGAGTCACTCTGGGTCAGCAGCATGATGCCGTGCTGAAGCAAGGCGGGATTGTAATCGGGATGGAGCCGCCGGCAGGTCTCAATGAGTTCCATGGCCAGGCCGGGATTCTGATTCTGCAGATAGGCGAACGCCAGATTGGTGAGCGCTTCAGGATGGAAGGGTTCATTGCGCAGGGAGACTTCCAGCACGCCGATGGCCTGATTGATGCGTCCTTGCTGGAGATAGATGAGGCCGAGCATTCGCTGGGCCGAGGCCATTTTCGGATAGGCCTTCAGTGCCGCTAGGGCGCGTTCTTCGGCCGGACCGAACCGCTTGGCGATCAGGTGCTCCCCGGCTTCCCGGTAGGCGGTGAGCGCTTCTTCCATCTGTTGACTCTGTTCCAGTGCGGGGGAAACCCGTTTGACCGGTTCTTGAATGACGGGCACTTCCGGGACCGGTGCCGATGCCGGCGCCGGCATCACGGCTTCAGGCGGGGCGAGTTTCTCCGGTTGAATCAGCAGTGCTCCGCGCCGCTTTTCCTCTCGCAGTACTAGGGCGAGCGCTCCGATCAACAGCAGCGTGAATAATGTGACAAACACGAAAATCCGCCGATTGGCGGCCGTGCGGAACGAGTCAGGCTGAACCTTGGGGGAGGGATCGGTCGGCGGATGCGCGGTCATGGTGCTCAGGGATCCAGATTGACGAGTGTTCCGGTGTCAAAGTCCAGCGAGCGGTAGTAGCAGTCACGGGGTTCACCCTGCTTGTTCTTCGTGTGGCAGATGCCGCCGCGGCGCGGCCGGACGATATAGACCAGCGAGTTCTGCTCGCAGTTGACGCGGACCTCCAGCAGCTCGAAGGTTTCGCCGGAGGTTTTGCCTTTTTCCCACAGTTCGTTGCGGGAGGTGCTCCAGAAAACGGCCATGCGCTCTTCGATGGATTTCTTCAGCGCGAGTTCGTTGGCATAGGCCACCAGAATGATGTCGCGGGTGTCGGCATTCTGGACGGCGACCGGAATCACGCCGGGACAGGCCGAGACGGCTTTGGTCAGCTTGTTGAAATCGAGGGTGAGTTCGCTGCCTTCTTCGAGTTCTTTCATGCGGGGGCTCCTTTCGGGGAGGGGGAGGCGTCCGCCGTAAAGGGGACGCGGACTTCAATGCCGCTCCGGGCCAGATAGTCCTTGGCCTGGGGGACGGTAAATTCACCAAAGTGGAAGATGGAGGCGGCCAGGACGGCATCGGCATGGCCTTCCTGGATGCCTTCGCGCAGGTGGTCGAGGGTTCCCACGCCGCCGGAGGCGATGACCGGTATGGGAACAGCATCGGCGACCGCGCGGACCAGCGCGATGTCATAGCCATCTTTCGTGCCGTCACAGTCCATGCTGGTGAGCAGAATTTCGCCGGCGCCGCGCCGCACACCTTCCAGCGCCCATTCGACGGCATCTAGGGGGGTGGGGTTCCGGCCGCCATGCGTGTAGACGGTCCAGCCCTCCCGCTCATCGGTATTCCGGCGGGCATCGATGGCCAGAACAATGCACTGCGTGCCGAACTGGCGCGAGGCTTCGTTGATCAGATCGGGGGTCAGAATGGCGGCGGTGTTGAGGGAGACCTTGTCGGCCCCGGCCTGCAGCATGCGACGGATGTCGGCGGGCGTGCGGATGCCGCCTCCGACGGTGAGGGGCATGAAGACCTGCCGGGCGACGGCCCGGACCATCTCGAGCATGGTGTCGCGTCCGTCGCTGGAGGCGGTGATGTCGAGAAACGTCAGTTCATCGGCGCCCTGGGCCTCATAGGCTTGGGCCACGGAGACGGGATCGCCGGCATCGCGCAGCTCCACAAACTGGACGCCTTTGACCACACGCCCGCCTGTGATGTCCAGACAGGGAATGATTCGTTTGGCTGGCATGGGACCCGGTTCTACCAGTACTGCACAATGCCGTTGACGATGCGGCGCCCGAGATCTTTCGCGGTGGGGCGGAGGGCCACATTCTTGGAGGAGGTCATGTCGCCGGCAAAGTCAAACTCGTACCAGCCGGTGACGCCAGGCGACTCGGCCACCACCGAATTGTCCGCGCGCCGGCGCAGTACAAAGGAGGCACTGATGTTCATGCGATATTGATCGGCCGTGGAGCTCTCACCGGTTACATAAGCGACCGGGTTCAGCCAGAACTTGGTGAGGGTCACATCGAGGATGGTGTCGGCCGTGTCTTTGGAGGTCACGCGGAGTGAGCCGTCCATCTGGATCTGGGCAAGGATGGCGCTGGTGACATCCTGCTCGATCATCGGTTCCGTGGTCTGGTTGATGCAGGTCGGCATATAGACCGTCCGGATGTCGTCGGGGAGCATCGAACCCAGCTGATAGCTGGCGCAGCCGGCGGAAAAGAGAAGCAGGAGGGCGATGGCAATGGGGGCGAGGAAACGATTCATCCTATTTCTCCGGTTTCGGTTGCAGTTGGGCGATGCGGGCACGGGCCGCGGGGGTCTGCGGGGCGTTCGGGAACAGCGCCACAAATTCAGTGTACTCGATCAGAGCCGCTTCCGGCTTGTGAAGGATGCGGTCATAATAGAGGGCCAGCTTGTACGCGGTTTCAATCTGCTGCGTACGGAGTTTTGCAATCGCCTTTTCTATCTGGGTGCGGTGGTCCGACGCAGGATAGCGCTGGAGATAGAGGTCGCAGGCGGCGATGGCGGTATCGATCGCGCGCTTGTCGTGGGGGGCGTCATGGGAGAGCTTGATGTGGCATTGCGCCTGGTCGAACGCGGCCCGCTCGGCAAAGGCGCTGTCGGGGAATCGGTTCATGGTCGTGAAGAACGAATCGATGGCCTCGGTATACTCATAAATCCGATCGTGGGCCACCCCGATCAGATAGTAGGCTTCGGCGGCTCCGCGCCATTCGGGGGCGCTGGCTACGATTTTCTCAAACAGCGGAATTGCCCGTTCCGGTGCCGTAAAGCCCGGCAGGAAGAGAAATTTCCCTTTTTTCTGATCCATCAAGGTCTTGGCCAGATACATCTGGGCCTCGATTGCCGCATCAAATTCAAAGTGCCCCACATAGTGTTCGACCAGATACTGGTAGGCATCGAAGGACGCCAGAAGCTGTTTGCGCTGCTCAAGGAGACGGGCGTGCAGCAGTTGCGCGGCGGGCGCTTCGGCCGAATAGGGCCAGAAAATCCGCAGAGCGAGTGCCTGGTTGCAGGCGGCCTTGATTTTTCCACGGCGTTCGAGATTGCGCACATAGGTCCACTGGGCAGCCGCATCCTTTTGTTTCGGACGGTTGAACAGATGGAAGCCGCGCGCCGGCTCGGTTTCCACGTAGGGTTTTGACGCGGCGGTGGCTTCGACCGCGGAGGTGCACAGGGCCCCCCACAGTAGCAGCGCCGACAGGACGCGCCAACCAGCTTGAAGATTGGATTTTGACATGGGGGAAACCTTACGCAACGCGCCCGTCACGGTCAAGAGCCTTGGCGGTCCCTGCAACCGGCTTCCGGGGGCCGGATGTCAAAAGCTTGCACCCTGAAAAGCGGCGCGCTACAGTGCAACGCTTCAACTCTGCTTCAAACGACGAAAGGAAAAGAGATGAACAAGGTACTGATTCCGACTTCGCTGGATGCTGTAGCGAAGGAACTGCTGGAGGCTCATGGGGGCTATACGGTGGTTCAGATTCCGAAATGTGATGTCGCTCAGCTGGTCCTGGACCATCCGGATGTGCACGCCCTCATTGTGCGCAGCGAAAAAATTACCGCAGAGATCATCGATGCAGCCCCCCGGCTCAAGGTGATTGTGCGTGCCGGGGCCGGCTACAACACCATTGATATCCGCCATGCCCGCAAAAAGGGTGTGGATGTCATGAACACGCCCGGGGCGAACTCCAACGCCGTGGCTGAAGAGGTTGTGGCCATGATGCTGGCTGATGCGCGCCATATGGTCGCTGCGGACGCCTCCTGCCGTTCCGGCAAGTGGGAGAAATCTTCTTTTATGGGCACTGAACTCACCGGCAAGACCATCGGGATCGTGGGGCTGGGCTATATCGGCCAGCTGGTCGCCCGCCGCCTGTCCGGATTCGATGTGAAGGTCATCGGTTTCGATCCGTTCACCTCCGAGGAGAAGGCCGAGGACCTCGGCATAGAACTCAGCGATCTGCCGGGCCTGTTTGAACGCGCCGACTATATCTCCCTGCATGTGCCTGAGAACGAAGAGACCCGCGGCATGGTCAACGCCTCGCTGCTGGGTCGCATGAAGACCGGGGCCACTCTGATCAACTGCGCCCGCGCCGGCATCCTCAACGAAGCCGACCTGCGCGCCCTCAAGGCCGATAAGAAGATCCGCTTTCTGAACGATGTCTATGCGAAGGATGCGGAAGGGGAGAAGAGCGTGGCGGATCTCGCCGACCTGATGCTGCCGCATCTGGGCGCGAGCACCCGCGAAGCCAACCGCAAGGCTGCCGAACTGGCCGCCCGCGAATTGATCGACCTGGATGACCAGGGCGTCACCAGCGCGGTCGTCAACCGCGATGTTCCCGCCGGTCTGGATCCCGCCTTTGCTCGGCTTACGAATGTGCTCACCCGCATCTGCCGCGGTGTCCTAGGCAAGCAGACGCGCCTCAAGCTCATCGAAACCAGCTTCTACGGTTCGCTGCAGCCGTTCGGACAATGGCTACTGACGCCGGTTACCGCGGCCTTGAGCGCGGACTATGACACGGTTCTGGATCATAAGAGCACACTGGCTTTCCTTTCGGATATGGGAGTGGACTATGTCAACCGCGAGGTCGACAGCCACAAGGCCTATACCAACTCGATCACGGTGGATCTGACCGGTCATGTGGATGCCGAACATCTGGTTCGCGCCAGTGTGCGCGGCACCATTGAGGAGGGCAACCAGCTCGTGGCGCGCATCAACGACTTTGACAAGCTCTACTTCGAGCCGTCCGGCAACTGGGTGGTCTTCACCTACGAGGATCGGCCTGGTGTGCTCGGTCGCATCGGCGCCTCTCTGGCGGACGCCGGTGTCAACATCGATGACGTGCGCAATCCGCATGACTCGAAGGGCAGCATGTCGCTGGCCATCCTGAAACTGAACACGCCGGCAGACGATGCCGTTGTGGATAAGATCGCCGCGGACATCGACGCGCGCATCGCGTTCCACATCGAACTGTAAAGGATTCGGCATGTCTGAACTGACAACCTGGCTGATGGCTGTCTGGATGGGAGTGGTCGAAGGGATTACCGAATACCTGCCGATCTCCTCGACCGGACACCTGGTTCTGGTGAATGCCTGGATGGGCAGCCCGTTTAGCGAAGTGTTCGAGGTTGTCATCCAGTCCGGCGCGGTGCTGGCGGTTCTCGTGGAATACTGGAGACGGTTTGCGCGATTGGCCGATTTCCGGGATCCCACCGGATTTTCGGGTGTGCGTGGTTTGTCCTGGTTGTTTCTGACGACGCTGCCGGCAGTGGTTCTCGGACTTTTGTTTCACGATGTGATCAAGGAAAAGCTGTTTTCTCCGATGACGATTGCCATCGCTCTGGGCGTGGGAGGTGTGGTCATGATCGTGATGGAGCGGCTGCTTCCCTCGCACGATGAAGGAGGGGTGGATGGCATCGGATGGAAGCGCGCACTGGGCATCGGATTCTTCCAGTGCCTGGCGATGGTGCCGGGAACCTCTCGGTCCATGTCCACCATCCTGGGTGGGCGCCTGATGGGGTTGGGGCGGAAAACGGCGGCGGAATATTCCTTCTTTGCCGCCGTACCGGTGCTGCTTTTGGCGGGCGCCTATTCCCTCTATAAGGGATGGGAGTCCCTGCAGCGGGCGGATGTGATTCCCTATGTCATCGGCCTGCTGGTTTCATTCTTTGTCGCGCGCCTGGCCATCCGGTTCCTGATGAAACTGATTTCCCATCACACGCTGGAGGCGTTCGGCTGGTATCGGATTGTCCTGAGCCTGATCGTTTGGTGGTCTCTCGCCACCTGAGAGGGAGCCCAGCGGGGAGGATTCAAAATCCCCAATTCTTCAGTATTAATTCTTAATTGAGAATCGCCGCGTAGCGGTCTACTTGTCCCACTCGAGGCCGTGGCGCAGGCCGCAGAGCAGGTCGGCTCCGGAACTGTGGCCGAAGTCGCAGACTTTCATCATGCGGGCCGGGGTGGGGGTCGTGATGAATTTCTGGAGTACGATGTTGACCCGGCCCTTGGCCGACAGGTCCAAAAAGGCGTTGGAAATGGGGTTCTGCCCCAGCGCATGACGCAGAATCGTCTGGGCCATGGCCCAGTTGCGGCGCAGGCGGCAGGCCAGCATCAGACCGCATAGAAAATCATCGCCCGCCGGGGTCAGGCCCGAGCCGCATCCGCGGATCAGCCGGACGCCTTCCGCGAGGCGCTTGGCCTCGAAATGGCGGAAAGCTTGGTTAAAGATCATATCGCGAGCCTGTTGCAGGCGGGACATGTTCTTCACGGAGGAGAACAGCGAAATCAGACTGTCGGAGGAGGCTTTCTTCGGCAGGGCTCTTTCCAGCATCTTGCGGAGGTGGATCCGTTCGTCCCGTTCCAGGCGCGGCAGCGAAGAATCGAACATCGGCGCCTTCAGTAGACGGGGAATCACCAGCGAATTGCCTTCGATGAAGGTGTCTGGATTGGCCACCAACAGATTGAGTGGCCCCTCTCCAATGGAGCGGTCCACAACAAACAAGGCGCGTTCATTCGAGTCCAGCAACAGCACGCTGTGTTCGAATTCTTCCTTCACGGTATAGGTACCGGGAAGCACCTGATCTCCCATCGACAAAATTTTCATGCGCTCACTATAGCAGATTTTGCTGCCCTGACAAAAGGCTGGAAATTCAAAAAAAACGATTTCAGTCCGATTTTGATGCGAAAATAAGGCAGAAAATGTCTTTTTTGGGTGAAAACGTTCGGCGATGGGCTGTTTTTCTGATTTTGACTCGAAGGATTCTTTTTTGTGAAACGGGGAATGGGGACGGGTCAATCCTGTGGGTTCAGCAGGATGCGCGCGGTAGCCAGCGCGTTGCGGATGCCTTCATAGCCAGTGCAGCGGCACAGGTTGCTCTGCATCCATTCGCGGTCGGCTTCCTCATCCGTCTCGGGATGAGCGGTGACCAGCGCCACGGCATTCAGGATCATGCCGGGAGTGCAGAAACCGCACTGGAACCCGTTTTCTTCGGTGAACGCTTGCTGGACCGGGTGGGTTGCCAATCCTTCAATCGTGGTGATCTCGATGCCGTCACACTCGACGGCCAGCACCATGCAGGATTTGGTCGGCTTGCCGTCAAACAGGACCGTGCAGGCCCCGCAGTCGCCGTTTTCACAGCCGCACTTCGTGCCGGTCAGGCCCAGCTTTTCGCGAAGCACCCGCATCAGGGTATCGCCCGGACGGACGCTGGCGCGTCGCTCCTCGCCATTCACGCACAGACAGAGTTCGGTGGTTCCGGAAATTTCTTTCATGACAACTCCTCCAGCGATGCGCGGATCATGTTACCGAGCAGGGCGGTGCGATAGTCTGCCGACCCGCGGGCATCCGTCCGGAAGGCTCCCAGGAGGCCGATCGCTTGATCCACGGCGACAACACTGTCTTTCGTCAGGGCCGCATCCACTTCATCGGAGCGGACGGGATAGGGGTGGGCACCGGAGATCGCCAGGCGGATTTCCTCTTCTTCTCGGATCAGGCAGGAGGTCACCAACGGATAATCCACGGGACCGGTCCGTGTCTTGCGGTGATGGCTCCAGGCCAGTTCCGTGGCGGTGATCGGCACCGAGAAGGAGAGCACCAGTTCGCCCGGGGCGAGAATCAGGCGTTTGTCGAACACGTCCTTCAATTTCTGTTCCCGCCGGACGGGGGGTGCGCCTTCTTTTCCGGGGGCAATGGATTGCAGGGAGGCATCGGCCAGCAGGAGGGGAAGCACGGCTTCGCGGTACGGAAGCATGCCCGTCACATTGCCGCCGAGGGTCAGCCGGTTGCGAACGGAATGATCGGCAATACCTCGCAAGGTGGCGCTGAGGAAGGGGAAGGCATCGCCTTCCACCACATCGGCCAGAGTGAGTGCCGCCCCCAGGATGAGAAAATCCTTTTGCATCTCGTGGATGTTCACCTCCGGGATGTGCTTGATGTCCACCAGTGCGGTCACCGCCGGGGCGGCGGTCCGCCGGGCGGACGTGGTGATTTCGGTGCCACCTGCCAGATAGCGGGCGCCTTTGTAGCGACTCCAGGCATCAACAGCCTCTTCCGCGGTGTCGGCTCGGAGATAGGGAAATTCAGCGGCAATCATGAGGAGACCTCCTGGATTTTCTTCCAGATCGTTTCGGGCGTGAGAGGGAGTTCGGTTGTCTGAGCACCGATCGCCAGCGAGACCGCCTGGGAAAGACAGCCGGGCATCCCGACAATTCCCTGTTCGCCCAGACCGCGCAATCCGAAAGGACCATCATCCTGCGGCGTTTCGATGAAGTCGACGAAATACTCCGGTTCCTCTCCGTAACGCAGAATTTTGTAGTCCCGGAGACTGCCGTTCTGCACCGTCTCGCGGGAATCGAACACATAGCCTTCCGACATCGCATAACCGATGCCCATACCCATGGCGCCGACGACCTGACCACGCGCCAGCTTAGGATGCACCACCTTGCCCACATCCATCGTGCAGGCGGCTTTTAGGACGCGGCAGCGGCCGTCTTGAAGATCGACTTCCACCTCGACGCCCTCCGCTCCAAGCGTCCATTCGAGCCAGGGTTTTCCTGCGCCGGTTTCCGGATCCATGTTGGACAATTCGTGGGCGATATAGTTCCCGCGACCGATCACCGGTCCCCCGATGGCATTGCCGTTGGGATAGACATACCCCATCACGATTTTCTCGAGGGGAAGCTCCTTATCCGGGTCGTCACGGAGGAACACACGTCCGCCGGCGACTTCAAGATTCTCCGGGGCGCATTGCAGAGGGGCGGATGCCGTCTGTTTGAGCTGCTCGACCGCATCAGCGACTGCATCGAGAGCGGCGCGCCCGGCCATGAACAGGGAACGGCTCGCGGCCGTGGCCCAGTCGTGGGGCGAATGATCGGTGTCGACCTTGTTGACCACCCGCACCATGTCCAGATCCGTTTGAAGCGCTTCCGCCACCAGCATGCGCAGCCCGTCGAACGTGCCTTGTCCGATTTCGATGACCCCGGTGGCTAGGATGGCGCTGCCATCCTCAGCAAAGGTCAGGATCGCGCCTGCGTCCGTGAAGGTGGGGATGGCCGGCGCCTTCCAGAAACAGGAAATGCCTTTCGCGCGGATTTTTCCATCCGGCATCACGGTGCGCTGCGGCCCGTCATCCCAGGCGAGACGCTCCCGGACTTTTGCAAGGCACGCCGGCAGGTCGCCGGTGTTGTCATCCATAGGCGCGCCGGTGGGGGTGAGGTCGCCCTCGCGGATCAGGTTTATCTGTCGCAGGTCGGCGGGGTCCATCTGAAGTTTTTCTGCCAGCAGATCCATCGCGCGCTCGGTCGCATAGGAGAGCTCGATGTGGCCGAAGCCGCGGAAGGCTGTCGCAAACGGGTGGTTGGTATAGACGCAGAGGGAATCAGCCGTCACGTTCGGGATGTTGTAGGGCCCGGTACAGGAAATGGCCGCCGCACGCGACACATTCACCGCATAGTCGCCATAGCCGCCGGAATCGAACAGAAACTCGATATCGGCCGCAAGAACGGTGCCATCGGCCTTTGCTCCAAGTCGGACGCGTGACTGCAGGCCGGGGCGGCCGGGACTGGAAAGCAGATCGGCCTCCCGCGTGTTCGCCAATCGGACGGGTCGCCCGGGAAACCGCATGGCCAGCAGGCAGGCGAGCGGTTCATTCATGATCCCCGCCTTTCCACCAAATCCGCCGCCCAAGGCCGGCGCCCGCACAGTAATGCGCCGCTCGGGTATATCCAGCGCTTTCGCAAGGAGATTGCGGACTTCAAACGGCGACTGGGTGGAACTATCGATTTCTAGCCGTCCGTCCAGACCGTATTCAGCAATGACCACCCGCGGCTCCATCGCCACGTGGTCGCCCGGCGGGAACGAGAATTCGCCTTCGATCACGACGTCTGCGTCTTTGAAGGCCCGGGTCGGATTACCCTTCCGGATTTTGGTGCGGTTGGCGATGTTCGTGCCGGGCTCGGGAAGGATATCGGGGATGCGCGCGTACAAACCCATGTCGGGATGCAGAATCGGTGCGTCCGGTGCCATCGCCGCGCGCGGGCTGCCCAGCGTGGGGAGGGGAGAATAGGTCACTTTCACCAGTCGTAACGCCTGCAACGCTTCCGCCTCGGTCTCGGCCACCACCGCGACCACCGGTTCGCCGTGATGGCGCACGGTGCCGCGCGCCAGCGGCGGCTTGTCGCCCATGTAGAGGCCGATCAGCGTGTCCGGCCAATCTTCGCCGGTAAAGACGCCTCGCACGCCCGGCGATTCCGCCGCCACATCGGTTTCGATGGCGTTGATCTCCGCATGGGCCTGGGGGCTGACCAGAATCGCTGTGTGCAGGGTTCCGGGACGGACCGTGTCGTCGGTAAAGCGAAAGGTTCCGCCTGTTTTGGCCGGCGCATCCGTGCGTACCGGCGAAGTCCCAAGATGGCTCGAAAAAGTCATGGACTGATTCTAAGCCCTTGGTGGACGTTGTGCAAACGTGCGCTTAACCCCGATTTTAGGACCACTAGCTTAAGTAGAATCTGCGTCCCGAA
>CAZGMQ010000003.1:0-80498 GCA_964526745.1 uncultured Verrucomicrobiota bacterium
AGATTCTACCTTAAATTAGTCGCTCCGTGGTCTAAGATTGGGGGTAAGCGCAGTGTAACAGTTCCAGCTTTACAGTGTGGCACGGGCATCCTGCCCGTGTTCATGGGCATGATGCCCATGCCACGAGATCTGCGATTGTAAAGCGGTTTTAGTTACACAACACTAGCCAAATCCAGTCGCGGAATGCTCTTTGAAAGCATGATTCTCCACAAAATTCAGCGAAGAGCCCTTCCGGAGGCCATATTTATCGATTTTCCCCTGATTTTCAGTATTTTTTAGCCTCATACCGCAAGCAAACGCATCCAGCGCACGATGAAGCCTCATCCCTTCCATATTTCTGCACCAATCTATTCAACATATTGGATATATTCCCGTTCGGTAATATTACAAGATATGATGGTGCTAACTGTAATAATGTTGCCGTTCGGTAATATTTTTTTTGACAACCGTTCATTTGGATATTATATTCCCGATCAGGAATATGAATAATCTATCCACAGAGAAATTAGGGGCCGTAATTCGGGCAAGACGCAAAGAATTGAAGGTCACCCAGAAGGATGTTGCCATGACCTGCGGTACAGGTCTTCGCTTCATTATTGAGTTAGAGAAAGGCAAACCGAGCTGCCAAATAAGTAAAGTCCTTCAAGTTCTACAGGCTCTGGGACTGAAACTTAACATCACGACTCCTGGAAAACATAGGGACTTGAAACCATGACGCCCCTGATTGTCTATCTGAACGCGGAAAGAGTGGGGCGGCTGGATCAGGATGATACAGACCAGCTTCGATTCGTATATGATCGGTCATGGATTGATACACCAAGTGCCATTCCCCTCTCCCGCTCGCTACCTCTATCTCAGGAAAACAAGGTCTATACTGGGAAAATCGTTAGATCTTTCTTCGCGGGGATCCTTCCTGAAGAGGAACCACGACAGATCATAGCTAAAATTTTGGGAATCAGTGATGCGAATGACTTCGCCATGCTGACTGAGATCGGGGGTGAATGCGCAGGTGCTGTCAGTCTACTTCCAGAAGATATTTTGCCAACCGATCTTGAGCATATCCCCGGCCGAGAAATGACCGAAACAGAGCTCCGACAAATCGTGATGGAGTTGCCTCATCGCCCTTTGATGGTGGGTACAGATGGACTAAGGCTGTCTCTTGCCGGCGCTCAGGATAAACTACCCATTATTCTTCATGACAACAGAATCAGCCTCCCCATAGGCAATACCCCCAGTACCCACATTTTGAAACCAGAGCCAGATCGTTTCTCTGGACTGGCAATGAATGAGTGGTTTTGTATGACGTTGGCGCAGTCTATGGGCTTGAATGTGCCTCACACGGAATATCGTTTAATTGGAGGGAAACCCTGCCTCCTGGTTCAACGATATGACCGAGAAACAGATCAAAACGGCCACACAACCCGAATCCATCAAGAAGACTTCTGCCAGGCAATGGGATATCCGCCGGAGCAAAAGTACCAGGCAGAAAACGGACCGACACTGCGGGACTGCATTTCATTGTTACAGGAATGGTCCACGGCACCCGTTATCGACGTTCCCGCTTTTATCAACGGTTTAATTTTTAATGTATTAATCGGCAATGCGGATGCCCATGGGAAAAATTTCTCTCTGCTATATTCCCTTGGTGAACAAAGACTGTCCCCCTTTTACGACCTTGTCTCCACGCTGGCCTGGCCCACCCTTACCAAACGTCTCGCCATGAAAATCGGAAACTGTGATTCCATCCATGCGTTCACCCTTTATGACTGGCAAAAGATGGCAGAAAAAGGAAATCTCAGCTGGCCGCTGGTCCGTGAGAGGATGAAAGATGCCTGCCAACTCATGCTAGACAAACTCAATGCAGTCCAAATACAAACCCAAAATCATAACAGGGAGATGTCTGAGCATCTCCATGGAATGATAAGTGAACGCGCACTTAAAATGTTAAAAGGGCTATCAGCAGAAGAGCACTAGAGCATTTTTATTTGTTCTATCGCCGTTGAGCAAGACCGGCACGAGGTCGTGCCGGCTCCAAACAGCCACTTAATCCATGTCTTTGGAGCCCCCAACGACCCCGTCGGGGGATGGTGAACGGCTATGATATTCTTGAATTTGCTCTAAGGATATATAGCACTCTTCCGCTTCGCCCGCGCTACAGCCGGGCGCCGCAGGATTTGCAATAGACAGCATCGGGATCGTGTCCGATGGCTTCGCAGCTTTTGCAATGCCTCGGCTCTGCCTTCACGGCTGCACTTTTCGCCATGTCCACGGTGACGATGCCGGTCGGGACCGCGATGATGCTGTAACCGAGAATCATCACCATCGACGCCAACGCCTGACCGGGGATGGTCAGGGGCGCGATATCCCCGTAGCCCACCGTGGTCATGGTGACAATGGCCCAGTAGATACCAACGGGGATGCTGGTGAATCCGGCTTCTGGTCCTTCGATCAGATACATCAGGGTGCCAATCATCACCATCAGCGACATCACACCCAGCAGGAACACGATGATTTTCTGGCGGGAGGCTTTGAGGGAATTCCAGATGGTGGTGCCGGCTTTCTCATACCCGCCCATCTTGAGGATACGGAAGACGCGCAGGATCCGTAGGCTGCGCACCACCACAAACAAGCCACCGCCACCCACGAGCAAACTGAGATAGGTCGGAAAGACGGAAAGGAAATCCACCACGCCAAAGAAACTGGTGACATAGGGACGGCGGCGCTGCAGGCAGAGCAGGCGCAGCCCGTATTCGATGGTGAACAAAACGGTAAAGCCCCAGCCGAGATGGCGCAGCAGAGCTCCATGAACCGCCTGGATGGACTCCACGCTGGAGAGCATGACCACCAGGATGCTCAGGACGATGGCCAGCAGCAGGCCGATATCGAAGGCCTTGCCGGCCGGGGTGTCGGCCTTGAAGATCACGGTGTACAGGGTCTTCTGCCAGGATTTGGGGCCGCTGCTCAATTCTTCGGGTTGCACCATGATCGTTTCCTCTTTTATGAACCATAGCGACCTGACGGCACTACGACAACCGTGAATGAATTCTCCGGAGGGGGGTGTCAGCTGATGATATTCGGTTTTCGTTAGCTCTTCGCTAAACTGTTGCCTCACCGTGTTCTGTTCGATATAATTCAACTCGTTCGGAATGTCATCATAAGGAGGAGTCTATGAAAGCCATGCCCGCACTCTGTTTGTTCATCATCTTGGGGCTGATGCTCACCGTCACGCAGCCTCTGGCCCATGCTCAGGGTTCCCTCACCCCTCCGGGAGCTCCCGCCCCCACCATGAAAACGCTGGCACAGGTGGAACCGCGCATCCCGATCGACAGCCTACCCTACACCATCAGCTCAAAGGGATCCTATTATGTGACCACCAATCTGTCCGGTGTTCTCACCATCAGCGCCGACCAGGTTACGCTGGATCTGATGGGATATACCCTCCGGTCCAGCAGTGGCGATGCCATCAGCATCCCGGCAAACCAGCAGGATCTGGTGGTGAAAAACGGAATCATATCTGGAAGCAGCATTGGCGTGGATGCCCGCTATCTGCGCGGCAGCAATAGTCGGTTTCAAAATCTGACCGTGAGCGACAATTCCTTCTGCGGCCTCTACATCGGCTCTGACTGCCTCGTGGAGAACTGCCTGCTGATCAGCAACGGCACCTATGGTGTCCAGAGCTCCAGTGCCGGACGGCTCGAGGTTCGCAACTGCCGCATCCTTGGCTCAAGCACAGATGGCCTCGTGGCAGCAGGAGGCTCCCGCATCATCGGCAACACCATTGAAAACTGTGGAGCCGACGGACTGCGCCTCACCGGGTCAGGCAGCATTGTTGAAGAGAACATCATCAAGGGCAACGCCGACAACTACGACATCGCCGCCGGCAACCAGCTCCACCTGATTATCTGTGAAATTCCCGAAACGCTGGACTGGCCCTGTACGGTCTCGCTCGCCGGCACCCTCACCTGCTCTGTGAGCGGCACGGATGGCCTCGAAATCAACAGCGACAATGTGACCATCGACATGGGCGGCCACACGTTGGTCGGGTCCGGCTCCACCAGCGGCTATGGGATCTTTCAGCCCAGGTCCTACAATAATCTGCGGGTCTCCAACGGTAAATTCGCCAATTGGAGAGGAACCACCCGTGGCGGCATTTACGCCCTCGGCACGGGCACTCTGTTGAGCGACCTGCAGGCCACCTCCAACTATTTCGGCCTGTATGTTTCCAAAGGCAGTACGGTCCAGAACTGCATCGCCGGGCACAGCACCTCGCATGGGATCGCGCTGGGTACCGGAGCCACCGCATCCGGACTCCTGGTCTATAGCAATGGCGCGAATGGCATCAACTCGGGAAATGGCTGCGTCCTTTCTGAATCGACCTCCTATGGAAATTCCGAAAATGGCATCGAGGCGGAAGACCACTGCTCCGTTACCCGTTGTGTTGCCTATGAAAATGACGGTGACGGGATAACCTGCGTTGACGCCACCATAATCAAGGAGTGCACCGTCTATACCAATGCAGGGTATGGCATCCGAATGAGCGACGATGGCCTCATCGAAAATTGTTCAGCCAGTTGGAACACAGAACACGGCATCAAGGTCTATGATAGCTGCCTGATCCGCAATTCTGTCTCCACTCATAACGGCGCGGGAGGATATGGTGCCGGCATCTGGGCGCAGGGCCGCAGAAACCGAATTGAAGGCAATCAGTTAACCTTTAATGACGATGGCGCCTTCGTGCAGGGCGCCGATAACTTCATCACCCGAAACGGTGCCAGCGGCAACAGTGTCAACTGGAGAATCGACGCCGGAAACGTCTGCCTTGTCGTGCAGGCCGCCGGATGTGGCGTCATCACGGGGAGCAGTGGTGGGACTCCTCCAGGCTCCACTGATCCGAACGCCAACTTCACTTATTAAGTGGAGTCTTGGAATGAGACTTCTTCATATTCTTATTGTTTGTGGGGGCATTGTTGCCACCGCTTGTGCCGCCACAACGATAGACCCTGCCCACCCTCACGCCTATGGAGCCAACCTCGGCTGGATGGATGCACAGGGCGACGTCGCCCATGGCGCGGTTCTCGGACAATCCTTCTGCACCGGATCGATCTGGAGTGCCAATGCCGGCTGGATCGATTTAGGCCAAGGGCCCACCAACGGCTGGCACTACAACAACACCGCCGCCGATGATTGGGGCATCAACCATGATGGCCTCGGCCACCTGTCCGGCTATGCCTATGGCGCCAACATCGGATGGATCGTCTTCGAACAGACGAACGGCCAGCCCCAGATCGATCTCTGGACCGGGAATCTCTCCGGCTCCGCCTGGGGCGCCAATGTCGGATGGATCAGCCTTAGCAACCTTCAGGCTTTCGTTCGTACCGAATCGCTCGAGCCCGGACTGGACACTGACAGCGATGGCATTCCCGATCCCTGGGAATACCGGATGGCCGGCTCCCTCTCCATCCTCTCCGGCGCGGGACATGACCAGGACAAGGATGGAGTAACAGATGTAGATGAATACCCGGCCGATACCGATCCACTTATCATCGCCTCTCTCTTGACGATTACCGATTATGCCGTTGCCTCCGACACCAACCAGGTCACTTGGTCGGTGCAGCCCTCTCGGTTCTATCTTCTGGAGGAAACCTTCTCCCCCACCAACCAGGCCATCTGGACAGACACCGGTGAAGGCCTGATGGCCCCCGATCCGGGTGCCTCGATGACCCGCGAGGTGATGGACAGCGGAGAAACCACCCAGTTCTATCGAACACAGGCCGTGATTCCCCTCTCGCCCTGAACGCTCCGCCAATTCAGTTTGATGGGTTCTGCGGCGGCTCAAGCCGCAGCAAAACCGGCCGGAGCCCCGAAGGGTCCCGGCCGGCCGAGTTGGGTGTTCAGTTGGAGGGGTCTATCCGATGGCCTCCGATCCTTTTTCTCCGGTGCGGATGCGGATGCATTCCACCAGATCCATGATGAAAATCTTGCCGTCACCAATGTTGCCGGTGCGGGCGCCGGCGATGATCGCCTCCACGGTCGGCTCCACGAATTCCGCGTTGACCGCGATCTCCATGCGGAGCTTCTTCAGGAGGTTCACTTCGATGTCCGCACCGCGATAGGTCTCGGTGTAGCCCTTCTGCTGTCCGCAGCCCAAGGCGTTGGTGACCGACATCTTGTAGATCTTCTTTTCGTACAGGGCCTGTTTCACCTCGTTGAGCTGTTCAGGCTGGATGTATGCGATTATCAGTTTCATGGGATGTTCCTTTCTCTCAGCCGGTTAGTTGGTCGTGAAGATCTGGAAGCCGTTGTAGGCTTCTTCACCGTGTTCACCGATGTCCAGTCCGCGCAGTTCCTCTTCGCGGCTCACGCGCAGCATGCCGATTGACTTGAGGATTTTGAACAGAATGAACATGGTCACGAACGCCCAGATGGGAATAGCCAGTGATCCGATGATCTGGGCCTTCCAGGTGGCCGTCCCGAGGTCATAGCTGCCGAAGAGCGCCGTGGCGAGACCGCCCCACACGCCGCAGAGGCCGTGCACGGGGAACGCACCGACGGGATCATCGATTTTTAGCTTATCGAGCAGTTTCACACCCAGCACAACGAGTACGCCTGCGACCGCGCCAATAGCGATGGCTTCCGTGTTCGTCACGCCGTCGCAGTTGGCGGTGATGCCGACCAGACCGGCGAGCACGCCGTTGGCGGCCATCGTCAAGTCGGGCTTCTTGTGCCAGAGCCAGGTGGTGATCATGGCCAGGACCGCGCCGGCACCGGCGGCAAGCAGGGTATTCACAGCAATCAGCATCACGGCATCCGTGTTGGCCTTGCCGACAATCGCCAGCTGCGAGCCCGGGTTGAAGCCGAACCAGCCAATCATCAGAATGAAGACACCCAGGGTCGCAATCGGCAGATTGTGACCGGGCATGGGCTTGGACTTGCCATCCTTGCTGAAACGGCCGATCCGGGGGCCCAGCACGATGGCCGCGGCCAGAGCGGCAAACCCGCCGCAGGCATGCACCACCAGCGATCCGGCAAAATCATAGAAGCCCAACTGGTCGAGCCAGCCGCCGCCCCATTTCCAGTATCCGGAAATGGGATAAATGAAGGCCGTGATGATGGCGCTGTAGATGAGGTACGCATGGAATTTCAGACGCCCGGCCACCGCGCCGGAAACGATGGTTGCGGCGGTAGCGGCAAACGCCACCTGGAACAGCCAATCGACCTGAGGCGCCAGCGCCCCGGCCACCGCCGAGTCCGCGCCGATGCCGCCAATGCCGAACTGCCCGAAGGAGAGCCACCCGTTTCCGCCGCCCGGATACATCAAGCCGTAGCCGATGACAAAAAACAGAATCATGCCCACCGCCAAATCCATCAGATTCTTGAACAGAATATTGACGGCATTCTTGGCGCTGTTGAATCCAGTCTCCACCATGGCGAAACCGGCCTGCATAAACAGGACCAGAACCGCACAGAGAAACAGGAACATATTATCAATGGCGTAGGCCGCTTCGTTGACCGGCGAGGCCACCACGGCGACTTCGCCCACCGACTCTGTGACGACCTCCTGTGCCATTGCGATGCCGCCGACACACAACAGGATAGTCAGAAACACTGCCATCCATCTTCCTTTTGCTCTCATGGACTTTTCTCCTTCTCCACCGTTTCATCACGCACCGTGCGCGAGGATTCTTTTGGTTTTGTCTAGAGAACTAGCAAGGGACGTGCCAAGAGGGAAAAGCGCTTTACCTGATTCTGCTCAATATGCTCTGGTTGTTTGAATTACAATTTATAAACGAATATTGATCCTGGCAGCGGATCCGCCGGGAAAAACATTTATGTCGCAGATTCAGAGATTCGCTACAAAATAGAAGGTTCCATGTGGAGCTCCTTCTATTCTGTGGGTCTAGTTGTCAGAGGGAAGCAATCCGTCCAGCGCTCCAAACGGATTGAAAAGCGTACTCGCCGTTGGCTTGTCAAGGGCCCCATCCCCGCCATACCCCGCCATGCCGTTTTTCTCGTGCTCATTGTCGTGGCAATAGATGCAGAGAAGCTCCCAGTTGCTTCCGTCAGGAGGATTGTAGTCGTGGTTGTGATCCTTATGGTGGACCGTTAATTGTTTCAGGCGCTGGCCGGCGAAGGCTCGCCCGCAGCTGGCACAGATATGGGGGTACAACTTCAATGCACGTTCGCGATAGCCCGTCAGGCGCCGGGCTGTTTCGCGGTGCAAACCGTCCAGCACACGCTTGCGCTCAGACTCGTCCATGGGCTTCTTGGGTTTCATGCCCGCATCATTCGATATTCAGCTGCGGAACTTCAACTCTTTTCCTGATCCGAATTTCCCTGGCCCTATTCTGACTCCTGAATTCTGGATTCTGACTTCTTCCTCTTCATCCATATCGACGGGGGTCAATCTGATATCCCTTGATCTTATAGCCCAGGATGCGCGGCGTGGTGCCCAGCGCCCGCGCCGCAGAAGCCGTATTTCCACGCGTGGACTTCAGCGTATCCCGGATCAAGTCCCGTTCATAAGCGCCGACCATGGCCTTCAGATCGCCGGCCGCAGGAGCTCCACTGGCCTCGGCGGTCTGCAGCGTCGGCGGCAGATGATATGGATGAATCACATTGCCTTCCGCCACCAGCACCGCACGCTCGATACAGTTTTCTAGTTCGCGCACATTCCCGGGCCAGTGATAGACCATCAGCATATCGATAACCGCACTCGACAGGCGACGGATGTCCTTACCGTTGACCTGCGCATACTTCTGCAGAAAATGGTCGGCCAGCAGCACGATATCGGCCTTCCGCTTCTTCAGCGGAGGAACAAAAATCGGGAAGACATGCAGGCGGTAATACAGATCCTCACGGAACGTACCCTCCTGCACCATCTGCTGCAGATTCTTATTGGTCGCCGTGATCAGCCGCACATCCACCTTCACGGTCTCCGTGCCGCCAATGCGTTCAAACTCCCTCTCCTGCAGCACGCGCAGCAACTTGATCTGAATCGAGGGAGGAATGTCGCCGATTTCATCCAGCAGGATGGAGCCGCCGTTGGCCAGCTCGAACCGCCCCTTGCGTGAGGCCGTCGCACCGGTGAATGCGCCCTTTTCGTGACCGAATAGTTCACTCTCGATCACACTCTCCGGCAGGGCCGCGCAATGCGCCTTGATAAACGGCTTGTCCGCCCGGTTGCTGTTATAGTGGATTGCATGCGCCACCAGCTCTTTGCCGGTACCGGTCTCTCCTTCAATCAGGACCGAGGCCGGACTTTTCGAGACCTGAGCAATCTGGTCATAGACATTCTGCATTTCATGCGAGTTGCCAATAATGTTGGCGGGACGAAAGCGCTCCTTGAGCTCTTCCTTCAGCCGAGCATTTTCTCCGGTGAGTCGTTCCTGCTTTTCCTGCACCGAACGGCGCAGCTTGACCGCCTGCGCAATCATAGAGGCGATAATGCTCAGAACCCGCACATCCCCGTCTAAATCCACTGCGGGGTCATAGGCCCGGTCTGCAC
Organism: uncultured Verrucomicrobiota bacterium; assembly: GCA_964526745.1. Lineage (GTDB taxonomy): Bacteria > Verrucomicrobiota > Kiritimatiellia > CAIQIC01 > Lenti-01 > Lenti-01. The sequence continues at coordinate 9,506 of CAZGMQ010000003.1, forward strand.
TCAGCGTGCCGGCCACTTCCTTTTCGACCTTGATCGGCACACACAGAAATGAGGTATCGTCACGTTTACCGCGCTGAGTCTTATCCAGAAACAGCGGAGATTCACTGGTTCGGGGAATGACGGTCGGCTTCCCGCTGAGTACCACCTGCCCCGTGACACCCTCCCCCAATTTGTATCGACCGCGTCGTGCCTGCTGCACCGATAGCCCGTGTGACGCCTCAATTAGAATCTCATTGGTCTGGCGGCGTAACAGTGTCAGCGTGGCATACTTCATGCCCATCTGGGTCGACAGCGCCTCCAGGATCGGACCCGCCACCTCCCGCAGATCGAGACTGCGATCCAGCAGACAACTGATTTCGCGAAGCAGTTCAATTTCTCGCGAATGACGGTCCATTGGGACCTCCGGTACTGACGTCGTTTCAGATGGATGATTGTTTGAGGACACGGGTACGTCTCTCTTTCCATTAAGAAAAATGAAGATCCCCCACTCGCTTGAATTCTCTGATCAAGAAATACAAATGGAGGGAACCTGGATTCATAGGTGTTGCTCTGTGAAGCAGCCGTTTGCCGAAGTCTTCGCCAAAGAGGGAACGAAGACATCGACACACGGCACGGACACAATTACTTGATAAACAGCATCTCCTGATAGGTCGGCAGCGGCCAGTAGTCATCGGCCACGATGGCTTCCAACTGGTCGGCCACATCCCGCACGGCATTCATTGCCGGAAGAATCTTTTCACGACAGAACAACGCATGCTTGGCCACGCTGCCCTTGGGCTCATGAGCCAAGACCTTCCGAAGCCCCTGAATCTCACCCTGGAGGCCGGCGACCAGGTTGCACAGTTCATCCAGCACGGAGGTGCAATGGGTTTTGCCCAGCGTCTCCAGCGCAATCGATGTGCCAGCCAGGAGCTCCTGATAGGACACCGCCGCCGGGAAGATCATGGTCTGGGCGATTTCCAGCGAGAGCCGGGCCTCGGTCATCACTTCCTTCACATACTTCTCGAGATAAATCTCATTCCGGCTGTGGAATTCGCGATTCGACAGCACATGGAAGCGGGAGAGGACCTTGTCGTTCTCCTTGTTCTGCGCCGCCGGGATGGCCACTGCGGTATTCCGCTCGTTGGGCAAGCCCAGCTTCTTGGCCTGTTTTTCCCAGTCGGCCGTATAGCCGTCGCCATTGAAGATCACGCGACCATTTTCCTTCATGATCTGCTTGATCACCTTCTGCAGGGCCGCACCCAGCTGCACGGGTGTCTTGGCCTTGGAGGCTTCCAACTGCTGCGCAATAAAGTCCAGCGAATCGGCAATAATCGTGTTCAGAATAACCAGAGGACCGGCCACCGACTGACTCGAACCCACAGCACGAAACTCAAACTTGTTCCCGGTAAAGGCAAACGGACTGGTCCGGTTGCGGTCGCCCGCATCCTTCGGCAGTGGCGGGAGTGTATCCACGCCGACCGTCAGCATACCGGGCTTCTTGGTTTTGCCGGAGCCGCCCTTGGCAATCTTCTCGAAGATTTCCGTGAGCTGTTCGCCCATGAAGATTGAGATGATCGCCGGCGGGGCTTCATTGGCACCCAGACGATGGTCATTGCCCGCGTGGGCAATCGAAGCACGCAGCAGACTGGCGTGTTTATCCACCGCGCGAATCACCGCCGCGGTAAAGACAAGGAACTGCATGTTGTCATGCGGAGTGTCACCCGGCTCCAGCAGGTTGGCGCCCTTGGTCCCCAGCGACCAGTTCAGATGTTTGCCGGAACCATTGATGCCCGCAAACGGCTTTTCGTGCAGCAGGCATTCCATGCCGTACTTCTGTGCCACGCGCTGCAGAACGGTCATGGTCAGGTACTGATGATCCGATGCCACATTGGCATTTTCATACAGCGGGGCCAATTCGTACTGTCCGGGCGCCACTTCGTTGTGACGCGTCTTGACCGGTACGCCCAGCTTGAACAGCTCGCGTTCCGCATCCAGCATGAAGGCCAGCACGCGCTCCGGAATGGCTCCGAAATACTGGTCGTCCATTTCCTGCCCCTTCGGCGGCGGCGCACCAAAGAGGGTGCGACCCGCACTGATCAGGTCCGGTCGGGCAAAGTAAAAGTTGCGGTCAATCAGGAAATATTCCTGTTCGCAACCGGCGGTCGCATAGACCATGTCCGGCGTCTTCTGTCCGAAAATCTTCAGGATGCGCTGCGCCTGCGTGTTCAGCACCTGCATGGAGCGAAGCAGCGGGGTCTTTTTGTCCAGGGCCTCACCGGTCCAGGAACAGAAAGCCGTCGGAATACATAGGGTCATCCCGTTGGGGTTTTCCAGCAGGAAGGCCGGGCTGGTCACATCCCACGCCGTATATCCACGGGCTTCAAACGTGGCGCGGATGCCGCCGTTCGGGAAGCTGGAGGCGTCCGGCTCACCCTTAATCAACTGCTTGGAGGTAAATTCAGCCAGCGCACCGCCCTTGCCGTCCGGCTCGACAAAACTGTCGTGCTTCTCAGCCGTCAGGCCGGTCAGCGGATAGAACACATGCGCGTAGTGCGTCGCACCCTTTTCAATCGCCCAGTCGCGCATCGCCGTGGCCACTGCGTCCGCAATGGACATATCCAGCTTCTCGCCGCGATCAATCGTCCGGCGCAGCGCTTTATAGACGTCCTTTGGCAACCGCTCCTGCATCACCTTGTCATTAAATACATTCGCGCCGAACAACTCGGTCGCCGGGGTCTTGGAAAAATCCAATGCCGCATCCGTCGCCTTGTAGTTGGTTACTGCTGCAATAGCATTCAATCTTGCGTTGCTCATCTGTGTTCTCGCTTTCTCTATTATTCGCTCGTTCGAAATCAGACCTCTTTGTGGGTCCTGTCCATCGCCCATACATATGAATGGCGACACGCTCTATCTAGCAAGCACCGTGCCAAGTAAACCGCTGTATCTTTCAAATTTGTCGCAACTAACTCTTTTGCAACAAATTGAATATTTACCGATTTTGTAGATTCAACGACAACTACTACAATATTGTACCTTATGAAAGTTTTAAATAACAATTATGTATCTTTTATCGCCTCTTCTTACACCTTCAAAGCGTGCATCCATTTATCCCTCAACTCTTAATTCTTCATTCTCCATGCGGTTTTCTATACGCTTCCCATATGAGCACCCCCTTCGCACGGCTGGAACTGCTGCTTGGACCGGAGGCCCTCCCCCGGCTTTCCAAAGCCCACGTGATTGTGGCGGGACTGGGAGCGGTCGGGGCCGCTGCCTCTGAATCTCTGATCCGATCCGGGATCGGCCGCCTGACCCTGGTCGACTTCGATGAAATTCAGCCCTCCAATCTTAACCGCCACCCCTTCGCCTTCCAGTCCACCCTCGGCCACCCCAAAGCCGAAACGGCGGCCCGCATTCTCCGCGACATCAATCCTGCCGCAGACATCACCGCCCTTTCTCTGTTTCTCGATGCCGAGACCGCCCCGGCGCTCCTCACCGACCATCCCTGTGATGTCCTGATTGATGCCATCGATTCACTGCTGCCCAAGACGGAGCTCCTCCTCGCCGCACAAGCCGCCAAGATTCCTACCATCATCAGCTGCATGGGAGCCGCCCGCAAACTCGACCCCACCCGCTTTGTCGCCGCCGACCTGTTTGATTCCCATACCTGCCCCCTGGCCCGTCTTCTCCGCAAGCGCCTGCACCGACGCGATGCCAAGCGCGGCATCCAATGCATCTTCAGCACGGAGATGCCGCAGGACTCCCCCGAAGAAGTCGAACCCGCCGCCGACTTCTATATCCGCGGACGGCTCCGCCCGCCGATGGGCAGCCTGCATGCTGTCACCGCTTCGGCCGGACTCCTCGCCGCCCGCGAAACCCTCCGCCATCTGCTGGAGCCCCCATGCGCTTAGCTGCGCCTCATTCCCTGCCCCAAAAAGTTTCCACACTATGGAAACTATTTTCGCGTTTTTTCCACACTATGGAAAAAATGTTTCCACACTATGGAAACTTTTCAACATGATTGCCCAGGAACAGCACAGCATCCAGGGAACCGGAACCCGCCTCGACCGGTTCCTGCTGAACACCTATCCCTGGCTCGACCGCACCACTGCCCAGGAGCTGATTGCTTCGGGCCACGTCACCCGCAACGGAACGCGCCTGAGCAAAGGCACGAAACTCGCCGACGGCGACACGCTTGACTGCCATGATATTCCCGACCCCGAAGACCTGCGCCTGCGCCCTAACCCCGACCTGCCTCTAAACATCCTCTATGAGGATGACTCTCTCCTCGCCTTCAATAAACCCGCCGGACAACCTACCCACCCCCTGCGTCATTCCGAAACCGACACCCTCGCCAATGCGATGATCGCACGCTATCCCGAACTGGCCGACATCGGCGGGGACCGATTGTTCCCGGCCCTGCTTCATCGCATCGACACCCAGACCTCCGGATTGGTACTCGCCGCCAAAACCCCGGCGGCCTATGCCGCGCTCCGATCACAGTTCCGGCGCTTTACCGTCGAAAAACACTACACCGCGCTGGTGCATGGAACCGTAAAGTCATCCGGCCGGCTCGATGCTCCCCTGACGCATCAGACACGAACCCCCTGCAAAATGGCCGTCGTACATCAATTGGACAAGGTGCCCGAAAACCACCGCTTCGATGCCGTCACCGCATGGACTCCCCTCGAAACCGGCCGGGAGTTTTCTTTGCTGGATGTCACCATCTTCACCGGTGTGACCCATCAAATCCGATGCCATCTAGCAGAATCGGGACATCCCATCGTTGGCGATGCAATTTATGATTCTCCCATCGAAGCCCCTCGCCACTGGCTCCATGCTTCGCGAGTCATCTTGACACATCCGGCCACCGCAGAACCGCTGGAGATTTCCTGCCCCCTTCCCACCGACTGGCCGCAAATCCTCTCCACTTAAACATTGGAAATTGAATGTTGGTCATGGGGCATTGAGATTCCCGTTCTGGAGTGCAGGCTGTTTAGCGTCCTTGACGAACTGTACATTATGTTGTACGTTAATGCGCAGATTGGAGATGGCCCCAAATGATTACCATCACGTTCACGGAATTTAGAAATCGCGCGTCAGACATGATGACGGCCGTTGAGAATGGAGAAACACTGCTGGTTCTCCGCCACGGTCGCCCCATTGCAGAAGTAACACCCGCAGCAAGTCCACAACCATCCTGGAAGCAGCCGGCCTTGCGCTTATCCACCAAAGGCGCCAGCCTGGCCTCCTCCATCCTTGAGGAACGAGAAGATGAAACTGTTCATTGATTCTTCGGCTTTCGCCAAACGATTTATCGAAGAACGAGGGAGTCAGGAGGTCGAAGCGTTATGCGCTCGGGCCGATGAACTGGGACTGAGCATCCTCTGTGTTCCAGAAATCATTTCTGCCCTGAACCGCCGCCTGCGAGAGAAAGATCTGACCAAACTAGATTACACCAAAGCCAAGCAACATCTTTCACAGGACGTGCGGGATGCGGACATCATCCACTTGACCCAGGAAGTCATTCAGTCCGGCATCCAACTGTTGGAAACCAACCCCCTACGTACAATGGATGCCTTGCATGTCGCCTGCGCCATCGCCTGGAAAACGGATTTGTTTGTCTCTTCCGACCATCGCCAACTCGCCGCAGCCAAGAATGCGGGTCTGAAAACCAAACAGGTGTGACAAAAGGATTCGCGGTTCTGTTGTAGCCTAGGGCGTCGACCTAGGCGGCTATTCGATTTTGGAGCCCCGACGCCCTCGTCGGTTGGCCTCAAATTTTTGCATGATGAGACCATATAATTAGCCATATATTTATATTGCTTATTCAGAACGACGGATTAGGGTATTCGCATGAAAAAGAAAATTAAATACACGAATGAGCAGCTGGGCAAGACCCGCATGGTGAAGGACTTCCTTCCTTCCCCGGAACAGTTGGCGTTCAAAGAAGACAACGTGAAGGTGACGCTGGCTCTAAGCCGGTCCAGTGTTGAATTTTTCAAAGCCCAGGCGGGACAGCACAATACCGCCTACCAGAAGATGATTCGAAATCTGCTGGATGCCTACACCCTTCAACACAGCTCCTAGATTCACTTCCAGACCATGACACCCATTCTGATCACAGCGATTAATGCACGGCACAGCCACAGCTCCATGGGTGCACGGTGCCTGCTCGCCAACATGGGCGAGTTGCGCGAGCAAACCGGACTAGCTGAATTCACGATTCAGCAATCCGCGACTGAAATCGCGGAAGCCATCGTCATTCAGAACCCGCAGATCCTCGCGCTGGGCGTCTACATTTGGAATATCGCGCGGGTAAAGGAAGTGATTCCGATTCTTCGCGAAAAGCTACCGGAAATGAAGATCATTCTGGGCGGGCCAGAGCTCACCGATCAATCTTCTCTCGCGGACCACATTCTCCTGGGCGAAGGCGATCTGGCCTTTGCTTTGCACTGCCGCGAATTCCTTACGAATTCGAACCCAACCGATCGCCAGACTCTGAGGTCTGGCCTACAAGATCCTGATGTTGGCCACCCCTCTGCGGGTGGCAGGATTCCAATCTCCATCCCCATCATCCTTCACCCTCCTCTGCCGGATCTGGATGAGACTCAGATGCCCTATACCGAATATAGCGATGAAGATCTGGCCCACCGTCTGCTGTATGTGGAATCCTCCCGTGGCTGCGGGATGCGGTGTGACTATTGCGTTTCCGCCAATGACAACGTTGTCCGTTTTTTCCCCATGCCCGCTTTACTTGCGGCCTTCGACAAGCTGCTGGCACGCGGCGCGCGGCAGTTCAAGTTCTGCGACCGCTCATTCAATCTGGATGTACCCCGCGCCATTGAAATCCTGTCGTTCTTTCTGGAGCGGATACCGAAATTCCCTGATTTGTTCCTTCATTTTGAAATGCTGCCGGACCGGTTCCCGAATGAGCTCCGCACGGTTTTGGCGCAGTTCCCACCGCGCACGCTCCAGCTCGAGATTGGCCTGCAGTCATTCAATGAGGACGTGCTGACACGGATTCGGCGCCCGCAAAATCTCGCCCGCGCGGCGGATTCCATCCGCTTCCTGCGTGAACAAACCAAGGCCTGGATCCATGCCGACCTGATAGCGGGACTCCCCGGTGAAACACCGGAAAGTTTTGCGGCCGGATTTGACCGGCTGGTGGACATCGGCCCGCATGAAATCCAGCTGGGTATCCTGAAGAAGCTGCCCGGAGCCCCCATTGATCGACACGATGCGGCATTCGAGATGCGCTACGATCCTGCTCCGCCCTATGAGATCCGCGCCACCCGGGACTGGCCAGCCGAACATCTGGTTCGCACCGCACGCTTCGCGCACTATTGGGATGCCATCGTAAACTCCGGGCGATTTATTGCAGCCGCTCCTTTAATCTGGCAGGACACCCCGTCTGTATTTGATGCCTTCCTGGAATTCGCAGACTGGATGGGCACTCGCTTCCCGAACGAACATGGAAATCCCCTCGGGGCTCTGGTGGAGGCCATCTTTGAATATCTGACCACCTTGCGCGGCATCCCGGCTGACCTTGCCGCTGACGCCCTCATCCGTGGCTATCGCCATACCGGCGCGCGGGATATCCCGGCGGCTCTCGCTCCGCACCTGAAGCAGGATCTGCCGCCGCCCACACGCGGCCTGTCCCGCGCCCTTCGCCGCCAATTCCTTCACTGGACTTGGGTTGGATCCGCCTGATCAACGGTTGTTTTCCATCACGCCATGACTTACACTTCTCACATGAGATAACCAATCAATGAAAGCAACCTCTTTTCAACTCGTGATGGATCACCTGAATCAGCACCATGTGCGATTCCTGCTCGTGGGCGGCATGGCCGTGGTGGCGCATGGCTATGGCCGGATGACCTACGATATCGACCTGGTCATCCAACTCGACCCTTTGAATATCCGACGGACCTTTGATGCGCTGACTCCTTTGAGTTTTCTTCCCCGGATTCCGGTTACACCCGAAGAATTCTCAGACCCTGCCATCCGTCAGAAATGGGCCCGGGAAAAAGGAATGATTGTTCTGAATCTCTACAGCAACGCACATGAGTCCTGTGCGATTGATCTATTCATTTCGGAGCCTTTTCCCTTTGATGAAATCTATGAGAAAGCCATCCAGACAACAATCGGCGGGGTTCCTTTCCGCTACGTCGATCTGGACACACTCATTCAGATGAAGCGGAAGGCTGGGCGCCCGGTGGATCTGGAAGATATCCGGCATCTGGAGTTACTGGCAGCAGACAATGAAAACAAACTGGCAGATTGATAAAAACGCATCCGACTGGGAATGCGACCCAAGGGGAGAAGAACTCTTCCACTTGCGCTATTTTCGCGCGCTTCCCATGGAAAAGAAAATCCAGGCTGTGGAGGAAATGTGCATTCTCGCAGAGGCCTTCAAAAGCGCCCGGCCTAAACAGTCCGCCGTATCGCCACCGATTCGATGCCCCTAGGGTATTCCGTGCCAGCGGATATCCAAATCGCTTATTCGCCGTGCCGGCTGTGTCCGCGGCAATGCGCGACGGACCGGATTGCAGGCAGTCCCGGCGTCTGCGGGGAGACAGCAGAGCTTCGCATCGCCTCGTTCGGGCCGCACATGGGAGAGGAGCCCTGCTTCAGCGGCACGCGCGGTTCTGGAAACATCTTCTTCTCCGGATGTGCCTGTCATTGTTTCTTCTGCCAGAACTGGCAGATTTCCAACGCGCACGGGAAAGGGGCGTTGATCAGCGAAGAGCAATTCCACGGAATCGCGTTGAACCTCATTGAACAAGGCGTCCACAATCTGAACTTTGTTACCCCGGATCATTTCTGGCCGCACATCGAGGCGCTGTGTATCCGTCTGCGCGACGAAGGTGTGGACCTCCCCTTCCTATTCAACTCCTCAGGCTATCAACTGCCCTCGATGGTGGCGCGCTATGCGGCACAGATGGATATCTTCCTGCCGGACTTCAAGTTCGCCGATCCGGTCCTCGCCCGGCTCGTGATGCGCGACGAACGGTATCCGGAGATTGCGCTGGAGGCGCTCCGCCTGATGGTCGCAGAAAAGGGATTTTTGGAGCCCTTCGATCCGACCGGCATCGAGATGGCAAAACAGGGCGTCCTGGTGCGGCATCTGGTCCTGCCGGGCCACGTGGAAAACACCCTGCAGGTGCTCGACCTGCTGCGGGAGGAATTCGGCCGCTGGCTTCCCCTCTCGCTGATGAGCCAATATACACCGGTGGCCGCCGCACATGCCCGGTCGCCATTTGATCGCGCCGTCACTCTGGAGGAATATCAGGCGGCCGTGGAGCATGCGCAGGAACTCGGCTTTGAGAACCTGCTGATCCAGCCCCTGGAAGCCACCGATGACTTCCTCCCCAACTTTGAAAAAGAGCATCCCTTCCGGGGAAACCCATAAAACGAATTGGCGCGCCCGGCAGGACTCGAACCTGCGACCACCGGATTAGAAATCCGATGCTCTATCCAACTGAGCTACGGGCGCGCAACGGCAGAAACATACAAAACCCCGCGTCAGGTTTCAAAGTTTACTTCTCGGCCTCCATCGGATATTTTACTGAAAGGAACGCCAATGAGTACTCCCTCTCCATCCTGGATCGCATCCGACTGGTTCCCGCGAGCAGCCAAGCCGAATCGGCACAAACGCCCAGTTCCCTGCGGCGTCTGTGAAGCGCCGCCTGCTGCTCCCTCCCCCTTCTCCGAGCGACACCTCCACTGCATCTGGGCGGATGACCGGTTGCGACCCGATGAACTGGTCACCGCCACCGGTGAACCGGTCCGAGTGGAACACCCCGGCGACTGGAACACGGGGCCAGGGCCGGATTTTTTGAATGCCATCCTGCTGGCTGGCCCGGAACAGAGACGGATTTCAGGAGATGTGGAGATCCACATCCGCCCGGCGGACTGGCAGCGGCATGGGCATCGCGGGGATCCGCGATATGCACGGGTCTGCGCTCATGTGGCCTATCATCCGGGAACCCTGCCTGATGCGGACCTCCCGGCGGGCGCCCTGCAGATTTCCCTGCGCCACGCGCTGGATGCCAATCCTGCATTTTCGTTCGACAACGTTGACCTGATGGCCTACCCCATTGCCGCACGCGCCAAGCTCCCACCCTGCCGGGATGCCATGAAACAACTCACCCCCGTGCAACGTGGAGCCGTGCTGGACACGATGGGCGAACACCGACTGCGACGACGAGCCGAAGTGTTGCAGGCCGCCATGCTGGACCGGGGATCGGCCCAGGTCCTCTATGAAGAGATCATGGCCGCACTGGGCTATCGCCCCAACAAGGCACCTTTCCGGCGGCTGGCGCGAATGCTGCCTCTAGACCGGCTCCGTGAAAAAGCAGGCGGCGATCCGTTGCGTGCCTATGCCCTCCTGGCCGGATGCGCCTCCTTGCTCCCGGATCCCTCTTCCCGCCGTTCGTGGGATGCCGAAACCAAAACCTTTATCCGCCGCTGCTGGGATGCCTGGTGGCCGCTGTCCGATGAATTCCATGCCCGTCGGATTCCGCGCGGGGATTGGACTCTCGCGGGGATCCGGCCGGCCAACCGGCCGGAGCGCCGGCTGATGGCGGCCGCCATGCTCTTCGCCACCGCATCCGGCCTGCCGGAACAGATTGCAACAGTCGCTCAGAATCCCAAGGGAGTTCCCGCAACAAAACTGCTTGAGCTGTTCGATCTGGAAGAAGCCCCCTACTGGCCGCGCCGCCTGTCCTATTCATCCTCTCCCACACCGGCCCCGATTGCGCTGGTTGGTGCTTCACGCGCCAAAGCCATCCTGATCAATCTGCTCCTACCGGCTTTTGCGGCCATGGGGGCACCCGCTGAAGCCTGGAAAGCGGTATTGAAACAGCTTCCTGCAGAAGCCTCCAATCAACTGATTAATGATACGGCTTTGCGACTCTTTGGACGCGACCACTCCCCGCGGCTCTATACCTCCGGCCTCCGCCGCCAGGGTCTGATTCAGATTCATCACGAGTATTGTCTCGGGGACCGAACCCTGTGCGCTTCTTGTCCTTTCCCGGAGCTATTGATAGCTTTCTCCAATGACTAAAGAGCCCGTCCGGATTTTCCAATACCGATTCACCTTCCCGCCCGAGGCCGAGGATGAGAACCAGCATGTGAACAATGTGGAGTATGTCCGCCTGCTGCAGGAGTCGGCCATCGCCCACACGCGGCAGAACGGCTGGACGCCGGAAGAACTGAAGGAACAAGGCTGGACCTGGATTGTGCGATCACATTTCATTGAATACCTGCAGCCGGCACTGGCCGGAGAAGAAATCGTCGTGGAGACCTGGGTCGCCAACTTTAAGAAGATCCGCTCCGTTCGAAAATACCGGTTTGTCCGGTCCTCGGACGGAGCCATCCTCGCCCGGGCCGAAACAGACTGGGTCTTTCTGGACTTCCGGACCGGACGGCCCGTTCCCATTCCGCCCGAGGTGTTGGCGGCCTATGTGGTCGTTCCCGACGGCCCGTAAATCCGGAAGCGGAATAAAAAAACCGCGCCGGCGCAACAGCGCAGACGCGGCTTTGTCGACAGGTCAATCCCGTCGCAGGCGATCAGGTTTCCCGTTCGCCGCGGGCCATGATGACCTTGCCGGTCCGGACCAGCTCCACAACCGTGAACTTGTTCAGCAGTTTCACCATGGCATCGAGCTTGGCTGATCCGCCGGTGGCTTCCAGCACCATGGATTTATCGTTCAAATCCACCGTGCGGGCGCGGAAGTGATCGGCGATCTGTAGGACTTCACCACGCTGGGTGCTGTCGACCGCCACCTTGACCAGCGCCAGTTCGCGAGAAACGACTTCCTCATCCGTATGCTCTCGGCAGGCCAGCACATCGACCAGCTTGGAGCACTGCATGATGATCTGGTGCAGGCCGGATCGATCGCCCTTGGCCGTAATGGTCATGCGGGAGAAATCTCCTGTGCCCCCGGCCGATACGACCAGGCTCTCGATGTTGAATCCGCGCCGCGAAAAGGTATGCGCGATGCGGGCCAGGGCGCCGGGGCGGTTGGCCACATAGATGCTCAGATTGTGAGTGTCATTGTTGTTGCTCATGATTTTCTTCCTTCCACTCAGGTGCTTTTCTTGGCGCTGTTCTTGCGGCCGGCGGGACGCCCGGGCTTGCGCCGCGGGTGAGTCATCACCGTGTCTTCCAGCGGCTTGCCGGGAGGCACCATCGGATACACCTCTTCATGCTTCACGACTTCCACATTCACGATCACAGGACCGGGATGATCCAGCGCCTTCTTGAGAATCTTCTGCATGTCGGCAGGACGCTTCAGGTTCAGCCCGAGAATGCCATAGGCTTTCGCCAGTTCGACAAAGTCCGGATTGCCTTCCAGATCCACTCCGCTATAGCGCTCATCGTAGAACATGTCCTGCCACTGGCGCACCATGCCCAGATAGTGGTTGTTCATGATGATGACCTTCACCGGCAGCTTGTGAATCGCCGCCGTCGCCAGCTCCGACATCGTCATCTGGAAACCGCCATCGCCCACGATGGTAATCACGGTCTCGTTCGGACGGCCGAACTGCGCGCCGATGGCCGACGGCAGGCCGAAGCCCATCGTGCCGGCACCGCCGGAGGAGATGAATTGCCAGGGCTTGTCGCATTTGTAGAACTGCCAAGCCCACATCTGGTGCTGGCCCACATCCGTGGTCATGACCGCCTTGCCATCCGTCAAGCCATTCAGGGCATCGATGACCTGGGACGGGCGGAGACCGCCCTGCTTGGCATAGGTCAGGGGCCATTTCTTCTTATAGCCATCCACCTGCTTGATCCACTCGGATGTGTCGCCCTTCTTCACCAGCGGGAGCAGATCCTGCAGCACCGTCTTGGCATCGCCGCGACAGCAGATTTCAGGCGTCACCAGCTTGCCGAATTCGGCACCATCAATATCGATGTGGATTTTCACGGCGTTGCGGCAGAACATCGACGGCACACCGAGGATGCGGTCATCCAGACGCGAGCCCACCGACAGCATCAGGTCGCACTCGGTCACGGCCTTGTTAGCGTAGGCGGTTCCGTGCATGCCGAGGCCTTCGAGGCTCAGCGGATGCGAATCCGGGAAGACCCCCTTGCCCAGCAGCGTGGAGGTCACCGGGATCTGCATTTTTTCGGCCAGTTCCAGCAGTTCCTTCTCCGCATGCGACAGCACAGCGCCGTGCCCAGCAATAATCAGGGGTCGCTCGCTCTTCTCCAGCGCATCGGCGATCTGCTGGATGGTTTCGGCGGTATAGCCCTTCTTCTGGGGCGCATAGCCCGGCAGATTCATTTCGGGATCCAGCGGCACGGTGCAGGGCTCCTGTCCCACATCCTTGGGTACGTCAATCAACACCGGGCCGGGACGGCCGGTGGTGGCGATGTGATACGCCTCTTTGACAATCCGTGGAATTTCATTCGCGTTCTTCAGCAGATAGCTGTGCTTCACGATGGGCATCGTCAGATTGAAGGTATCGGCTTCCTGGAATGCATCCTTGCCCAGCATGTTGCGAACGCTTTGGCCGGTAATGATAATCATTGGTACGGAATCCATATACGCCGTCATGATGCCAGTCACGGTATTCGCCGCGCCGGGACCGCTCGTCACCAGCACCACGGCCGGTTTGCCGGTCGCCCGCGCGTAGCCATCGGCCATATGCGCCGCGCCCTGCTCGTGCCGGGTCAGAACAAATCTCATTTTTTCGCGTTCCTTATATAACGCATCGAACAAGGGAATGGCCGAGCCGCCCGGCAGACCGAACATGATCTCGATTCCGTTCATCTCGAGGCACTCCATCAGGGCCTCGGCTCCGTTTAACTGTTTTTCACTCATTTTTCTTCCTCCAAAATGGAATCTATTCCAAACTTGAGATAAATATGACCTATTATAATTATCTTGCAACATAATTATTCATTTTTTATGTAAATATTTATGAATTTCGATGAAACGATGCATAAATATGGCACATTTTTGCTGTTTTAGAGCTATTTACAGGAAATATATTGGGGTAATTGTCTGATTTGACGTTTCAGGAGAAAGAATCGGGTGAATTCCTTGACTCTGCTGCATTGCGCCCCCTACGCTTGCTACTCGTTATGAATACATCCCTGCAACACATCTACGATGGCTTTGCCAAAACGTATGACGCCGGGCGCGACCAGTTTGATATGTCGGCCGTTCTTCCGCCCTTTTTCACTTCACTCGACAAAAAAACAGGGGAGGCACTTGATCTGGGATGCGGGGCCGGCATCCCCTTCCCCGCCTATTTCATCCAGCATGGCTGGAGCGTGGTTGGCGTGGATTTTTCCCGGGAGATGTTGAAGCTGGCGGCTCATCTCGTGCCGAAGATGGAAGGCGAATGCGGCGATATGGGCACGGTTCGCTTCGATCCGGATTCATTCGATGCCATCACTGCCATCTACAGCCTTTTCCACATTCCCCGGGAGCAGCACGCCGAACTGTTTATCCGATTTCATGAATGGCTCCGTCCCGGTGGACAGATGCTCTTCACCTATGCGACCAAAGCCTATACCGGGCAGGACTCCTTTGAAGGAACCAAGGAATTCATGGGGCAACGCCTGTTCTACAGTCATCTGACGCCCGAACAGATGGATGCCGCCCTGGTCGCAGCCGGGTTCAAAATTGAATCCGCCGTGCTGCGAGAAATCGGCGGCGAATCGTTCCTATGGGTCACCGTCCAGAAGCCATCCGCCTGAGCCGAATGGCGCTTCCGCGGATCTGGGCGTATGCTGTTCAGTCAGAAAAGGAATCCATCTATGCGCACCTATGACATCATCATCATCGGCTCCGGCGGCGGCACCAAGATCACCCAGGCGCTGAATCGGCTTGGAAAGAAAACCGCCCTGATCGAGCGGCAGCATGCCGGGGGCACCTGCCTGAACCGGGGCTGCATCCCCAGCAAGATGCTGATTCATCCAAGCGGGCTGGCGGAACGCCTCCGGCACGGTCTGGGCGCGGCAGCCGACGCACCGGCGCCAGTCATCGACTTCGAAGCGCTGGTGGCCTCCATCAATGCCTACACCGACGGCATGTCCGGCTCTCTAACCGAACATCTGGAGAAGCAACCCCTGATCGAATACATCCGCGGCGAGGCCCGGTTTGTCTCGGACCACGTGGTGGCGGTGAATGGCGAGGAACTGACCGCCGAAACCATTATGATTGCCACTGGGGCGAGGCCGTCCATTCCGGACATCCCGGGTCTGGAGGGCACCCCCTATATGACCAGTACCGAGGTCCTGCGCAACCGCGAACTGCCCCGCCGCCTGATTGTGCTGGGCGGCGGCTATATCGCCGCGGAACTAGGCGGGGCCTATGCCGGATTTGGCTGTGAAGTGACCTATCTGTTACGCAGCACCTTTCTCCGAAAGGAGGACCCGGAAATCGTCGAAGCCTTCCGGGACAGCTTCTCACGGGGCAAAACCATCCATGAGCGTACACGGCCCCTCCGGGTGGAGCATCGGGACGGGCGGTTCACCGTGTTCTGTGAAGACGCGGAGGGCGAGGCCTTCACCGTCGAGGCTGATTCCCTATTGGTGGCCATTGGTGTTACGCCCAACAGCGATACGCTCGGGCTCGAACACACCACCATCGCCCGGAAGCCGGACGGGTTCATCACCGTCGACGACCACCTCCAGACGGCGGTGCCAGGTGTCTTTGCCATGGGTGACGTGGTGGGGAACTATCTCTTCCGTCACAGCGTAAACTTCGAGGCCGAATACTGGATGGAGTCCCGCTTCCTGTCCGATACCCCCTTCCCCATCTGCTATCCCCCGGTTCCCAGCGCAGTCTTCACGCATCCGGAGGTGGCATCGGTCGGGATTAATGAAGTGCAGGCTGAAGAGCAAGGACTAGACGTGGTCATCGGCAAGGCAGCCTATCCGTCCTGTGCCATGGCCGTCGCCCGCGGACTGAAAGAAGGGTTGGTGAAGCTGTTGTTCGCCCGCGACACCGGGAAGCTACTGGGCGCCCATATCGTCGGAGAAGAAGCCTCCACGATGATTCAGGAACTGGTGCTGGCCCTGACCGCGGGAATGACGGCAGCCGACCTCTACCGGCAGATCTATATCCACCCGGCATTCCCGGAAGTGATCCGCAACGCTGTGCGGAATGCTTTGAAACAGCTGGACCCCGCCCGCGCGGTCCTATTTTAGGTGAAAGCCGAAGCTATCCCTTCAATTGCTCATTGATGGTTGCCGCGGCTTTCCGGCCCTCGCCCATCGCCAGAATCACGGTGGCGGCGCCCAGCACGATATCGCCGCCGGCAAATACGCCGGGCAGATTGGTGCGGCCGTCCTCATCCGTCACGATATGCCCCCACTTGTTGGTTTTCAGTCCCGGCGTTGTCTGCTTGATCAGCGGATTCGATTCATTTCCAATGGCCACGATCACCGCATCCATCTTCAAAATAAATTCACTGCCATGGATCGCCACCGGCCGGCGGCGACCACTCGAATCCATTCCGCCCAGATCATAACGCAGGCACTCCAGACCGGTCACTTCACCGTTTTCACCCAGAATGCGCTTCGCATTCTGCAACATGTGAAACTGAACGCCTTCCTCCCGGGCATGGGCCACTTCCTCCGCACGGGCCGGCATTTCCGCTTCCGTGCGGCGATAAATCAGATGGACTTCATCAGCGCCCAGTCGCATCGCCGTCCGCGCGGCATCCATCGCGACATTCCCGCCACCCATCACGGCCACCCGCTGAGCCGCATGGATCGGTGTCACGGCGTTCTTCCGGTCATAGGCCCGCATCAAGTTGGAACGCGTCAGATATTCGTTTGCAGAATACACGCCTACAAGAAGTTCGCCTTCGATACCCATGAACTTGGGCAACCCGGCACCGGAACCGATAAAGACCGCATCAAAGCCATCCTTTTCCATCAGATCGATGATTTTGCGCGTTCGCCCCACTACAAAATTGGTCCGGATCTCCACGCCCATCTGCGTCAGGGTATCCAGTTCGGCGCGCACAATCGCCTTGGGCAGACGGAACTCGGGAATGCCATAGACCAGCACGCCACCCGCCTTGTGGAAGGCTTCGAACAGAACCACGTCATGCCCGGCCCGGCGCACATCCGCCGCCACCGTGATGCCGGCCGGGCCGCTGCCCACCACCGCCACCTTCTTGCCTGTGGATTCCGCAACAACCGGCGGGATTGCCGCCCCGTTCTCACGCTCCCAATCGGCCGCATAGCGCTCCAGACGGCCTATCGACACGGCCTTGTCAATCGACTTCAGGCTCTTGCCCAATATACACGGTGCCTGACACTGCGTTTCCTGGGGGCAAACCCGACCGCAGACCGCCGGCAACAGACTCTTTTCCTTAATGACTGAAATGGCGGTGGCGGGATCCCCTTCAGACAGCGCCTTGATAAACCGGGGAATATCAATGCTCACAGGGCAGCCATGCATGCACGGAGCATTTTTACACTGCAAACAGCGCTGCGCCTCCACACGGGCCTGTTCTTCATAGTAGCCCGTCGCGACTTCTTTCATGTTGCGGGCCCGCACCAGCGGATCCTGTGCCGGCATTTTCTGCTCCGGAATCGACATCCGGTCACGCGGCTTCAGCGGCTGCTCCAACGTCTGAATACGTGCCCATTCCTGACGAGCGGCTTCCTTCAACGATTCGGGAGTGCGAAAGGTCATTCCTTCAGTCCCTTTTTAACCGCTTCCGCATGCAGGTTGCATCCGTTTGCCGCCAACCGTTCCTGCTCCCTATAGGAGCCCAGCCGTTTCATCATCTGATCAAAATCGACCTGATGCCCATCAAATTCAGGGCCATCCACACACACAAATTTAGTCTCACCCCCCACGGATACACGACAACCGCCGCACATCCCCGTTCCATCAATCATAATGGTGTTGAGACTGACCATCGTCGAAACGTTATAGGGCTTGGTTGTCAGTGAGCAGAACTTCATCATGACAGGCGGGCCAATAGCGACCGTCAGATCTGGCGTAGGCGTCCGCTCGCACAGCTCCTTCAGGGGGCCGGTCACCAGTTCATGCCGGCCATACGACCCATCGTCCGTACACACGATCAGTTCGTCCGCAATCGCCCGCATCTCCTTCTCAAGGACCACCAATTCCTTCGTCCGCGCACCTATAACCACAATCAGATGATTCCCCGCCGCTTTCATGGCCTGGGCAATCGGATACAGCGGTGCTACACCGATCCCACCGCCCACGCAAATCACCGATCCGAACTGATCGATATGCGTCGGCCGGCCCAGCGGCCCTACCAGATTCTCAATTTTGTCCCCCACCTGCATCCGAGCCAGCTGTTTTGTACTCTTGCCCACGGCCTGGAAAATAAGAGTGATACTTCCCTCTTCGAGGTTCGCATCGGCAATCGTCAAAGGAATCCGTTCCCCAAACTCCGTATCCAGTTGGATGATGATAAACTGCCCTGGCAATCGCTCTTCTGCAATCAGAGGGGCCTTCACCCGCATCCGAAAAACTTCCTTCGACAACTGTTCCTTGACTAAAATTTCATTCATAAACTTCAACACTCCCACCGCTCAAGGGCGGTTCCAGTAAATTTAATAAGGTTAGCACCCCCTGCTGATTGGGTAAACGGTTTTCCTCTCCGGCTCCGTGTCGGTGGACAGCCCTGTGTAGAACCAGTGGCAACCCGAAGATATTTCAGGTATGGTGGCTCCTGTTAAACATCATCCCCTATCAGGAGACAAACCTATGAACCGTTGGAAGCAGATCGGGCTCTCTATTCTCTTTACTCTTCTTTGCACAGTGGTCTGCGTCTACGCAACAGAACCTCTCGTCGTCACCGAGGAACAAAACGGCGGAAGTGTCACGCTGACCCAGGGACAGCACATGACCCTCACTCTGCCAGGCAACCCCTCCACCGGATATCAGTGGAAGGTCCCGAACAGCATTGAGGCGTATCTGACCCTTCACGATTCCAGCTATACGCCGGGCTCCGACCGGATCGGCGCTCCGGGCCACTACACCTTCCATTTTGAAGCCCAGACTGAAGGAACCGTGAACCTGCATATGGCCTATGCCCGCTCCTTTGAAACCGGCGATGCAGACAGCTTCGACCTCACCATTGAAATTGTCCACCGGCCAGCCGACAACTCAGGTGGAGAAGGAAGCTTGGGAGAGTCGGAAAAAGCAGCCGATCCCTACTCATCATTTGCACAGCCGGGAAAAGCCGCGGACCCCTATGCCGCCGGCACGGAGCAGAAAAAGCCAACGGATCCCTATTCCTCGGTAGCAGAACCCAAAAAAGCAACCGATCCCTACCCGGGCATCCCTGAACGCGAGTAATCCCTCTTCCCGGCATCCGGGCACAAAAATGGTGGCCAGACTCGGGGTCGAACCGAGGACACATGGATTTTCAGTCCATTGCTCTACCAACTGAGCTATCTGGCCACCGAAAGGTGTGGTGCGTATATACCGACTAACCCCGCCCCCTGTCAATCAATCCCGTTCCCCAATTGCACCCCAACGCATAATCCTAATCGTAATCTTACTCCTGATCATAATCATAATCCCCCTCTTTGCATTCTTCTCAATCCCATATCGGGATTAGGAGTAAGATTAGGAATTAAGATTATGAACAGGGGCGGGGAAAGCCGCCTTTGTTTCTGTGTTTCCTGCTTTCCTGATCAGTCCACCAACCGTATCCTTCATATATGAACAAACCCTGCGTATTCTGCGAGCTTCCCGCAGATCGAATCATCGCCGAAGACGGCCCCTGCATCGCCTTCCGCGACGGATTCCCCGTGAGTAATGGGCACACCCTGATCATCCCCAGACGCCATGTGCCCTCCTTCCGCGAACTGACGCCAGAGGAAGTCGCCGCCGCCCATCGTCTCGCCGGCAAACTGTCTGACGACCTCCAGGCCGCCGACCCCTCCATCACCGGATTCAACTTCGGTGCGAACGACGGAGCCGATGCCGGCCAGTCCGTTTTCCACTGCCATTTCCACCTGATTCCCCGGCGCACCGGCGACCACCCCTCCCCCCGCGGCGGCATCCGCAGCGTCATCCCCGGCAAAGCCGACTATCCCTGCCCGCATCCCCCGCACTGACCTGCTTCAGCTTGCCGGCGGCTCATCCCATTCTCCGAAGTTTGCCACTTCGTTCGCGCGGCTCTCTCGTTCGAAGCGCAAAGCGCTTCGCTATAGAATTCGCGTTCACTCTTCGTCTTCGACTCAAGCCCTGCACTCATCTGTTCCACACTATGGAAACATTTCTTCCATACCATGGAAAAATCGCGAAAATGGTTTCCATACCATGGAAAACTCCTTAGGCTGAACCCCGCACCTGATGAACTTCACTGCTATCGATTTTGAAACCGCCAACGCCCGCCGGGGATCCGCCTGCGAGGTGGGTCTGGTGATGGTTGAAAACGGCGAGGTGGTGAACCGGGTCAGCTACCTCATACGGCCGGAGCCGATGCACTTTGATCCGCGGAATATCGCCATTCACGGGATTTATCCTGAGGACGTTAGAGATGCCCCCACGTTTGCCCAGTTGTGGCCGGAGCTGTGGCCGCAGATTTCCGGGCCCCTCATCGCGCATAACGCGGCGTTTGATATGAGCGTACTGCGCTACTCGCTGGATGATACCGGCGCGCGATATCCGGAGACCGACTACTTCTGCACGGTCGTGATGGCTAAGCTCGCCTGGCCGGAGTACCCAAACTACAAGCTCAACAACGTGGCGAAAGAACTCGGGGTTTCGTTCAATCACCATGACGCCGAAGAAGATGCCTTTGCCTGTGCGCAGGTCGCCATCGCCGCCTGCGACAGACTGGGAGCCGTCTCGCTGTATGACCTCCCCAAACGCCACGGCCTCAGAATCGGACGGCTCCATGCCGACGGATACTGCCCCTGTGGCGGCCCGCGTAAAAAGAGGCATCCATGGCAACCGCCTGCGAAGTAGTCTTTATGTCGCGGCCCCATGCGTAGATAAAGACTACTTCACAGCATAAGCCGGCAACGAACGTCCACTCCCGTTCTGTTCTGTGCCAATTCATTGCCATATTGACGCCGCACCCTCTCCTGCCTATCATAACCGATATGGGAACGCGTCCCGACAAATGGAACAACTTACTTGAAGTACGTAGAATTAATACTGTTGAATGTAAGGAGATAGAATGAACGATACTGACCAACACGAGCTATGCTCGATGGCTTCGGACCATACCCGCATACATTCGTTACAGATTCTATCTAGCGCCATTGCCTTACTGGATAAAGACCCTCGAATGGAAAGCCTATTGGCTGATTTCTCAACTGATTACGCCAAGGAATGGTACATGGCTGTGGGCACATATTTCCGTGATGCCCTGGATATCAAACAGACGCCCAAAGTCACCAAAGAAAGTAAAACCGTTATCTGGACCCAAGGCGGCACATTCTCTTTCTCGCAAGGCGATGTGCTTTATGACACCCCTCTTGCCTATCAAAAATGGGAAGTTGCTCTACAACACATTCAGGTGGCCTATCAGATTCTTGAAGGCACACCGTCCCGCCCAGAGAAACAGCAGGTCTACTTCCGGAAGAAGGCCAACTTTAAAGGCTCTTTAGCGGGAGAGAGTTCCCGCGCGAATATTTCACGCCGAGAAGCAATTCTTAAGGTTACACCTACAGAATGGACGGAGGAGGATAAGTTGGGCGCACTTGTAAAGTCGGCTACTCAATCATATGTGTCAGCAGGCTTGCTGGACATGCTTTGCGAACTCGGTGCCATGGAACGAAAGGTAGAGGTTGTGACACCGCGCTTCTCTGGTCACATAAAGATTAATGTCATGGCGCCCAACCCAGACAAAACGGCACTTTGCGCAAAGAGCGAAATAATAATGAGCCAAGATGAGTTTGTAGAATTATTGATTTCTGGTCAGCGCCCACGCAATTAGATACTGAGGCAGAAATGAATACATGGTATCTGGATCCCGCAACAAATCGACAACTAAAAGCCCTTAAGTTCTTCGGTTTTGTTACAGACGACAAAATCACCAAGGGCGTCGCCTCGCGAATTATCACCGATCTCTTTAGCAACCATGACAACCGCGAATTGTGGCAAAAATATATTTACCTTACAGGCGACCAAGGCCAAGAAACGCCAGACCTCCTACCCTTCGATCCGGCCGAACTCGAGAGAGCGGTTGTCCCCGCTGACTGGAAACCCCATGCCTCTAAAATCAAAAAGAAGTCTGGATTCGAGCGCGAGCGCCTTCTCGAAATGGCAACAGATATTCTGAAAGATGGGCCGCCTTTTGACGATCCCTTGCCCAAAATTGTATATCAGGGCAAACATTTCTGCTGTACCGGCAAGTTTGAATATGGTGCACGAACCAGCTGTCTTGACGCAATTGCGCGCATGGGCGGTCAACCTCAGGATAGTGTCACACTCGAAACCAACTACCTTATTGTCGGCGGAGAACTGAATCCTGCATGGGCACACGAAGCCTATGGGAGAAAAATTGAAAAAGCCCTCATTTATAAACTGGAGGGGTTGCCGATATCGCTAGTGGCCGAAGAGAATTGGGTCAAAACATTAAAATTGGCATTCAACAAGCGGGTACCCGCCAAAAAGTGTGGGCCCCCTGGCCCGCGACGTTACGGCTAATCTGATTCGCTAAGGAGTCGGGCGAACTCCGTCTCATCCAGAACCGGGATTTCCAGCTTTTTTGCCTTTTCCAGCTTGCTGCCGGCGGCGGTGCCCGCGATGACCAGATCCGTGGTTTTGCCGACCGTTCCCGCAATCATTGCCCCCCGTTTTCGCAGTGCTTCGGCGGCCGTCTCGCGGGTGAACTGCTCGAGGGTTCCGGTCAGCACGACGCGCTTGCCGAAGAAATAGCCGTCCGGGTTTGCGCTTTCAGCCGCGCGCTCCACCTTGTCGAAGGTCACGCTCGCCTTCCGCAGCTTCTCAACCACGGCCTGGTTTCCCTTGTTGCCAAAGAAATCCAGAATGCTTTGGGCGACAATTCCCCCGACATCGCGGATTTGGGAAAGGGCCTCCTCATCGGCGGCCATGAGGGCATCCAGCGACCCGAGCCCTTCGGCCAGCGACCGCGCCAGTCCTTCGCCCACATTTGGAATGCCCAATCCATGAATGAGGCGCCAGAGATCGTTCTGCTTGCTGGCGGCAATGGCCTTGCACAGTTTGTTCGCCAGCACCATGGTCTGCTTTTTCTTTGCGTCGGCCACGCGATGGGGACGGCGCAGCTCGATGGCCTCCGGCGTCAGGGCATACAAATCCGACACGTCGTGCAGAACGGGTGGCAGCACCTTGTCTTCGGTGCGGGTGCCGAACAGACCGTCATCGACCTGCTCCTGAATAG
Source organism: uncultured Verrucomicrobiota bacterium (assembly GCA_964526745.1). Lineage (GTDB taxonomy): Bacteria > Verrucomicrobiota > Kiritimatiellia > CAIQIC01 > Lenti-01 > Lenti-01. Next base: position 32,834 of record CAZGMQ010000003.1, read on the forward strand.
CGGTCTCAGTGGTCAGGGCCTGGATGATCGCCTCACCAAAGCCATCGATATTCATCGCCTTGCGCGAAACAAAATGTTCGATGCGCCCCCGGACCTGCGCGGGACAGCCCATGTTTTCGCAGCGCCAGGCGGCCGCTTCCGGGTCGCGCGCGATTTCGCCGCCGCAGACCGGGCATGTACCGCCGGCATGCGCAAACAGATCGAACGGCTTCGAGTCCTTCAACCGCTTGCCCAGAACAACAGAAATCACGGCGGGAATCACTTCACCTGCTTTTTCAATTAGAACCGTGTCCTTTTCACGGATATCCTTTCGCCGAACCTCGTCCTCGTTGTGAAGGGTGGCGCGGGCAATCGTGCTTCCGGCGAGCGGGACCGGTTCCAGCTCTGCCACCGGGGTCAGGACACCGGTACGGCCGACTTGAAGCTTAATCGCTTTCAACCGGGTCTCCGCCTGCTCATGAGAATATTTGTAGGCCATGGCAAACCGCGGGGCTTTGGCCGTCGTTCCCAGCTGGCGCCATTGCATGAAGGAATTGATTTTAACAACCGCGCCATCGATTTCATATTCCAGTTCGTCTTCGCGGCGTTCGAGCTCATTAGCGCGCTCAATCACTTCTTCAATCCCGTTGCATTCCCACCAGAGAGGAGCCGTCAGAAAGCCCAGCATCTTCAAGGCCTGCAGCAGTTCCGCCTGCGTGTCGAATGCGATGCCGTCGAGCGCGCCCACGGCGTACATCACCGCAGAAAGCGGACGCGTGGCGACCACAGCGGGGTCAAGCTGCTTAAGGGAACCGGCGGTAGCGTTGCGTGCATTGGCAAACCGTGCTTCGCCTGCCTTCTCGCGCTGTTTGTTCAGCTCCGCAAATGCCTGCTTGCCGAGAAATACCTCGCCGCGGACTTCCAATACAGCCGCCGTCGAAGAAATCTGATGCGGAATCGTCCGGATGGTCCGGGCATTCGAAGTAATATCATCACCTTCTTTGCCGTCCCCGCGCGTCAAAGCCTGAACGAGTACCCCCTTTTCATAGCGCAGGCTGATGGAGACCCCATCCACCTTGGGCTCCAGCACATACGCAACCGAATCCACATGGAGCCCCTTACGGACCCGGGCATCAAATTCTCGCATCTCATCGAAACTGTAGGTGTTGTCGAGCGAGATCATCGGCACCGCATGGGCGACCCGTTTGAATTTTCCAGGGGCCTCCGCGCCCACCCGACGGGTTGGGGAATCGGAAGTAATCAGGGATGGATAGGCCTGCTCCAGCTCCTGCAGTTCGCGCAGCAGGCGATCGAACTCGGGATCGGAAATCTCCGGCGCTGCCTTGTTGTAATAAAGATCGCTATGCCGGTTCAGTTCTGCGCGCAGGAATACCGCACGGGCTTTGGCTTCGGCTGGAATGGGGGTGGAAGAATCCATTGCGTGCCATTTTATCCCATCCCTACGGCCCCGCAAAGGGCAATCTGTCCGACTCAGAGACAAGGCCCGGCAACGGCGGGAAATTGTTCTCTGACACCCTCGCCGTTCCATGGTACATATTCCTCCAAACCCAAATCCCGGAACCCCACTCCTGCAGAAACACTGTGACGACCTTCATCAATCAAATAGCCACATGGCTGGCACCGATCCTCCTCCTGACCGGATGGGCTTCTGTTGAAGTCATCAATCGCCTGCGAAAACGAAGAGGAAAGCCTCCTTACACACTTCTTGGCTGGTTTTTCCGTCCCTGGGCGGCCTGGGCCGGGCTGAATCTCATCTATCAGCTGAATCCCGACAAAGGGATGGATGCCGTCGACACGGCCCCACATTTCACCGACTGGCTTTTCCCTTTCTTTGTGGCTCCCTGGACAAAGACCGAAAGTTTCACCGAGGTTCTGTCGCGCGTGTTCACAACCCCCACGGTCTATGGATGGGGTGCGGTCGTGGCGCTCCTTAGCATCCTGCTGGTCCTGCTGATCCGGCGCGTTCTGTCGGATCGCCCCCTAACCTGGAAAAATACCGTGGCCCTCCTCCTGGGCCTGTATCTGCTCACCGGTGCCCTCCACCTGTCCGTGGCCTCGCTGCCGAATGGCGCATGGAACTCCGCAGAGCGGAAGGGCTCTCTGCTCTCCTGCTGGCAGGCGCACGCCACGATGCTCTACGCCAAGCCTTTCGTGAAATCGGCGGACCATTTCATGCAGAATTTTAGCGAGATTCAACAGCGCCTCCGCTTCACGATTCACGCGTATTCCCATCCGCCCGGGGGCACGCTGTCCATGCACTACATCGGTTGCCTGGCGGGAGCCAAGGACATGAATATCCGGCTCGATTCCACGCGCATCCGCTACACCCTGGGCATGACGCTTTTTGCCGCACTGAATTTGTTCATCGTCTTCGGACTGGGAAAATCCCTGTTCGGCACCGCGAAACATGGGCTGGTGGCGGCCGTTCTCTGGGGCGTTTCACCCGCCGTACTGGGCTATAGCAACCACGCGCAGGACGGGCTATATGCGGTCTTTTTCAATCTGGCCCTCCTGCTGACCTGGCGCATCGGCATGGCCAAACGGGCACGATGGGTCGATATGGCCGGGCTCGGACTGGTTTTTTCCTGTCTGATTTTCATGAACTACAGCTGGGTACTGGTCACGAGTATCTTTGCCCTTTTCCTATTCTATCGCGCCTTCACCGCCCCGTGGACCTTCCGAGAGCTCCTGCTTCGAGGCGTGCCGCCGTTGGGCCTCATGACGGTCATCAGCGGGTCCATCCTCTGGCACTATCAACTGGATTATCTCGCCGCCTATCAGATTTCCACCTGCTATGTTCAGGAATGGTATCAGTACAACACCCTCTATCAGCACATCATCGCCTGGGTGGGTGGCCAAATTGAAATCGGACTCATGATGGGTGCCCTCACCTGCTCCGCCTTCCTGGCGGCCCTGGCAGCCCGCGTGAAACAGCGCGCAACCAGCCCGGCGGTCATTTTCCTCTCGATCATTCTGATCATCTATTTGCTGCCGGTGCTCTTTGGCCCCACGTGCCTGCGGCTGGAAACCGCCCGCTGCTGGCTCTGGGTCCCGAGTGTCCCGATGTGCTTTGCCGCCAGCTACCTGCTGTCCCAATCCCGCCCACGCTTTTTCGTGACAGCCACCGCCCTGGTTTCCCTGATCAGTTACACGCTGATGCGGCTGATCATCAATTTCGCATGATTCACACCGGTCTGATCCGTTCTGACAGACCGCGTTCATCATATAGACATATAGCTATATGTTTATTTATCATTCGATGGAACGCGAGGTCTGGACACATCTCCCCTTCGGCTCCTTCCTTGATTTCCGCCCGCAGTCCCGTATCATGGCGAACATGAGCAATTCTACCCGAAACGAACACGATTCCCTCGGCCCGCGCAGCGTCCCGGCTGACGCACTCTATGGTGCACAAACCTCGCGCTCCATCGAAAACTTCCGCTTGTCCGGCACACCACTGCCCATCGCGATCATCCATGGGATGACCCTTCTGAAGCTCGCTTGCGCCCAGGCCAATGCGCGGCTCAGTCTGCTTTCCAAAGAAAAGGAAGCCGCCATTGTGAAAGCCTGCCGCGCGGTGCTTTCAGGCGCGCACGATACTGAATTCCCCATTGATCTCTATCAGGCCGGGTCCGGGACTTCATCGCACATGAATCTCAACGAAGTGCTGGCCAACCTCGCCAATGAATCGCTCGGGGGAGAACGCGGCACCAAAGCCCCTGTTCATCCCAATGATGATGTCAATATGGGGCAATCCACCAACAACGGATTTCCCTCCGGCGCCAAGATCGCGGTTCTCGGCCACACCCTCCTTCTGGAAGATGCGCTGACTGTTCTCGAAAAAGGGCTTCGCGCCAAAGCCTCTGAATTTGAAACGGTCTTGAAAACGGGGCGGACTCATCTGCAGGATGCGGTCCCTCTGACCCTCGGCCAGGAATTCGGCGCCTATGCCCGGGCCATTCATCTCGCCATCACTCGCATCCAGGCCGCGGCTGACCGCCTCCGTGAACTGGGAATCGGCGGCAATGCCGTCGGCACCGGTCTCAATACAAAATCCACGTTCCGTGCGGAAATCATCCAGGCCCTCAATCAGGAAACCGATGGGCACTTTCGCATGGCGGAAGACGGAATCTATCTCACCCAGTTCATGACCGATTTTGCGGCCCTCTCGGGCACCTTCCGATCCTGCGCACTCGACCTGCAGCAGATCACCAACAATCTGCGCCTGCTGGCCTCCGGCCCGAATACCGGATTCGGTGAAATCCGCCTGCCACCCGTCGAACCCGGCTCGAGTATCATGCCCGGTAAGATCAATCCCTCCATCTGCGAAGCCGTGAATATGGTTTGCATGCAGGTGCAGGGACTCGACCATGCCGTCGCCCTGGCCTGCGGGGCGGGACAGCTCGAGCTGAACACACATATGCCGCTGATCGGTGCCGACACCCTGCAGGCAGCCAAGCTGCTGGCTGCCGCTGTCCGCGCCCTCGCCGAGAAATGCATTGCCGGGATTGAAGCCGATGTCGACATGTGCCTTCGGCACCTGGAGCGCAGCGCGGGGCTCCCCACCCTCCTGAACCCGCGCCTCGGTTATGACCGCGTCGCTGAGCTCGTCAAGGAATCCCTGGCCAGCAGTCAGACGCTGCGCGAACTCGCCATCGAGAAAAACCTGCTCACGGAAGCCGAATATGAAGCGCTAGTCGTCGCCTCCACCGGCCCGAACCTGTGACCTTGGCCGACGCACCCTTTCCGGATTCCGACGGATTGCGTCATAGCACCCTGAAAACCAGTGGCCTTCCCGCCCGCATTCTCTCCGTTCTGCGCGACGGAGGCCTCGCCGTCCTCGAAGATCTGTGCGGCCCCATCCCCCCTTGCGAGAGGCTGGATGCCGACGACCGGGCACTGCTGACGCGTGTGGTCACCTATGCCCATACCGTCTGTGACGGCAACCCACCGACCCTCTCCCTCCCGGAGTGGATGGAGCTTTTCCTCCCGTCCCGCCTGGTCGACACCCTCCAACTGCATTACGGGCTGCAGGATTCGGCCGCCGCCCTTTCCCGGCATGAAGCCCGATTGCGTGAAACCGGATTCAAGCTCGGGGTCAGTCGCGAGCGCGCGCGGCAGCTGATCGGCCTTGCCACCGGAACTCTCCAGCAGGCCCTGCCCCTCTATGCCGCTGAACCCCTGTATCGGGCGGCTGAAAAAATTCTGCACGAGGATGGCGGGGTGGCGACCCCCAAATCCCTCGCGGCTCGCCACGGCCCAAGCTGGGGCGAGTTGTCTCCCGTCGGTGCCTTTCTTCTGCTAACCCACCTGGTCCCCGGCCGCCTCACCCTCTATCGCGGGTTTTTCAGCGAATGCGCCCCGAAGCTGATTGAGCGAGCTGAAAATTCTCTGCGCGACCAGCTCACCGCCCAGGCCGGCCTGACGCCCATTGCACAGATTGCGGACAACCTCCCCAGATCCGCCTGTCCGCCCGGCATTCCCGATGCGGGACCGCTACTGCTCGCTCTCCTGCGTCATCTTCCCGACATGCTAGCCACGCGGGACGACCGCTGCGGACTGGCCGCACGCGATGGCTCGGTCCTCCTGCGCGAGATCCTTGCCACCACCGGAGAAACCCCGCTCCGTATTCTGGTCGAGGCCTTCAACGAACGTCTCTATCCCGAATGCCGGCGTGGCTCGGGCTATATCCGCAACGCACTCGGACTCGACCCGCAGATCCACAAATCCGCACCCGGACGCTACGACCTCCCCGGGGGGCTTCAGACCGACCTGCCCCTGTAGGAGAGAATTCAGCAGTCGGGAGTCAGGAGTCAGAATGGGGTTACTGAATGCTCCTTTCTGTCGACCTGATTATTCTTGCCGAGGAGCCGTCCCGACATCCATGATGCGCGACAGTTTTGGCAGGGGTGGCGTTTGCGCCTGAGATCATACCCTTTGAACCTGATCCGGATCATGCCGGCGAAGGAAGCAAAATGGAACCAGACAGAAACGTCACCGTTCCACCCATGATCCCGGTGTTTTCCCATGCCCTCCGTCACCTCGAAAGGAAAGCGCCATGTTAAACGAAGTCACGATCTCCCGCGGCATCATCGATGCCTATTTCAAAAAGCTCACCGATCACCTCGAGGTAGATGTCGCTATTGTCGGCGGCGGCCCTTCCGGGCTGATTGCCGGGCACGATCTGGCCAAAGCCGGAAAAAAGGTCGCGCTATTTGAAAGCAAGCTCTCCATCGGCGGCGGCATCTGGGGCGGAGGCATGGGATTCAATGAAATCGTCGTGCAGGAAGCCTCCCGCCCGCTGGTCGAAGAATTCGGACTTCGACCTAAGGAGTATGAAAAAGGCTACTACACTCTCGACTCCGTCCACACCACCGCTGCCCTGATCACCCGAGCCATGGATGCGGGACTGACAATCTTCAATTTGATCGCCATGGAGGATGTGGTCATCCAAGAAGACCGTGTAGCGGGGCTGGTGTTGAACTGGGGCGCCATCCAGAAACTGGAATGGCACATCGATCCCCTCACGATCCACAGCCGATTTGTGCTGGATGCCACCGGGCATCCCTCCAACGTCGCCGCGACTCTCGTGCGCAAGATGAATGTGAAACTGAACACGCCCACCGGCGGCATCGTGGGCGAAAAATCCATGGCCGCGGATACCGGTGAGCTGCAAACGGTCGAAAATACCCGCGAAGTCTATCCGGGTCTCTATGTCAGCGGGATGGCGGCCAATGCCGTCTATGGCGGATATCGCATGGGCCCGGTCTTCGGCGGCATGCTGCTCTCCGGTCGGAAAGCCGCACAGTCCATGCTGAAGCAACTCGATTCATGACCGCGCCGAAACGTCCTCATCTGCGACAAGGCCTCTATCTGGTGCTGACCCACCCGGCAGGCGGAGTTGAGGCCCTAACCAAAATGGCCGTCATGGCGCAGTTGCCCGCCGTGCAGTTCCGGCCCAAGACCCTGCCCGGACAGACGCTGAATGAGGAAGAACTCTTGAGGCTTGCTTGCGCCATGCGCGAACTCACGCGTGGTAGCGACACGCTGTTCATCGTCAATGACCGGCCCGAGTTGGCCGTAGCCAGCGATGCCGATGGTGTACACGTTGGCCAGCTCGATCTGTCGCCCGGCGAAGCCAGGCGAATCGTTGGCGACCATCGACTTGTGGGACTTTCCACGCACAATCTGGACCAGGTGAAGGCTTCCGCATCCGAGCCCATCGACTACATCGGTTTCGGGCCGCTCTATGTAACCAACTCCAAGCAGAATCCGGATCCCGTTGTCGGCCCGGATCGGCTGGCCAAGACTGCCAAAGCGGCGGCCCACCCCATCGTAGCCATCGGCGGACTGACTTCTGAGCGGATTCAGGCACTCGATGCTTCGGCGTTCCATTGTGCGGCCGTTATCCGTGCCGTCACCGAAGCGGAAGATCCATTGCAGGCCATGCGAGACATCCAAAGAATCCTGACCGAACGTTTCTGACCCCTTTACCCGTTGATCGCGGTTAGGACATCCCGCATCACCCGCTTGACCGCTATATGAATGCCGGGGGCTTTGCTGCGGCGGGACCCCGCCACATTCACGATGCCGTTTTCAGGGCAATGCCTTTTCAGCCAGCGAACCCCTTTTGCCACCACCTGAGCCTGCGGCTGCTCCAGATTGAGAGCCAGGCAGGGTTTTCCATGCTGCCGGGCGAAATCGATGGTGAGCCGGGATCCGCCCTCCGGCTTTCCATACGTAAAAATCAGCGTGCAGTCGGAATCCCGCACATTGGCCTCCGTGCGCGGCGGATAATGATGGCTCCAATGCTGCCGCATGCGATACCGGGCCGGCACTTTCCCCTTTTCTGTCCGGCGCCCCTTCGGCACCCACCCGCCATAAGGAAACCCGCACTGCACGCAGGCGCTCAGCGCCCCCTGGTCCGCACCCGTCTGCCCGCCTGAGATCATTTTGCGTACTCTCATGCCATCAGTCTATCGCGGCATTCTTTCTTCCCCAAGCCAGAATCTTCCATCTGAAGAACGCGCGCCAGAGGCATCGCGATGCGGCAGGCCGAAGTCCGCCACTTGATTCAATTGAGCCTTGTCGAGAACCGGTCCTTCCCGGCAGATGCAAATACCGCTGCCATCGACACAGCAGCTGCCGCAGATCCCAATGCCGCATTTCATGTGGCGTTCCAGCGAGAGCTGGCAGTCGATGTCATATCGATCGGCCAGTTGCTTCAGCGCCACCAGCATCGGCTCCGGTCCACAGCCGTAAATCAAATCGATCTCTCCAGCCTTGCAACGCTCTTCGGCCAACGCAAGAACGGAACCCTTCGCACCTCGGGAGCCATCATCGGTGGCAAAACGTGCCCCGCTTTGTTCAAACTCATCCGCAAACATCAAATCACCGGATGTACGTGCTCCGAGCACGATATCGAAGGGAGCAGCGGTCTCTTCCAGGCGGTGCACCAGATAGCGGAGCGGTGCGATGCCCATTCCACCACCCACAATCAGTCCCCTCCCCCGTGGGCGAAACCCGCGGCCAAAAGGACCGCGCAACCCCAGGCGTGTGCCGGGTGCGCAGTCCATCAGAGCCTTCGAGAAGGGCCCTACTGCTTTAGCGGTGATCTCGATTCGATCTCCCTGCACGTCGGATACCGAAAAGGGTTTCTCATCCATCCCTGGAATCCACAACATCACAAACTGGCCGGGTTCGATGTCGAAGGTGCGCGGAAAAAAAAAGCTCTTCAGTTTCTCGTGATGGGCGATGACCCTTTCGATGGGGAGCGTGTGCATTTCGTGAGTGGAAGAGATCATGAATGTTTCCTTCCCTTGTGCGCCAGACCGCTGATCTCTGAAACCGATTGGAACCCGCGCTCTTCCATGAATTCCATTAAGTCGCGATTAATTTCACTGAACAGCTCCACCCCTCCACCATAGACCCCGCTGCCGATTCCAACGGCGGTGGCCCCGGCCATGAGCAGTTGAAGAACATCGTCGGCACAGCTCACGCCGCCGGTGCCGATGATCGGCAACTCCACCGCCTGACGGATTTCATAGACCGAACGCACCGCAATGGGGAGAATGGCCGTGCCCGACACCCCTCCGACACCATTGGACAGGACAGGCTGTCCCACTCCGGTATCAATCAGCATACCGGGCCCCACCGTATTGATTGCCGTGATTGCATCCGCACCATTCGCCGCGCACACCTGGGCCATGTGTGCGATGGAGACGCATTGCGCCGACAGTTTGATCGAAATAGGAATATCACCGGCAGCTTCTTTCACGGCGCGAGTTACCGCCGCACAGGCCTCCGGGTCGGCGGCAAAGGGAATCCCGAATTCGGACTGCACATTCGGACAGGACACATTGACCTCCATCAGGTCCGGCTTCGCCTCCACCATGCGGGCCGCCAAGTCTCCAAATGCCTCTGGACTCCCCGCAAATATGGATGCAATCAGCGGCGTCTGGCATTCCTTCTGATAACCCGCACATTCGGTGATCGCCCCCTCCACTCCGGGATTGGACAGGCCGACCGCATTCAGCATCCCGCCCTTCCACGGCAAAATACAAGGAGCCGGATGCCCTTTGCGCGGGGTCAAACTGATGGACTTGGTCGTGACCGCCCCTGCTCCGGCCCGGGCCACGCGCCGGAGGGATGCTGCAGTGGTACCCAGCACGCCGGAAGCCAAAATCAATGGCGACGTCAACTGAACACCGACCAGCTGAATGGAAAGTGAACTCATCCCTTGAGGTGCTCCACCAGTTCGGTCAGCGTGCAAACCCGTTCACAATGTGCACACTTGAAATATTTAGAACCCGACTCCAGCCGCTTGAAACGCGTGGACACATGCGGTTCGGCATGCGTGATGCAGTTTGGATTGATGCAGCGCGCCAGATTGTCAAACAGCTCCGGCACCTGAACCACTACCTTTTCAATCACCTCGAAATTCTTGATGTGTTTAATGGTCACGCCGGGACTCACCAGCGCCAACATCTGCATCAGACGGGACGGCAACAGATCCGCCTGCAGCTTGATCATATCCTTCCGCCCCATGCGGGTGCTTTTGTAGTTCAGCCCAAGCGTCACGACCGCTTCCTCCAGCTCAGGGCGGCGGCCGATCAGCGCCATCACCTGAATACCGAGACCCGCCGTGATGTGGTCAATCACAAAGCCGTTTTCAATTTTAGGAATCAGCAGAATCTGGTTGCGAGGGGTCATATCGTGCTCCTTGGTTCCGGGCGGGCGTCCAGCAGATCCAGAATCAGGGCCTGCCGCATAATCATCCCGTTCCGGGCCTGTTCAAAGTATCCGGCATACGGAGTGGCATCCACATCCGGCGAGATTTCATTCACGCGGGGCAGCGGATGGAGCACCTTGAAGGGCTCCGGAACATCCGCCAGCATGGCGGCATCGAGACAATAGACGTTCTTCACCTTCTCGTAGTCCACCAGATCCGGAAAGCGCTCCTTCTGAATTCGCGTCATATAGACCAGATCGCTTTGCGCAATGGCCTCCTCCAGACTGTCCACTTCCTCAAAGGTCGTTGTCGTTCCAGCCGCCGCCTTCATCAGGTAACTCGGAAGCCGGAGACTGTCGGGCGACACCAGCCGGATGGAGACCTGATCAAACATCAGCAGGGCGTGGCACAGCGAATGGATGGTGCGCGAGTATTTCAAATCCCCCACCAGGGCAATTTTCAGACCCGCCACCTTCCCGAAAAACTTCCGGATGGTGTAAAGATCCAGCAGCGTCTGGGTGGGATGCTGATTAGAGCCATCCCCGGCATTCAGAATCGGCACCGAAGCAATCTCAGAAGCCAGCCGGGCCGTCCCCTCCTTCGGATGGCGCACCGCAATCAGATCCGCATACTGCTCCACCGTCCGAATGGTGTCAGAGAACGACTCCCCTTTGGAGGTGGAGGAGTTCGCCGCCTCCGAGAAACCAATGACGCGACCGCCCAGGCGGCACATCGCCGCCTCGAAACTCAACCGTGTGCGCGTGCTGGGTTCGAAGAACAGGGTGGCCAACAGTTTTCCCGGCAGCAACGAAGCCTTCTCGGCATCGGGAATCGATTCCACCCGTGCAGCCAGATCCAGGTACTCCATAATCTGTTCAAGTGTCAGGTCGTCGATGGAAATCAGATCTTTTTTCATATCAACCCTTCATCCCCAGTTCCGCTTCCACCTGAATCAGCTTCTGGACCGGGTCATCGGCATTCATCAGAGACCGCCCCATAATCAGGTGATGCTTTTTGATCGCAGGAAATTTTGAGGGGTCCCCTTTCTGCGCGCCGAATCCCGGCGAGTAGAACTCCTGTTGATCCGTAAACGGAACTTCGACAGCCAGTTTTGCGACCACGTTCGGTTTGGTCAGCGGGACCACAAAGGAGGACACCCCCAGTTCCACCGCCTGACGGCAGATCGAGACCGCGGCCGCATCGGCAATGAACCCCCCTTCGGAGACCAGATAGGCCGGATGCGTCATCACGGCGCCGACAATCACCTTGAGGTCCCGCTCCTGCAAGGCCCGGGTCCAGGCGGCCAACGTGTGCGGCCCGGTGTGCGGGAATAGAATGGCTTCATCGATTCCTGCCTTCTTCAGCACATCCGCAAACAGCACACCGGTATCCGGGATATCTGTGGCGGCTTTCTGATGGTCATAGATCAAGGGCTTGTCGGTCCACTCGCGGATTCGCCGGACCGTTTCTGGCAGACCAGCACTTAGGCCCAGCGAGAAACCCAGCTTGAAGCCATAGATCGAGGGGCGACCGGCTACTCGACACACCAGTTGGAGGGCCACATCCAGATCTGCTGTGTCAAGGGCTGGAATGAGGTCAAACTGCTTATCCGTCATTGGGATTCTCCTTCAATAAAGCGCCGGAGCGCCTCTAAATGGGGTCTATCTTCGATCTCTTCCAAATACTCACAGAGGTCATCCAAATCGATCACCGCCTTCACCGGCGGCAGCCCTTCCGGCAGCGGAGCACCTCGCCGGCGGCGGTCCACCGCCACGACAATCCCGATCGGGCGCGTCTGAAAGGCGGCATGAATCGCTTCCGAGGCTTCCACCTTGGTCCCGCCGGAACTGAGGACATCGTCAATCATCACGACGGCTTGGCCGGGCTCAGGCAGATGCCCGATGAAGCTCCCACCCTCCCCGTGCCCTTTGGCCTCTTTCCGGTCATAGAAGAAATCGAGATTCCTCTGCTGCCGGGTCCAGGCCGAAGCCGCGGCGGCAACCGCCAGCGCGATTCCCTTATAGGCCGGACCAAAGAGCAGGCTGGCCTCTGGGAAATGAGTGAGCGTCGCATCCGCCAGCGCCCGGCCCAGCACCTCCAGTTTGGCCCCGCTGTCGGCCTGACCCAGATTCACAAAAAACGGTGAACGATCCCCGGACTTCAGTTTGAAGTCGCCAAACCGCAGGCATCCAGACTCCACCAAAAACTGAATAAATTCCCGTTGTTCAGCGTTCATGTCGTCACCTCTCTGCCGCGCACGGCATCCTGAAGCCGACCGTCAATCCAGGCCGGCTGACCTTCCACACAAACCGCCCGGATCCGGGCGGTGAAATCAAAACGGGGGTAGGGGTTGCAGGCGGCACGCGTCACGACAGGCGTCGGTGCGACCGGGCCGGAATCCCAAAACATCAAATCGGCCCCGTTGCCTTCTGCAATGGCTCCCCTCCCCTTCAGTCCAAAGCATGCCGCGGCCTTCTGACTCGACAGTTCCAGATAACGCTTCCAGGACAGTTCCCCGCGGATGGCCATCGACAGCAGAATCGGACCGAGCCATTCGACCCCCGCGATGCCCGAGGGCGGTGCCTTCGCATCCGCCTTTTCCTCCGGTGTATGCGGGGCGTGATCGGTCGAGATAAAATCAATGGTTCCATCCTGTACGGCCTTCAGGATGGCCACTCGATCCGCTTCGCTCCGGATCGGCGGGTTGACCTGCAGGCGACTCCCTTCCAGAAGGGCATCCTCCCGCGTCAGGAGGAAATAATGCGGACAAGTCTCCGCCCAGACATCCTGGCCCAGCCGCTTCATCCGCTTGACCCACTCGACTTCATCGATGGTACTGCAGTGGGCAATGATCAGCCGTGGTCGTTCACTTTCAGGCAGCTGAAGAAAAGCTCTTTCAATCGTGCTCAAGGCCCGCTGAATCGCTACCCGGGGGCGTCGGCGGTCATGAGACGATTTTTCCACACTATGGAAAGAATGTTTCCACACCATGGAAAACTCACGTTCATCCTCGGCATGAATGACCACCCGCCGCTGCCCTCTCATAGCAGCAGCCAGCGCCTCAACATCCGTTAACGCTTCCAGTTCGGAGGATTTCGCCATGTAGATTTTGACGCCCGCGGCCTCAGGCGGGGCTGGCAGCGGAGATCCAAGAACCGCCTGCAGAAAGAGGCCATAGTTGACATGGGATTTTTGTGCAAATAGCTCCCGCTTCTGATCCAGACGCTCCCGGGTCGTGATCGGCGGCTGATTGTTCGGCATATCGAGAACAGTGGTCACGCCTCCCTTCAAGGCGGCGGCTGTCCCGTTGGCGATGCCCTCTTTGTATTCCTGTCCCGGCTCGCGCAGGTGCACATGGGCATCGATCAGCCCCGGCACGATATATAGGCCCCGGGCATCGAACTGCCCGTCCGAAGGCATCCAGGGGATGGACGATAGCGTGGAGCCCTCTGGTGAAGGTCCACCGTTTCCCTGAACGTCGAGCTGCACGATCCGACCGTCACGGATCACGATCGATCCGTGATGAAAACGGCCGTCGTCTCCGAGCCAGCAGGCCTGATCAATCTGGAGGGTCATTCCCATTCGATGGTCCCCGGGGGTTTCGTGGTGATGTCATAGAAGAGTGCGCCGACGCCCGGCACGGTCCGGATCTCGCGGGACAGGTCGGCCAGCAGATCGAAGTCGATTGGAAAGACATCGGCGGTCATCGCATCTTTGGAGCACACCGGCCGCAGCACAAATGCCTGACGGCCATCGTCATCGAAGAGAGGCAGCGAAATAATCGGGGCCTGCCAGATTTTGGTAAATCGCGCAATCCGGTCATGAATCAGGGCATCGACTTCTCGAAGTCGATCCAACCCCTCACGTTCAACAAAGGTCTGCCGCAAGGAAAAGGTCTGGTCACTCAGGTCATCGAGGCAGATGACCACACGATTGATGTCGGCCAAGCGATTCACGAGGCGGTTGGCGCAGGCATTCAATTCTGGCCAGTCGGACCATGTACCCGTCGGATTCCAGACAACGGCCGGATGGCAATAGGTCCGTTCATCGCCCTGCACCCCGACGCTTTTTACCGGGAGGATCCGGCCGCAGAGACCGAGCGAAGCCAGCCCTTCCTCCAAAGCGGCCTGATCGGAAAATTCTTGCGGTTTATCGTGTGCGCCGTCATGACAGAGCAGGCGAATCCCCAGACCGGGGCCTGGAAATGGGTGACGATCCAGCAGGTCCTGAGGCAAGCCCAGTTCGCGCCCCAAACGACGCACCTCATCCTTATAAAGTTCCCGCAACGGCTCCACCACGAGTCCGCGATCAATCATCTCTTGAATCTCCGGCACGCGGTTATGATGGGTTTTGATCACCGCGGCTTTCTGGGTCCCCCCGCTCTCAATCGTATCGGGGTAGATCGTGCCCTGGACCAACTTCCAGTTCTCGCCCAGATCCATGTACTGGAGCTTATCGCGCAGCACTTCCACAAACAGGCGGCCGATGATCGCGCGTTTCCGCTCCGGCTCCGATACGCCTGCCAGTTCGCGCAGAAACAGAGCCTCCGCCCGTTCGATTTCGATATTCTTGAATCCGGAGGCGGACAGGAATTTCAGGATTTCATCCGACTCCCCGCGCCGCATCATGCCGGTGTCCACATGCAGCGAACAGACCCGCTCCGCACCGACGGCTTCAATGCAGACCTGCAGGGCCACCAGGGAATCGACTCCTCCGGAGACCAGGAGAAAGAGAATCGAATCCCCGGCTGCATCCCGGGTCTGTTCGATCACGCGCTTGCGCATGCTGTCGGCCACCCATGGAGTTGAAATGGGGCAAATGGATAGGAACCGCTTCAGTATCTCGTTCCCGCAGGGGGTGTGCACCACCTCGGGGTGAAACTGCAGGCTGAAGATGGGCCGATCGATCGCTTCCGCAGCGACAATCGCACAGGCGTCCGATGTTGCGGTTGCACGGAAGCCGGGCGGCAGTTCCGCCACATGATCTCCGTGGCTCATCCAGACGGTCTGCTGTTCCGGCAGTCCTTCAAACAGTGTTGTCCCTGATTTGCATTGGATTTCGGTGGGGCCATATTGCCGGTCCTGATCCTGTCCCAAGTTCCCGCCGAAGCCTTTCGCCAGCAACTGATGACCAAAACAGATCCCCAAAACCGGTTTCATGAAGTCCTTCAGGTTCGTCTGCAGCCACTCCACATCAGTCTCCGTCACCGATTGAGGCCCACCGGACAGGATGAGTCCCGCGCGATGCTTGTCGTCTGCCGGATTACACTTATGCGGCAGCTGGACCTCGCAATAGACTCCGAGGCCACGAATGCGGTTCGCGATCAGATGTGCATACTGGCCACCGAAATCCAGGACCGTGATGAAATCTAGTTTCGAGTCGAGCATTCCTTCTCCTCTTCGATTTCTTTCACGAGCTCCGGCGATGCGCCGGTGGGATAGTCGCCCGAGAAACAGGCATAGCAGCAGGGCAGATCCTCATAGAGCGATTGCAGATCCTCGAGAGACTGATAGATCACGGCATCCGCATCGAGATACCGGGCAATCTGTTTCGGATCGTAGTGGGCGGCGATGATCTCGCGCTTGACCGACATATCGATTCCGTAGATGCAGGGGCAGGTGATCGGCGGCGCTGCGGAGATGAAGTAGATTTCGGCCGCCCCGCTCTCCCGCAGGAGCTTGACGATATGCTTCGAGGTGGTGCCGCGCACGATGGAATCGTCCACCACCGCCACCTTCTTTCCACGCACCACATCTTTGAGCGGATTGAGCTTTCGGCGCACCATCATTTCCCGGCGCGCCTGGGTGGATTCAATAAAACTGCGGCCCACGTGATTGTTCTTCGCCAGTCCGCGCCGGTACGGGACCCCCAGAGCCTCCGCCATTCCCGAGGCAAAGAAATAGGCCGAGGACGGCACATCGATCACCAGATCCGGCTGCAGCCCGGCTTTACGGACCTGTTCGGCAAGCTGCCGGCCGATGCGGACGCGCTCTGTCGCCACCAGCCGGCCGTTGATGACGGAATCCTCCCGGGCAAAATAGATGTATTCAAAAATACAGAACGCCTGTTTTTTCGCCCGGCAGATGCGGCTGTGGATATTGCCTTCTATATCGATCAGTACGGCTTCGCCGGGCTGCAGGTCCCGAATGAGTTCAAAGCCGAGGTGATCAAAACAATCGGTCTCGGAGGCGAAAGCATAGACCATTCCGCGGTCGGTGTATTTTCGGCCCAGCACCAGCGGGCGGATGCCATGCGGATCGGCGAAGGCCAGCAGCCCATGGTTGGCGATGATGGTCAGAGCCGAGTAGGCCCCCTGCACCTGGTCCTGCACCGTCTGGACCGACTCAAAGATGTCTTCCGGAGTCAGCGCCTTGAGGTTCTTGGTTTCGAGCGCGGCGGCGAACGCATAGAGGATCAGGGCGACATCGTTGGAGGTGTCCAGCAACCGGTGACGATCTTCGCAGAGGGTCTGTTTGAGCTGGTTGAAATTGACGACATTGCCGTTATGGACCATTGCCAGTCCAAAGGGATAGTTGACCACGGTGGGCTGGGCATCCAGCGCATCGGTACTTCCCTGCGTGGCATAGCGCACATGTCCAAGCCCGCAGTTTCCCGGAAAGCGTTCCAAGTCCAGATTCTTGAAGGCCTGTTCGACCAGCCCATCCGCCTTATGAAGATGAAAACGATGGTTAAAGGTGACGATGCCGGCGGCATCCTGCCCGCGGTGCTGGATACTGGTCAGTCCCTCCAGCAGCGTGCCGGCGATGTTGTCGTGTCCGATGATTCCCAGGATTCCACACATATTAGTTCTCAGGGTTCAGGGTTAGCGAGGTCAGAAAAGAGGCCAAGGCTTCGGGATAGAGTTCGTGTTCGACAGCCAGACCGCGCTGCTCGACTTCCTCAAGAGAGGTTGCGCCGGTCAGATTCACCTCGCGCTGGGCGATCACGGTTCCGGTATCCAGTCCCTCATCCACCAGGTGGACCGTGATTTTGGTGGAAGGCTGCTTCTGCTCGAATGCCCAGTCATAGGCGCCCAGGCCTTGATGCAGGGCTGTATCCGCCGGGTGGATGTTGAGGATACGGTTGCGATAGTGACTAACGACGCGAGGCGAGAGAATGCGCATGTACCCCGCCAGCACCACAACATCCACGTGATGCTCCGCCAATGTAGAAAGAAGCGAATCATCATAGGCGGCCTTGTCCATCCCACGGACATCCAACTCGACGGTCGCTATTCCCATTTGCTGCGCCAGCTCGAGACCCGCTGCATCGGGACGACTGGATATCACGACAGCGATTTCACACTGCCCGGCCAGGATGCCGTCCTGCACCCGTTGCGCCAGCGTCTGCATGTTGCTGCCGCGACCGGAAATGAGAATGGCCAGGCGAGGGATCAAGCGAATCCCCTCCCCTCGCCGATGTCCGTGCGGTACTGCATGCCACTAAATTCAATATGCTTACAGGCAGCGACCACCTTGCTACGCGCGCTTTCGAGATCGGGGCCACCCGCCACCACATTCAGGACGCGGCCACCGGATGTGATCAGTTCCCCATTGCACTTCTCGGTACCGGCATGAAAGACCAGCGCATCGAGGCCATCCAGGCCGGTGATCACATCACCGGTGCGGGTATCATCCGGATACCCAGCTGCCGCCAACACAACATCCAGAATCACGTCGGATTTAAAGGTCAGCGGATGCGACTCCAGTGTGCCATCAAAACAGGCAAGGAGCGATGGGAGCAGATCGCAATCCAATGCTGGCAGCAGGACTTCTGTTTCCGGGTCACCCAGTCGTACGTTGTATTCCAGCAGCTTCGGCCCATCCGCGGTCATCATCAGGCCAAAATACAGGAACCCACAATACGCGATGCCTTCCTTGGCCAGCCCGGTCAGAGTCGGATCCATGACATCGCGTTGTATCTCCGCCAGGATCTCCGCGTCGATTTCCGGCACGGGGGTATAGGCTCCCATGCCGCCAGTGTTGGGGCCCTGGTCATCATTCAGCAGCCGCTTATGATCGCGGGAAGTCGGGAACAGCTGAATCGTCTTTCCATCCGTGATGCCCATCACGGAGACTTCCGGGCCGCTCAACCGCTCTTCTATGATCACCGGAGCATCGACGCCATGACGCAGCTGGATCTGATTCAGCGCTTCCAGCGCCTCCTCCTGTCCGGAATAGACAAACACTCCCTTGCCCGCGGCCAGGCCGCTGTATTTCACGACCCCCCCGCCCGAATGCGACCGGACATGCGGAATCGCGGCCTGCGGCGATTCAAAAAATGAACCCGTGGCCGTGGCAATCCCGTGGCGCAGCATGAAGTCCTTAGCCCACGCCTTTGAGCTCTCCAGCCGGGCCGCAGAGCGCGACGGTCCGAATACGCGGAAAGAACCGCCGGACAGTTCATCCACAATCCCCTGCTCCAACGGAACTTCAGGACCGACCACGACCAGTTCAATTTTCTCCGCTTCACAGAAGGCTCGAATGCCCGTAAAATCCAACTCATCGATGGGGCGGTTGTTCTCGGTACCGCCGTTGCCAGGCAGACAGAACACATTCTCTACGCCGACACTCTGCGCAAGTTTCCAGGAAAGGGCGTGTTCCCGGCCGCCCCGGCCGATGACAGCAATCTTCATCGTGCCAGCTCCTGTTCTGCCGCGGTAAGCGCCTCCCGGCAGATGCGGGCAGCCAGTCCCACGTAACCGGGAACATCCAGTTCTTTCAGGCGTTGTTTGGCCGTTGCACCCAGATCACTGTCATCCAGCAGCTGATGGAAATCGGCGACGGTCACGTCCTGACCCCGGGTCAGTTTCTTCAACTGGTTATAGGCATCCTTGGATCCGGCCGCCCGCAGGACGATCTGGTACGGTTCTGCCAACAGCTGGGGTTCACGCTCCAGTTCGGACCGGCAGGCGGCTGCATTCACATCGATCCTCTCCAACCCGCCCATCGTTTCGCCCCAGGCCAGATGTGCGTGGGCCAGCGCGACCCCGACATTCCGTACCACGGTGCTGTCGGATAGATCGCGCTGCATCCGCGAATGACACAACCGCTCCGACAGAGTCGAAAGCAGACTGTTCGACAGCACCAGATTCCCCTCGCTGTTCTCAAATTTGATTGGATTGACCTTGTGCGGCATCGTGGAGGATCCCACCTCCCCCTCTTTCCGTCGCTGCACGAAGAACCCTCGGGAGATCGCCTCCCACGCATCCACATCCAGATCGAGAACGATGGTATTGATGCGGCGTGTGATGGAGAAATACTCACTCCAGGCATCGTGGTCCTCGATCTGCGTGGTCACGCCATTGAATTCGAGACCGAGTGATGTAATGAAGCGTTCTGAAAATGCAATCCAGTCGAAGTCCGGATCCGCAACGGCCAGGGCAGACCAGTTGCCGGTCGCCCCGTTCAGCTTGCCGCGGAATCGAAACTCTTTCAGTTGGCGACGCTGGCGCAACAGGCGGGAAATGAAGACCATGAGTTCCTTGCCCGCCGTGGTCGGCGAAGCCGGCTGACCGTGTGTCTTTGCCGGATACGGAACAGCTGCCCACTCCTGCGCCAAGCCCATCAGTTTGCGGATCAGCTTCTCCTGCAGTGGAAGCTGCAGGCTTTCCGCATACTCGCGGAACAGCAGGCTCCAAGCCAGATTGTTGACATCCTCAGAAGTTAGCGCGAAATGAATCCATTCCGCCCTAGCGGGGAAGCGTTCCCGCAGGTGCTCCACACAGGCCATCACATCATGAGCCGTCCGGGATTCGATCTGTTTGATGTTCTGATATTCCGCCTCACCAAAAGAATCCCGGACGGCCCGGATCGCCCCTCGTTCGGTGTCGTCGATCTGGAAAAAGCGGCCTGTGTCGGCCAAGGCTTCGAGATAGGCCAGTTCGACGAAACAGCGGCTCCGCATCAAAGCAGCCTCGCTGAACAGTTCCGCCAGATCACCCAGGCGATCGGCATAGCGTCCGTCGAGGGGGGAGATTTCTTTAGGCATGGGCGGCCTCCCGGACTTCCTTGTCGTCGCGGCGGAGGCTTGCCTTCATATCAGCAACCTCCTGACGAAACACTTCTTTCAAACGCGGCAGGTTCAGTGCCCGCATCGCGGCCATGGCCGCTTCCTTCGGTCGCACCACCGTCATCGCCGGCACGTTCGATGGCATCATCAGTGAAGAGTTGATATTGATCATCAGATCCGCCCCGTCCTTGAACGGAGGACAACTGATAACCGGCAGGACTGAATGGGCCGCCAGCGCTCCGCCGAGACCATTGGACAACCCGGCCACGGCAATGAGGGCGCCCGGCTCGATGGCCTGATCATATTCCGCCAGCAGGGGTGCGATGTCCTCACCATTCTTGTGAGCCGACACGACCCGCAGATCCACATACACTTCTTTGGCCTCCAGGACCGCCTTCATTTTGTTGGCGTGATCCAGATCGGCGCGGGACCCCATCAGAATGGCGACGAACCCATCCTTGATCAGTCCTTCGCGATGAAGATTCCGGGCCAGGCGCGACCGGGCATCTTCTGTCGGAGTGGGCAGCTTTTCGCCCGTCACCTGTTCTGCAATCTCGACATACCGCCGCGTGGTTTCCTGCACCACCTCATCCGACAGCTCGGAGGGATAGGCACCGTCTTTCCGGTTTTCGCGCAGCCAGCGTCTGACGTACTCCTTATCGTGAGCTTCGACGGTCAGCGGATCACGATCATAGGCGGCCTGTTCCCACATGCGCGAGGAATCGGGCGTATGGATTTCATCGATCAGAATCAGTTCCCCATTGAGCAGACCAAATTCGTATTTGGTATCGACCAGAATCAGTCCCTTCTCAGCCAGCAGGCGGCTGCCGCGCTCGAACAGGCGGAGTGAAATCTCCTTCATCTGCGCATAGCGCTCGGCGGTGGTCCACCCCTCCGACGCGATCTCTTCCGGCGTAATGGGGCGATCGCTCTTCTCCTTGGTCGTCGGCGTGACCAACGGCTCCGGGAAACGCGCGTTCGGCGTCAGGCCATCCGGCACGTCCGCGCCACAGAAGGTGCGGGCGCCCTCGTCATAGGCCCGGCCCATAGAGCCGGTCAGATAGCCGCGCACGACCATTTCGATACGGATCGGTTCCACCTCACGCACCAACGTGGCCGCGGGATCCACTGCCCGGATCACATGATTCGGGACCAGGTCGGCCGTCTGCTCAAACCACCAGTTCGAGATGCGGCTCAGCACTTCACCCTTCATCGGGATCGGTGTCACGAGGACGCTGTCGAAGGCCGAAATGCGATCGCTGACCACCAGAAGACGCGTGGCCGCATCCACACGAAGGCTGTCGCGGACCTTTCCGCGATGAATGGTTTTCAGTTGCGGGGTGCAGACGGATTGCAGGGTATTCATGTCGTTTGGCTCCGGATATGGTTGACCATATTTTGAAAAAGAGTCAGGCCCTCCCCCTCCTCCGGGGCGCCGGCGTCCCGGCGGCGGGTCCAATCGGGGTGGTTGTAGAGAGACAGAAAGGCTTCCGGATGCGGCATCATGCCCAGCACCTGCCCGGAGGGATCGCTCAGGGCGGCGCAGGACAGTTCCGCGCCATTGGGCAGCGCCGGATAGTCTGCAGCGATATTCCCATCGGCATCGGCATACTGCATGGTGCAGAGTCCTTGCTTCACAATGGCATTCCGAATGGCTTCATCGCGGATCACCAGCTTGCCTTCCTTATGGCGCACCGGCAGCTCGAGCGTGTTGAGGCCCTGCAGAAATGGAGACCGAGCGGGCTGTCCGACCCGACAGTGACACCAGCGATCCTCAAAGATTCCGCTGTCGTTCACAATGAGCGATACTTCCTGCTCGAAGGTTCCGCCGACATTCGGCAGCAGGCCGCTCTTCACCAGAATCTGAAATCCGTTGCAGATGCCCAGAACAAATCCACCCGCGGCGAGATGATCCTTGATCTCGTCCAACAGGGTCCGGCCGCTGCTCAGTTTGCAAAATCGCATCTTGTTAGCCAGTGCCCGGCCGGCACCGAGATCATCCCCAAAGGAAAAGCCACCGGGGAAGTTGATGACATCATAACCGGCAATCGACGTGGAACCGGCCAGCAGTTCATTGAAGTGAACGATATCCGCTTCGGCACCAGCGAGGTGCCAGGCCGCCGCCAGTTCATCCTGACAGTTGATGCCGAATCCGGTAAGAATCAATGCACGAACCGTCTTCATATCAGCAGCTCCTTCTGCCAAGCCTGTTCCAGCTCGCTGCAGGAGCACTCCACGATCGGTTCGCCTTGCGCGGTCAGGCGGAAGTCGGGAACCGCGATCGTCTCGCCGATCCGCGCGGCCTCGCCGCCAACGAGTTTTTCAAAAGCAGCACAGTGTTCCGGCCTCACGGTGACCACAAAGCGGGAGTGCGACTCGCTGTAGAGAGCCGCCAGCAGGCGGCGCGGAGAGTCCAGCTTCCCGGCGGCATCAATCGAGGCCGTCACCGGATCCAGATTGGCCTGCAGGCCCAGACCGGTGCCGAACGTGATTTCTGCCAGCGCAACCGCCAGGCCGCCATCGGATAAATCATGGCTTGAATGAATCCAGCCCTCGCGGTTGGCCTTCATCACCTTCATATAGAGCGGCAGTGACTGCTCCGGCCGCACGATCGGAACCCGCCCACCCGGGGCACCAAACAGATGCTGGAATTCCGAAGCCCCTAACTCGTCGTGCGTCTGCCCCAGCACATAGACCCCATCCCCCGCCGCTTTGATTTCGCTGGTGATGGTCTTTCGTACATCGGGAATCGCGGCTGAAACAGAATAGAGCACCGTCGGCGGCACGGATATTTTCTTTCCACCGGCCCGGAAGTCATTTTTCATGCTGTCTTTGCCGGACGTCATCGGCACGTTGTAGGCTAGGGCCATGTCCGACAGGGCGCGACACATCCGGACCAGCTGCGCCAGCTTGTATTTCCCATCCGGATTTGTTTCCGGATCGACCACGGAATCCGGCACACAGAAATTATCGTTCGCACACCAGAAGGTGGACTCACCCAGACGGTCCGGGTCCGGCAGCTGCCCGCCGATCGAGATAATCTGCCGGACGGCCTCATCGAAGGCCCCCGCCGACATTGCATAGGCATCCAGATCGCCGTAGCGCGGCGCGATCCCGCACGAGACCGCCACGCCTTCCCAATCCTCGAAGGACAGGCGGATCACGCCCGCATCCTGCGGAGCGATCCCCTTCGGCCCCATCAGCGGTTTGAGAACGGTCCGGCCCTTCACCTCGTGATCATACTGGCGGATCACCGACTCGCGCGAACAGATGTTATCGCTGGACATCAACTTCTTCAGAATTTCCGTATGAAAGAGATTGTTGGGGATGACCGGTTCTTCCGCAACCGGCCGGATCCACTCCGCCTCCAGATGCTTCCGGGGAAGACCGTCATGCAGAAAATCCAGATCCAGTTGCGACACCGGGCAACCGTCATGCGAAATCTCCAGCAGGCCCGAATCGGTAAACTGTCCGATGATGGTCGATTCCACTTCATAGAGTGCGGCCAGCTCCGCCAGCTTCGGCTCGGCCTCTTGGGTGATCACGAGTGTCATGCGCTCCTGAGATTCCGAGATAAAGATCTCCCACGGCTGCAAGCCGGGATATTTCAAAGGTACGCGCTCCAGCCAGATTTCGGCGCCCCCCGCCATCGGGGCCAGTTCGCCGATCGAGGAGGACAGGCCGCCTGCCCCGTTGTCCGTGCAGCACTTCACCAGTCCCTGCTTGCACGCTTCTACCAGAAAGTCCGAGAGCATCTTCTGTGTGATCGGGCTGCCGATCTGCACCGCGCTGCGCGGCGAATTCTTGTCGAGACCCAGCGAAGAGAAGGTTGCACCATGGATGCCGTCCTTGCCGACGCGCCCGCCGGCCATGACTACCCAGTCGCCCGGAGCAATTTCCTTCTCCCAGGAGGCCTTCCCGTTGTAGTTGTCCTGCATGATGGCGCCGGTGCCGCAATAGACCAGTGGCTTCCCGGCATAACGCGGGTCGAAGACGATGGCTCCATTGATCGTCGGGATGCCCGACTTGTTCCCGCCCTCTTCGATACCCTGGCGCACCCCGGCGAACACGCGTCGAGGATGGAGCTGCCCGGGCAGGAGCGGTTCATTATAGGACGGCGAACCGAAGCACAGCACATCCGTATTGAACAGCAGCGTTGCACCGCCGCGGCCGGTACCCAGCGGATCGCGGTTATTGCCCAAAATCCCGGTGATGGCGCCGCCAAACGGATCGAGAGCCGACGGGGAATTATGGGTCTCCACCTTGAACACGAATAACCGGTCGCCATCCACGCGCACCACGCCGGCATTGTCGGAGAACACCTTCACCAGCCAGTTGTTCCCGGCCGCTTCCAGGCGGCGCGAAATTTCCATCGTGCTGGCGTGGATGTAGGTCTTGAACAGGGAATCGATGGTTTCTTCTTTGCCGCTCTCTGTGTCCACATATCGGATCAGGGCATTGAATTCCTTGTGCTTGCAGTGTTCCGACCAAGTCTGCGCGATGATCTCCAGATCACAGTCGGTCGGTTCCGCCGGGAGGCCGGCTTCGCGACGACGGGCCACCGTGGCCGGATCTCGGAAATGGGTCTGCACCGATTTCATCTCGGCCCGGTTCAGGGAAAGCAACCGATCTTTCGACAGCGCATCCAGCTCCTCCTCAGACCCATCCAGCGGGATGCTTTCCACCCGCAGCTCTGTTTCCAGCTCTTCCTCGGGAACCGGCGGGGCATACTGCGACATCGGACCGCAGATGAATCGATGGACCAGCGGATTCCCAAGCAACTCTGTCGCCAGATGCCGGAGCGTGTCCTCTTCCAGTTCTTCTTCGAGCAGGAGCATATCGCTTGAATACACTTCCTGAGGCGCGAGAGTGAACGGGACGCCAAGCAAATCGTGCAGGGTGCGCTGGGCGGACAGGCCCTCGTCATCCGTTGTGCCCGGCAGTTTTTCAATGAGGATATACGACGCGTAGCCGTCGCATCCCTCCGGAAGGGAATCGATCCCCACCCGTTGCGACACGGGATCACTCAGGGCCTCCAGCGCCAGCCGCTTCAGATCGGCATCGTTCAGCTCCGCCCGGACGGTATGAAGCGAGACGGCTTTCAATCTTTTGAGACAGATGTCCAGATGACGTTCCGCCTGCTCGCGGATCGACGCGCAATGCGAATCCGGCAGATCGGCCCTTAATGTAGTGGCAATGGTATGCAGGCTTTTCATATCAGGTGAACGACACTCCCTGGATGACGATGGAACCCGGCGTGATTTCCCCGGCCCGTTGAGCAGCCACGCCGCGCGCCGCCAGATTCGACAGGATGGGATCCACTGCGGCCGGCTTCACCACCAGCAGCATGCCGTTGCCCATGTTCCACTGGCGGACAGCGGTTTCAAAATCGACACTCCCCATCTTCATCAGCTGCTGCATGAAATCGTGCGGGGGAAAGAGGTGGTCCAGCCGCGCGCCCAGCCCGGAAGGCTTCAGCACACGCCCCAGCTTGCTGGGGATACCCCCGCCCGTGATGTGCGCCACGCCGAGAAGCGGGATCTGCTTCCGGATCAGATGCAGGATCACCGGGGTATAGACTTTCGATGGCGTGAGCACCACCTCGCCCCAGCTCCGGCCATCGCCCCTCCGGGCCTTGTGCCAATCTGGCCCGAAGGTGTTCTCCAGAATCGAGCGGACCAGCGAAAACCCGTTGCTGCGGAAACCAGCGCTCTTCAGCGCGATGACTGCATCGCCCACTTCGATCTGGCTGCCATCAATCGGCATGCCGTTCATATAGGGCGTTCCTATAGCGGTGGCGCACCAGTTGAAGTGCATCCCATCTCCCCACCCGCCGGTGCGGAGCCCCAGTTCGGCGATCTCGCCGCCGACAATTGCAATGCCGCATTCCAGGGCCGCATCATAAAGCCCCCGCATCAGCTGATCGATCACCTCTTCATCCGGTTGGTCGACATCCAGCACATTGACGAGATTGATCGGTTCAATGCCGTTGGCCACCAGGTCATCGGCCACCATCGCCACCAAATCGTAGCCCACGGTGTGATAGATGCCAGTGCGCTCCGCCACTTCGGCCTTCGTGCCGATGCCGTCGCAGCTCATCGCCACGCGCATCGCCCCGAAATCCATCCAGTTGGAGAACGAACCGGAGCCGCCAAACAGCGGCCGGCCGGTTTTGCCGCGCCGTGCTTCGAATGATTTTTGTGCCCAATGGAACGCCGTGCGGGAGCACTGGTCTCCCAGTGCCAGATTCACGCCTGTCGATTTCCGTTCCATCGGTCTCTCCCTAGGCGTGAAGGCGGGATCGATACAGGAAAGCTCCCACCGAGCGCCCATCGAAATGGGAGCCGTGACCCTTGTGCCGTTCTCGTCTGTTTTGGTTTGTTGTCATTCTGAATTCGTTTTCCGCCGTCGCCCCGCCGGAACCCCGGATTAACTCAACTGATAGTTGGGCGCTTCTTTGGTGATCTGCACATCATGCACATGCGACTCACGGATTCCCGCGGCCGTAATCTGCACAAATTGCGCCTTGTTGCGCAGCTCGTTGATCTCAGCGCAACCGGTGTATCCCATCGCCGCGCGCAACCCGCCCATCAGCTGATGGACCACA
The DNA here is from genome assembly GCA_964526745.1 of uncultured Verrucomicrobiota bacterium. Classification (GTDB taxonomy): domain Bacteria; phylum Verrucomicrobiota; class Kiritimatiellia; order CAIQIC01; family Lenti-01; genus Lenti-01. Next base: position 59,683 of record CAZGMQ010000003.1, read on the forward strand.
CCGGAAACCGGCCCCTTGCTCGGGACGCGGCCTTCGATGCCCTCGGGCACCAGCTTCTGCGGTTCTTTGTTTGTTTCCTGGAAATAGCGGTCGGAGGAGCCCTGCTGCATCGCGCCCATCGAGCCCATGCCGCGATAGGCCTTGTATGACCGACCTTGGAACAGGACCGTCTCGCCCGGCGCCTCATCCGTTCCTGCAAAGAGACTGCCCAGCATCACCGCATTCGCACCGGCGGCAATTGCCTTGGCGATGTCGCCCGCGAACCGGATGCCGCCATCAGCGATCAGCGTCACACCAGAATCGCCCACCGCCTTCGCCACATCATCAATCGCGGACACCTGTGGCACGCCCACTCCCGCCACAATCCGCGTCGTACAGATCGAGCCCGGACCGATGCCGACTTTGACTCCATCCGCACCCGCATCCATCAGTGCACGCGCCGCATCGCCCGTTGCGATGTTGCCGCCGATGACATCGACTTCAGGAAAATGTTTTTTGATCCAAGCCACGCGATCGAGCACGCCCTGCGAGTGGCCGTGCGCGGTATCCACCACCACGACATCTGCTCCTGCAGCCACCAGTACTTCGACGCGTTCTTCGGTCCCCTCGCCGACGCCCACCGCCGCGCCGGCACGCAGGCGGCCCTGTTCATCCTTGGCCGCGGTTGGATGCTCCGTCGCCTTCATCATGTCCGTGACAGTAATCAGCCCCTTGAGTTCATCCTGATCACCCAGCACCACGACGCGGCTGATGCGATGTTCCCTCATCAGTTCCCGCGCGGCATCAAGTCCCGCCCCTTCGCTAACGGTCACCAGCCGCTCGCGCGGCGTCATGACCTTGGACACCGGCTGATCCAAGTTTGTTTCAAAACGGATGTCGCGATTGGTGACGATGCCGACGACGCGGCCGTTCTCGACAACCGGGAGGCTGGAAAAGCCGCGCTGGGTGACGAGGGATTGCACTTCGCCAACGGACATCGTCGGCGCCACGCACATGGGATCTTTGAGGACGCCGGTCTCATAGCGCTTCACACGCGCCACTTCGGCCGCCTGTTGTTCGGGGGAGAGATTCTTGTGGATGATGCCGATGCCGCCCTCCTGTGCGAGGGCAATCGCGAGCTTCGCTTCCGTCACGGTATCCATCGCCGAAGAGGCCACGGGGATCTTGAGGGAAATGTTGCGCGAAAAGCGGGAGGAAAGGCACGCGTCGCGTGGCAGGACTGCCGAACGGGCCGGCACCAGCAGGACATCGTCAAATGTGAACGACTTCTGGACTACTCGCATTTCGTCATCCTTCCGGTTAAAACGGAATAAACAGCCAACAAAAACGCTTTACTTGCGCAGAGAGTAGCATCAATCCACCCCCTGTCAAGCCCCTCTCCCCAACCCCCTGCCCCCGATGCATTTACTTGCGAGACGATGCCGCAAAAGGGCTATATTTATCCAAAATTGGCTGATTTTCCATCCGGAAAAGGCATTTCCAGGACGAAAAGGGCGAAAAAGGCATCAGAATTTGCCACAGAAGCCGCAGAGGCCTGCACAAATGAGAAAAAGCGGGGGCGGGATCGGAAGCGGGGGCGAAAATTATGAAAATAGGGGAAAATAGCCACAACCCTATGTACCAATGAAAGTGAAACACACTCAGGACGCATAAGGGTTTAGCCATTGGGGGGCTTTTTGATTTATTTTGAGATGAGAATTCTCGCACAAAAATGACACCGACAGGAAAATCGGTTGGAAACAGCTTGTTCCTGCACTTGATGAAATCGAAGGAGCCCTTCAGGCCGGTAACAGGGAAAAGCTGCAGCAAATGCTGAGGATCTCGGTGAAACTCTGTGGGAGACGATTCCTTGGCTTTCCAAGCCTTCGCCTAGGGTAGCCTGCGCCCTCTGTAAACTCCGTGAGAGGCGTGTTCTGGATTCTGGATCGCTTACAGCTCGATGCCGTCGTGAACCAGGCGGACCCGGAACGAACCGGCAATGGTGCCTTCGGGAATTTCCACGATGATGTCGATTTCAACCTGATCGGCGCCGGCCGTGATGACATTATCGTCATCGCCCACGCCGGGCACGGGTATGAACTGCTGCAGACCGAGCAGCGTCGGCACATACTGTAGCTGATAGCGTTTGCCGGGAACCGACTGCCAGCGCACGCGCACAGGCCGCGAGACTGTTTCGCCCTCGCCAAGCGGAGCCGGTGCCGCGCCTTCCGTGGTCCGGAAAGACAGCAGCGAGTCCGGATCCGTGCCGCCCGTCCCGGCGAGCATCTCATGCAGGTCGAGCATCCCGTCGCCATCCCAGTCATCGGGAGAGACACCGCCGGGTGCATCCGTCCCCATGGCCTTCTCCCAGGAATTGTTCAAGCCGTCGCCGTCATCGTCGCCATCATCCAGCGGGGTGGCCGTGGAGAAGGTCAGAGACAGAGACGTACCGCTGGCCGGCGCATCGCTCATCTCGGAATCCGCATAGAAGGAGGCTTCCTCAAGGGTCGGCGCGTTGAAGACCCGCGCAAAAATTTTGGTTCCCGCGGGCGGGCGGTTTGACAGTACCATGCAAAACAGGCCGCTGTTCGGACGGACGGTGTTCATCCCCATGCCGCCGACGCTGTCTGTCGAGAGCAATGGATTGTACGGGTGCGCCACGCCGGTAATCGACGGCGGACGGATGATGGAGTCCGTCGAGGTCCGCACTTCCACCCGCGACCGCTCGGCGGCATCGACGGACAGATTGGATCCGCCCATCGGCCGGCCGTATTCATCCAGCACCGGATCCCCGTTGCCCACATACAGCGGCGATGTGATTCCGCCCCAGACGGCGACGGCCATGCCGCACAGCACGAGTCCGCAGACCCAGAATAGTCGAGACCGGCAGCACCTTGGATTTGTCATCATTCCACCACCACTCCTCCAGCAGCGACCGGTTGGACTTCGACCGTCTGCTTCCTTTCGAGTCGACACATCTTCACACTGCTTACTATAGGCCTGTGGCGTCGGGACTGCAAAACACTATATTCAGATTGTGTAAAGATTCTTTAGCACGCCACACCCCTGTTCTGGCTCGAACAGCCCGTTTTCAGGGCCGGAAACCACTGTCGAAAGCCGCCGAGACACAAAAAAACCGGAGGACAGCGCCCCGGCCTATTCAACTGCGTCCTGATGAAGGCGCGCCCTAGGGCACGATTCGCAGGCGCAGAATGATAAACTTCAACTCGTTCGGAATATCCACAGACATCTCGCACTCGTCCGAGTCAGCGGTCTGAGTGCCAGCCGTTTTGAACTCCTGCGGTGCGCCCACCAGAGAGGATGACAAATACTGGACTTCATACGTCTTACCAGACACCGCCTGGAAGCTCACACTGACAGATTGGGTGTCGCTGCCAGCCATCGTGCGGGCCACCGGCGACCGATTGCGCGCGATGGAACGGAAGACCGGCGCAGGCGGCGTGTCGGCTGGATTCGTGCCGGCCAGCCATTCATCCAGATCGCTGATGCCGTCGCCGTCGAAGTCAGAGGAGAACCGGCTGTCGGTGCCGAGTGCCGTCTCCCAGGAATTCATCAAACCGTCCGCATCAATATCGCGGGTGTCGATGGGTTGCGCATCGCCAAAAGACATCTTCAGCGAGGCGCCATTCTGCGGAATCGTGGTCACCGGCGAATCCACATAGAAGGACGCCTGATCGGAGGAAGGGGCGTTGTAGACGCGAATGAAAAACTGCATTCCAGGAGGCAGCCGATACGGGAAGACCATGCAGAAGAAGCCGGAATCGGACTGAGAGGCATTCTGACCGATTCCGCCGACGCAGTCCGGTGAGACCAGCGGGTTGGCGGAATGTGCGTCGCCGTTCACCGAAGGAGAATGGATGATGCCGTCGGTGACCAGGCGCATCTCAACCCGGCAGCGGTCGGCGGCTTCCTCGGGGTTGTTCGATCCGCTCATGGGGATTCCGAACTCGTCGCGAACCGGAGACGTGTTGCCGATATACAGCGGATGAATAATCCCCTCATAAGCCAAACCACTCGTCGCGATGGCCAGGGCCACGCAGAAAACGCTCATCCAGCGGCGTCTCAAAGTTGTTTGTATGTTGCTCATTATGGTGTGTAAGAAAATATTCTTTCGCAATTCAAATATCGCTGAAATCTAATCCTATATATAGAAGGAAACCAGCAATGAATTGTTAATTTCTGATGAAGGAATGTTAAGGTTCTGTCAACCGTTTTTCCTCCAATGGATTAGGGGGTCCGGCCGTCTGGCTTTCACACCCATTATTTGAACGGAAATCCGTTTGCAGTCCCTTCATTTTGTTCCGTTTCATTTCCGGATATTTCGCTTATGAGGCACGGCGCGGTTCCGAAAGCGGGTCTCCCGTGACCCTGCTGTTGCATTTTTCCGGAGGGGGGTCTATGGGTTTCTCCATGCACTATCTGAAACGAACCACGTGGATTTTCCTTCTTCTTCTGGCGCTGGCTTGGGGCACGGCGAATGCCGCGACGAAGGCGATCTGGCCTGCGGAGGCCATTATCGAGTTCGATGCCACCTCCACCCTGCACGACTTCACCGGCGCCGTGACGCCCGCTCCCTTCAACGTGCGGGTGCTGTGGAACGGCCCGCTCGTAACCGTCGGCGGGAAGGCCACCGTTGCGGTCGCTTCGATGAACACGAAGCATGTGAAGCGCGACCGCAACATGCGCAAGATGTTTCATTCCGACACCTTCCCCCTCCTGTCTGGCGTGATGAAGCCAGTGCAGATCAATCCGGACGACTTGAAGTCGGTTCCCCTTGACCTAACGGTGCTGGGAACGACCCGAACGGTGCCCCTCACTCTTTCACAGTGGCAGGTCGACGATGATGGTATCCACTTTGGGGGAACCCTTTCGCTCTCCCTCAAAGAGCTTGGATTGAAGCCGCCCGTCATCATGGGGTTCATTCGGGTCGGCGATTCCGTAGAAGTCCGAATCCATGGAACGCTCAAGAAGCCATCGAAGTGAGCCCAAACCAACACCGCGACAGCGAAAGCGATGGCACCAGGGGAGCCGCCATCAGGGGTGTCGAGGGACCGGCCTTGCGGCTCCTGCCGCCGCAACATCCGGCCTATCGGCCGCACCCGCCCCTTGACATTCGCTGAATTCAGCGGAAAATCTGGCCTATCGATGGCGGAAGTCCGCCATCACAAGCAAGAAAGCCACGCTGATGATGAAGAAAAGTGTTCGAAAGACCGGTCCTGCCCCCGTGACCGTCGCCCGCCTCCAGAAAATCGCTTCCCGGCTGCCGCCCAAGACGGTCGTCATCGCCGGCGGCGACCGCAAGGAGGATCTGTCTGTATTCACCCTTTTACAGGCGCTTCCCTTCGTCAAGCGCTGTCTCCTGGTCGGAGATGGGAAGGCCATCCGCGCAGCCGCCCGCGGGCTGAACCTCTCTGTTCCGAAGGCGGACATCGTGGCAACGGACAGCCCAGAGGAAACGGCGCTTCGCACAGTGGAACTGGTCGAGCAGGGTGTGGCGGAGATCATCCTGAAAGGCAACATCTCCACGCCGATCCTGAACCGCGCCATGATGAAGATCCGTGCCCGGGAAACCATTTCCCTGGTCACGATGTTCCAGTCTCGATATCTTGGAGGGAACCGTCCGTTGCTGCTGACCGACGCGGGGGTGACGACCGTCTGCAATTTCAACCGGATGACGGGGATGATCCAGAATGCCGCGGAAGTGGCGCAACGGGTACTGGGTCTGCCGCGGCCGCGTATAGCCCTGCTCTCCGCCAACGAAAAGGTGATCAAGTCGCTGCCTTCGACCTCGCTGGCCGTAGAACTGTCCCAGGCACCCTGGGAAGACATGGTCGTCTGCGGCCCGCTGTCGCTCGATCTGGCCATCGATCCCGAATCGGTGCGCATCAAGGGATTGGCCAAAAGCAAGGATCCGGCTATGCGGGAAGTGGCGGGACAGGCGGATGCCCTGGTGTGCCCGGGCCTCGATGCGGCCAATATCCTTTATAAGGCCATTATGAGCCTGACCCTGTGTGGAAAGGCCTCCATGGCGGGAATCACGGTCGGTCTCCAAGTGCCCTACATCATCCTGTCCCGAGCAGACAACGAAGCCACAAAGCGGGATTCCGTCGCGCTGTGCTGCATTTATGCGGAACAGGATAAGCCGGATTCAGACACCCCCTCCTCATCCTAATCCTAACTCATAATCTTAATCGTAATCGGACCGCCCGAACCGATTAGATTCGCCCCCCGACGACCTTGCGTCGCCGGAGGCAAGGCTTTTCTCCCCTGCCGCACAAGGCGGCAGGGACCGCCCGGACACGGCAACGATCAGGCTAGCCCATCCAGATGAGGGGCTTGTCGGGATTCCACTTCACGGAGACCTTCTTCAGCTTGGTCCAGAAGTGGATGGAGCTCTTTCCGGTGATGTCGCCAGCCCCAATAATGGAATCTTTCCAGCCGCCGAATGAGAAGGGCTCACGAGGCACCGGCACACCGACATTCACCGCAATCATACCCGCCTGGATGCGATTGCAGAACACTTCCGCCGCCCGGCCGCTCTGCGTGAAGATCGAACCACCGTTCCCGTAGGGGGAGCTGTTGGCAATATCGATGGCTTCGTCGAGGGTTTCGGCACGGACAATGGTCAAGATCGGGCCAAAGTTTTCTTCCACGGCGATTTCTGAGCCCACCTTGGCTTCGATAATCGTGGGTCCCAAATAGTTGCCCTTTTCCTTGCCCTTCACCTCGACGTTTCGTCCATCCAGCAGGATTTTGGCTCCGTCTTTTTCCGCCCGCTCAATGAATCCGATAATGGATTCCTTGGCGGCGGGATTGACAATGGCGCCCATATTCTCGCCCGGCACAAACTTTTTGGCTTCCTCGACCAGCTTCTCGATGACGGGATCCACCTCGCCCACGGCCACCAGCACACAGGCCGACATACAGCGCTGGCCCGCGCAACCGAGGAACGAGGATGCGATATTGGCTGCGGTGTTGTCCGGATGGGCATCCGGCAGCAGAATCAGATGGTTGTTGGCACTGCCCAGCGCCATCGCACGCTTGTAGGTCGCGCAGGAACTCTTATAGACAATTTTGGCCACCTTGGTGGAGCCGACAAACGTGACCGCCTGGATATCCGGGTGTTCGCAGATTCCAGTCACCAGTTCGCGGCCCCCGCAAATGACATTCAATACACCATCCGGCAGGCCGGCTTCCTTGAGCATTTCGGCAATTCGCACGGCGCTCAACGGAGCCTCGCGGGAGGGTTTAAGCACCATGGTATTGCCCATCACCAAGGCGTTGGGCATGGTCCAGTGTGCCACCATGTGCGGGAAGTTGAACGGTGTGATCGAGGCCACCACACCCAGCGGCATATGCGCATGCCGACATTCCACGCCGCGACTGACCTCTTCGAAGTCACCGGTGGCGGTCTGCGGCAGCGAGCAGGCAAACTCGGTCAGTTCTAGGCTCTTGTTCACCTCAGCGATGGCCTCGTTTAAATTCTTGCCCATTTCATCCTGCATAATGGCGGCGACTTCCTCCACCCGCTGGCTCAGGATTTCATAATACTTGTAAAAGATAGCCGCCCGCTGCTTCATCGTATAGGCCGACCAGATCGGAAAGGCATCCTTTGCCGCCTGAACGGCCCGGTCCAGCTCCGCCTTGTCGGACATCGGGATCGTGGAAAGCTGTTCTCCGTCGATGGGACTGAAGCGTTCTGCACGGGGGCCTTCGGGATTGCTGGCCTGCCCATTGATAAAATTACTGAGATCAAAATATTTCATGGTTGGGTTCCTTTTTGGATGATTGCAGGAGAGTATCAACTGCCCTACCCGTGCACAAATCAAAAGACTCCAAATCTTTCGGCCTCACTCCCTATCGAAACGACTTTACCTTTGGGTGTGTTTCTTGGATAGTAGGACGGTCGGTCGGCATGACCGCCGGCAGGGAAAACAGCCTGCCCGGGTGCCGATCTAAGGAGATCAAAATATGGCACGCATTGTTAAGTCCGGACTGATTCAGTGTTCTCTCCCCCTTCATGAAGGCGAAGGGACAATGAAAGAGATTACAGAGGCCATGATCAACAAGCATCTGCCGTTGATCGACGAGGCCGGAAAAAAGGGCGTACAGGTCCTGTGCCTGCAGGAGATTTTCAGCACCCCCTATTTCTGTCCGTCGCAGGATCCCAAGTGGTTCCATACCGCGGAGCGGATTCCGGACGGCCCGACGATCCAGCTGATGCAGGAATACGCCAAGAAATACGCAATGGTGATGGTGGTCCCAATTTATGAAGAGGCGATGACGGGTGTCTATTACAATACGGCCGCCGTGATCGATGCGGACGGGAAATATCTCGGGAAATATCGCAAGAACCACATTCCGCAGGTGGGTGGATTCTGGGAGAAATACTACTTCAAGCCGGGCAACCTCGGCTATCCGACCTTTGAGACGCGCTATGGCAATGTCGGCGTCTACATCTGCTATGACCGCCACTTCCCGGAAGGGGCACGCCTCCTGGCCCTGCACGGTGCGGAGATTGTCTTCAACCCCTCGGCCACGGTCGCGGGCGTCTCCCAGTATATCTGGAAGGTGGAACAGCCCGCGCACGCGGTGGCGAACGGCTTTTTCATGGGCAACATCAACCGCGTGGGCGAAGAGAAGCCCTGGAACCTCGGCCGCTTCTATGGCACGAGCTACTTCGTCAATCCCCTCGGCAAAATCATTGCAGAGGGCAGCGAGGACCAGGACGAACTCGTCGTCGCCGATCTCGACCTGGATCAGATCCGGGAGACCCGGGATAAGTGGCAGTTCTTCCGGGACCGCCGTCCCGAAACGTATGAGGATATGACCAAACTTCTTCCGTAACCGCATTCCGCAATCCACGCGCAACAAAGGAGGCACCCCCATGGCCATGATCATAAAGGGCGGCACCGTCGTGACCGCCGCCGACATCAGTGTATCCGACATCCGGATTCAGGGCGAAACCATCACCGCAATCGGCAAGGACCTGCCGGTCCGCAAAAGTGACACCGTCGTCAAAGCCGCGGGGCAATATGTCTTCCCGGGCGGCGTCGACGTGCATACGCACTTTGAACTGCCCTTCATGGGGACCGTAAGCCGCGATGACTTCAAGACCGGAACCCGGGCCGCGCTCTGCGGCGGCACCACCTCGATCATCGACTTCATCATTCCGGCCAAGGGCAAGCCGCTGGCCGAGGCGGTCGACGCGTGGCACAAGAAATCCAAGAAAGCGGTGGCAGATTACGGCTTCCACATGGCCCTCCCGGAATTCAACGAAGCGGTCGCAAAGGAAATCCCCTCCATCATCAAGAAGGGCATCACATCCTTTAAGTGCTTCATGGCCTACAAAGGGGCGCTCCAGATCGATGACGGCCAGTTGATCGGCGTCTTCAATGCGGTCGGTAAAAACGGCGGAATGGTGATGGTGCACGCCGAAAACGGCGACATGATCGATGTCCTGACCCAGGAGTTCACGGCGAAAGGCAAACTGACGCCGGAATACCACTGGCGGGCGCACCCCGCCCTGGCGGAGGAAGAAGCCGTGCACCGCATCATCGAGCTGTCCCGGTTCGTGGACAAGCCCATCTACATTGTCCACTTGTCCAGCGCCGATGGTCTGGAGAAGGTCAAGGAGGCGGTGGCCAAAGGCTACAAGGTGTTTGCTGAAACCTGTCCGCAATATCTGATGCTCTCGAGCGACCTGTACCTCAAGCCCAACTTCCAGGGCGCCAAGTGGGTGATGTCTCCCCCGCTCCGGCCGGCCGACCATCTGGAGAAAATGTGGGAAGGCCTCAGCCGCGGCTATATCAAGACCGTGGCGACCGATCACTGCTCGTTCAATTTCAAGGGACAAAAGGATATGGGCCGCGAGACCTTCGCGAAAATCCCGAATGGCATTCCGTCCATCGCGGACCGGTTCAACCTGCTGTACACCTACGGCGTGGGCAAGGGCCGCATGAGCCTGACCCGGTTCGTGGACGTGGCCTGCACGGCACCCGCTAAACTGTTCGGCATGTACCCCAAGAAGGGAAGCATCGTCGTGGGCGGCGATGCCGATCTCGTCCTCTTCGATCCCGAGAAAAAGGGTGTGATCTCGGCCAAGACCTCGGCGCACAATGTCGACTACAGCGCCTATGAAGGCATGAAACTCAAGGGCATGCCGACCGCCGTGCTGCTCCGCGGCAAGTTCGCCGTTCGCAATGGTAAATATGTGGGCAAACAGGGCCCCGGCCAGTTCATCCACCGCGGCCCGTCCGGAAAAATGGTTTGATCCAGGAGCACACATGAACCCCAACGAAATCGAAGACATCAAGCAGTGGGATAGCGAACACGTCATCTATCCGTGGAAGACGCAGGGCTGGTATAAACCCATCCTCATCGATCACGCGGAAGGAATCCACATGGTGGGGGCCGATGGAAAGCGCTACATCGATTTCTGCTCGGGCCTGTTGAATGTCAACATCGGCCACAGCCACCCGCATGTGCTGGATGCCATGCGGAAGCAAATGGACAAGCTGACCAATGTGGCAGGAGCGGTCTTTACCACCGAACCGAAGGCCAAGCTGGCCAAGATGATCTCCGAGGTGACGCCCGGTGATCTGGATTATGTGTTTTTCACAAACGGCGGAGCCGAAGCCAACGAGAATGCCATCAAGGCCGTGCGCTGGTTCACGGGCCGGCATAAAATCTACTCCGCCTGGCGCAGCTACCATGGCGCCACCGCCGGTGCCATCGCGCTGACCGGTGATCCCCGCCGCATCCCGTGCGAACCGGGCATCCCCGGGGTCGGAAAATTCTTCGGCCCCTATTGCTATCGTTGCCCATTCGGATACAAAAACAACAAGACCTGCGGGACCCAGTGCCTGGAGACCTTGAAAACCCAGATCATGATGGAAGGGCCGAAAAGCATTGCCGGTATTTTCATGGAGCCTATCGTCGGCACCAACGGCATCATCATCCCGCCGGTGGCCTTTATGAAGGGAGTCCGTGAGCTCTGCGACGAACACGGTATCCTGCTGGTGATGGATGAAGTCATGGCCGGATGGGGCCGCTCCGGCAAGTGGTTCGGCTGCGAGCACTTCGACATCGTGCCGGACATCATCACCGCCGCCAAGGGACTCACCTCGGGCTATGTGCAGTTGGGCGTGATGATCTGGAGCAAGAAGATCTGGGATCACTTCTGCGAAAAACCGTTTGTCGGCGGCCTGACCTACTTTGGCCACGCGTTGGCCTGCGCGGCAGGCATCGCCAATATCGAAGTGTACAAAGAAGAAAACCTGATCGAGAAATCGCGGATCAACGGTGAATATCTCGAAAAGAAGCTGTGGGAGTTGTACGAGAAGCACCCGTCCATCGGCGACGTGCGCTGCAAGGGTCTGTGGGCCTGCCTCGAGCTGGTGGCCGACCGCGAAACCAAGGAGCCGCTGGCCGGCTATGGCGATTCCAAACAGAATGTCATGGGCGAGGTCATCAAGCGGCTCCTCGATATGGGTCTCTGGGCGTTTGCCAAGTGGGATTTCATTTTCCTGGCCCCGCCGTTGATTATCACACCGGAGCAGATCGATGAAGCGGTCGCCATCCTCGACAAGGCGCTGGACTACCCGGATTCTCTGTTGAAAAAATAACAGCCCCCCGGCGACCTTGTGTCGCCGGAGGCGGAGGGTTGCTCCCCTGCCGCGCAAGGCGGCAGAGACCGACCATGACTGAATAAGCGGAATAACTGAGGAGGACCCATGGAACGCATCGTCAACGGCATCCACGAATGGGATGGAGAACTTTCCGGACCGTATGTCAGCCAGGATATGGCGCCGGTCAAGGCCGCGGATCGGAAATGGAACCTCTGGGATATCGCGGCGCTCTGGGTTGGCATGGCCGTATGCATTCCCACCTATATGCTGGCCTCCAGTCTGATTGTCGGCGGGATGAACTGGTGGCAGGCCATCCTGACTATCACCCTCGGCAACGTGATTGTTCTCATCCCCATGGTACTCAACGCACATGCCGGCACGAAATATGGCATCCCCTTCCCCGTCTTTGCCCGGGCCTCGTTCGGCCTGTCAGGCACACACCTTCCCTGTATGCTCCGCGCCATCGTAGGCTGCGGCTGGTTCGGCATCATGACCTGGATCGGCGGGGCCGCCACGCACCAGATTCTGTCCGCGATCTTCGAGGGCTGGCGCCAGCTGCCGATCGTGGATCTGGGCTTCGTCGGTTCCCAGCCCCTGGGCGCCTGGCTGGGATTCCTCATTTTCTGGGGGGTGAATGTAGCCATCGTGGTCCGGGGAATCGAATCCATCCGGTGGATGGAAAAAGCGGCCGCACCCTTCTTGCTGCTGATCGGGCTTTCCCTGCTGATCTGGGCCGTGGTCAAGGCAGACGGATTCGGCCCCATGCTGAGCCAGCCATCCACCTTCCAGACCCGGGGGGACTTCTGGCGGTTTTTCTTCCCGGCGCTGACGGGCATGGTCGGCTACTGGGCCACCTTATCTCTAAACATCCCTGATTTCACGCGCTATGCCAAAAGCCAGAAGGACCAGATGCTGGGCCAGGCGCTGGGGCTGAATACGACGATGCCGTTTTATTCCTTTATCGGCGTCGCAGTAACCTCGGCCACGGTGATTATTTTTGGGAAGGCCATCTGGGATCCGGTGGAATTACTGGCTCAATTCAAAAGCCCGCTCTTGGTTATCATCTCTATGGGGGCCCTCTGGATTGCCACACTGACGACCAATCTGGCCGCCAATGTGGTGGCGCCGGCCAACAGTATCTCCAATCTGTGGCCGCAAAAAATATCCTTCCGTCTCGGGGCGATCATCTCCTGTGTGGCGGGTGTGGTCATCATGCCCTGGAAACTGCTGGAAACGCCGGGTGGATACATCTTCACCTGGCTCGTGGGCTATTCCGCCCTGCTCGGACCCATTGCCGGCATCCTGATCGCCGACTATTATGTCATCCGGAAAACAAACTTGGATCTGGGCGGGTTGTATGGAGTCAACCCGGCTTACCGGTATCGGGGCGGATTCAATCCGGCGGGGATGATTGCCTTGATCGTCGCCATTCTGGTTAATTTGCCGGGCTTTCTCGTTGAAATCCAGGTGATGGATGGCTCGAGTGGAATCGGCGCGTTGGGCCATCACCTGTATAGCTACGCCTGGTTTGTCGGCTTTGCGGTGGCGTTCGTGCTGTACCTGGTGTTGCAACGAGCACCCAAAGAGCAAGTTGCCTAGGGCTAAGCCTGCTTCACCTGCGGGACAAGCCCGCAGGGGTCGAAAATCAGCCTCCTCTGAACCCCCGTAGGCCCGCATGGGTCGAAAATTTACCTCATGGGCTTGCCCCACTGAACCCCCGTGGGCTTGCCCCACTGAACCCCCGTGGGCTTGCCCCACGGGTGAATCAGGTCTGCTTCCACACAGCGCCCACGCCATACTCCGAAAACGTCCCCGCATACACATTCTCGCCCATCAAACAACACCCCGCCGCGCGATTGAGACTCTTCCACAACGCCTCCGCCAATTCGAGCGGCGACCGTTCCTGATTCCCCCGCGCCGCAATATGCACATGGTTCGGCATCGGTGAAAATGCCTTCAGCCGGCAGCCCGTTTCCCCGGCCCACGCGAAGATGCCCGAGCGCACCTTCGCCAGGAAGTCTTCCTTGCCGATCCGGAAGCGGTCTGCCGTCACGGTCACCAAATGCAGGTTGAACCAATAGCGGCCGCTGTTGGTTTCGGACGGCTCAGACAGGTCTACTCCCCTTTCTTCAAAACCCGCCTCTTTCAATGTGGCCCGATAGCGCTCGTCCACGAGTTCCGCGCGGACCGCCTGTTTCCGCAGATAGGTTTCCACTGCGGGAGAACAGTTGTCGCCCAGTGCACGAACGGCGACCTTCCGACTGAATCTGCACGGCTGTCCCGCCTGACGCAACGCATGCTGCAGCCGCCCCTTCACGCGCGCGGCAAGAAAAACAGGCGCAACCGATGGCTCGGACTGAAAGGTCATCTGAATTTGCTCTGGCTTCCAGGCGCAGGAGCGAAGAGTTAACCCGTCCATCTTCCACGCGGCGGTGAGAGGCTCGAAGAAGGAAGTTGGCGGCTCCGGGGGGAAAGTTCCCTCCGTAGGCCAGCCAGCCCAAGAGTAGAACAGATGGTGGATCAAGGGAAACGCCATGTCTGTCAGGATAAACCTCATTCACCTGCGGGACAAGCCCGCAGGGGTCTAAAAACCCAGCCCCTCTGAACCCCCGTGGGCTAACCCAATCCCTAGCACTTTGCCTTCAGCTGCTTCTCCAAGCCTTCGCCTAGCGTGACCGTATCGGCCCGCCTGTAGGTCGACGGCATTTCCTTGAAGGTGATCAGCCCCTCCACGGGACAGGCAAAGCTGCACACCATGCAGCTGAGGCATTTTTTCTCGTCGAGGACGGGGCGCCGGTTCTGCGCGTCCCAATCCAGCGCCCAGCCGCCGGCATCCTTGCAGACGGTATAGCACTGGCCGCAGCCGATGCAGCGGTCGAGGTCGTATTGCGCGATCCCTTGGCGCTTCAGATCAAAATCGTGGGTTTCATGCAGGTTGGGCAGCGCTTTCCCAACCAAATCCTTGACGCGAGAGATTCCCTTCAGGGCCATGTAGTCGGAAAGCCCTTCGATCATGCTTCCGACAATCTGCTGGCCGTAATGAATGATGCCAGTCGTGACCTGAATCGTCGTCGAGCCAAGAAGCAGGTATTCCAACGCATCCACCCAGGTCTCGATCCCGCCAATACCGGAAATCGGCAGGCCCAATTCCCGGCATTGGGCCAGTTCGGCCACATACCGCAATCCGATCGGCTTGATGGCCGGGCCGGTAAATCCGCTGGCCGCGCCCTTGCCAAACACATTCGGATTCGGCACACAGTTATCAATATCGACCCCGCTCAGCCCCGCCACGGAATTGATCGCTGCGATACCGTCCGCGCCACCCTTTTTTGCGTACACAGCCGGCACAGTGATATCCGTGATGTTGGGGGTCATCTTGGCCACGATCGGGAGACTGCACGAGTTCCGGCAGGTTTCCGTAAATTTCTGAACGAGATCCTGCACCTGCCCCACCTTTGCGCCGGAGCCCTCCACGGTCATGTGCGGACAGGACACGTTGACTTCCAGCATGTCCGCGCCGGCATCTTCGCTGGCCTTGGACAAATCGGCCCATTCCTGGTTCGAAAATCCCATGATACTGGACATGACCAGCCGGTCCGGCCAATGCTTCTTCAGATACATGATATCCAGCAGATTGGCCTTCAGGCCCCGGTCGGAGGTCTGCTCAACGTTCTGAACACCCACCAATTGCTTCCCGCTTCCAAAATATCCATTCATACGCGGCGAAGGATGGATAATCGGGAGTCGATCCGAAACGATGGTCTTGTAAGCCACCCCGGCCCATCCGGCCTCGAAGGCGCGCTCCACCATCTCGGCGCTGTTGGACACCGGGGAAGAGGACAGCATGAACGGATTTATGAGCTTGAACCCACAGAAATCAACAGACAGATCAATTGGCTTGGCCATGGGAGTTCTCCTATTTCTTCAACTGCTTCAGGATGGCTTTCGCGGCCGTTTTCCCGTCCTTGACGGCCTCGATGATCAGGGCCGGGCCCCGGACGATGTCGCCGCCGGCATAGATTTTTTTCACCGACGTCGCACCGGTCTTCGGGTTGGCTGTGATGAGGCCACCCTTGGTCCGCTTGACAGACGGATATCCCTCCTCGGCGCCGACGACCGGCTTCGTACCAATCGCCTCGATCACGACGTCCACCGGCAGTTCCCATTGGGAATCCGGCACTTCGATGGGTCGCCGCCTGCCGGAAGCGTCCTTGTCGCCCAATTCGGTTCGGACCAGCTGAACCGCGCGCAGGCGACCACGGGCACCCGTCCGGTATCCGACCGGCTGATTCAGCAGGAGAAAATGAATTCCGGCCTGCAGCAGGTCCTGCTTCTCGTCATCCTCGGCGGGCATCTGCGTGTAGGATCGGCGATAAATGACATAGACATCGCTGGCCCCCAGCTTGAACGCCGACTCCGCGGAATCGACAGCCACCGAGCCACCGCCAATAACAGCCACGCGCTTGCCCTTCACGGATCTCGCGAGCTGCGACTGTTTCCCATCGCGCAAGGCGCACAGGAATTCCGTGGCGGTGAACAGGCCGGGGAGGGACGGAGTCGACCCCTTCAGGCGAATCGGTTCCCACAGGCCGGGAGCAAGGAAGACGGCTGCAAATCCTTTTTTCAGCAATTTCTCTGCCGCACCCTTGCCCTGGATGGGCGTGGAGCACTTAAAGACCACGCCGAGGGCATCCAAATCCTTCAGCTCACGATCCAGAAATTTTGGGGCGAACCGATAAGCCGGCACACCGTACCGCAGTACGCCGCCTGCCTTCGCCTTGGCCTCGAACACGGTGACACGGAATCCCGCTTGGGCCAATTCGGCCGCGCAACTCAGGCCCGCCGGGCCCGACCCCACAATAGCGATCTTCTCCTTGCGGCGCGCACCCTTTTCAAGCGGATTGAATCCAATCGCCCAAGCGTGCTCGACCAGAGCCCGCTGAATTTGTCCAATCTGGATGGGACCACCCGGCAGACCGACGGCACTGCATTCCCGCTCGCACAACTGCGCCGTCGGGCACAGCACGCCGCAGGCTCCACCCAGGATATTGTTCTGCTTGATGGTGCGGATGGCACCGGTGACATTACGGAATTTCAGCTTGCTGATGAACTGGCCGGGATCGGTGCCGCCGGGACAACCTGTGGAGCAAGGCGCATCGTGGCACAGCAGGCATCGGTCTGCCTCCGCTATCGCCTCTGCCAAATCCCAGCCTTTGCTCATGTCCGTTAATGGATTCGATTTCTTCACCGGTCTACCTCCTGCCGCAGTCAAAATGAAGCCCTATGCACCTGTTCAACTTAACATTCACCTGGATGCACTCGCATGTAAGACATAGGTTCTCAAAACAGAGCTGGCAACACAAGCCCTCTTCCAATATCCAACAGAACAATTTTCAATAGGGACCTGCCTGATCCCGCTCCCCTGCGGGCTTGTCCCGCAGGAGAAGAAGATCTGATTCACCCGCGACACAAGGTCGCGGGGGTCACAAGGTCGTTCAAAACGGCTGATTCTCCCCCTCAAAATCGGCTGGCGTCGGGCAACCATTCGCGCTACCTTCGATGACGGTCATCATTCATTCTTTCCCAAGGAGAACACCGCCATGGAATTTAAAAAATCAAACTGGAAACAGGCCGTTGAACAAGCCGTGCCGGATCCGAACGTTGGCATCCGGATTGCCCGGCTCTGCGGCGATGAACAATTCGGGCTCTACGTCGCCTCAGTGCCGGACCGGGTGGGATGCCATGTCCACTTCCATGGAAGTGAAACCTACGAAATCCTCGAAGGGGTCGGAGAGCTTCATCTCGGTTTTGTCAGTGGACGGGACCACGGCCCGATTGAATGGCGCAAACCCGAACCCGTCGAAGCCGGGGATGCCTTTATGATCGCAGAGGGATTTGCCCATCAGCTCCGTAATAAGGGGTCGGGCGATCTCGTGATCATTTTTGGCTGTCCCCCCTCGCATTTAGACAACGATCTCGACCGGCTGATGATCGAAGTGCCGGAATAAGACGGAAGACGAAGAGGGTCCACTAGGAAGCTTGCCAAACCGAAGGCATGGTCCGCGAAAAGACGCGAAAAAAGAGAATAGCCGAAGAAATTCTCACACGAAGTCACCAAGAATCTGTTTCTTCGTGTAAAAACTCTTCTCTTCGTCTTTTCCGCATCTTGAAAATAGGCCAGTGCAGAGCTCAATTTCCGTTTTCGGAACGCCGAGAGAACGCGAGATCTATAGCGTTTCACCGCAGGCGGAGAGAATGCGGGAACAGAGCGACCCCAGTGCCAATCCTGTCCATCCCGTCAAAATTTCTCATTTTTCGATCATTTTCGCGTGATTCGTATTTAAAAAGACCGATTTCCGGTCCCGATAGCGATTCCGATGCCGATTTTGATCAACTTTTGGCTCATCGCGCCGAAAAACCTGATAAAGAGGCTATTTTCCTCTCTTCCAGTCATACATTTTACTAAAAGCAGGCAACTTATGTTGTTTTGGTAGCGCGCATCTGTAAAACTGTTCCACTTGATTGCAAAAATGACTAAGAACGAAATTGGGAGAAACCAATGCCAAAACATGAGTATGTGATTCACCACACCAAAGGCTTTCGGAAGCGCCGCGGCCTGAACTGGACCGCCCTGGGGTTTATGTATGCGGCGTATTATGTCTGCCGCTATAGCTTTAAGTTCGCGACCCCCGGCCTGCATGAAACCTACGGCTACACCACCACGCAGTTGGCGGACATCTGGGCCATCTGGTCTATCGCCTACGGTACCGGACAGCTGATCAACGGATTGATCAGTGACCGCATCGGCGGCAAGAAGTGCATGCAAATCGGTGCCATCGCCACCGTTATTCTGAATCTGCTCTTCGGGTTTTCCTCCCTGCCGGGTATGTTCTCCAGCTTCGCGCTGATCTATCTTGTGAACGGCTACTTCCAGGCGTTCGGCGCCCCGGGCATGGTAAAAATCAACGCGGCCTGGTTCCATCGCACAGAGCGTGGCACGTTCTCCGGTATTTTCGGCGGCATGATCCAACTCGGCAAGGCGGCCATCGGCTTTATTGCCCCGTGGATTCTCAGCGGCATGCTGGTCTTCGGCAATGCCCTGATCGGCGAAGGCGAATGGGTCTGGCTGTTCCGGATTCCGCCCATTCTGACCGTTCTGGCTGTAATCTTTATGACCCTTGCCGTGAAGGAAACCCCGGATGAAGCGGGCTTCCCCAACGAGATTGAGGATGAAGTCGACAATACAGATGGTGTGACCGTCACCCTGGCCCACTCCTTCAAAACGATCTTCACAAATCCGTTTGTCTGGTTCTATGCTTTTGCCTACGCCGCCACGGGTGCGGTCCGGCACAGTTCCGACCAGCTCTCTAATCTGTTCTTCTCGGAACAGCTGGGTCTGGACATGGTGAAAAACATCCCCACAATCGTGATGATTACCTTCATTATAGAACCGTTTGTTGCGTTCTCCGGCTCCCTGATCTCGGGCATTGTCTCCGACAAGTTCTATGGCGGCCAGCGGGCTCCTGTCGCCATGGTGCTGTATTTCATCACCGCCGCCGTCATCGTCGTCTCCGCGGTGCTGCTGGAGCAGGGCTTCATCCAGCCCGGGCATCTCGGCGTCATCATCGGTTGCCTGGTCCTGCTGGCGATTTCCTTCACCATCAACTCTACGCATTCGCTGGTGGGCGCGGCCGCCCCGATGGACATCGGCGGCAAGAAGATGGCCGGTTTCGCCTCGGGCGTCATCGACTCCTTCCAGTATTATGGTTCCGCGGTGGGCATGATGCTGACCGGTCGTGTGCTCGATGCCACACAAGAAGCCCACGGCTGGCTGTACTGGTACGTCATCATGGCGTTCTTTGGCCTGTGCGGTGGTTTCTCGATGCTGATGCTGATCCGCAAGCATAAGCGCATGGATGCGATGAATATCAAGATGGCGTCGTAAAACCCCGCACCTCTTGACACCCACGGACGCTCTTTCGAGAGCGTCCGTTTTTTTGTACATGCCTTCTTTTCCGTAAGTGTTCGGCTCTTCTGATCGAATGGGGTCACGGGGATTACGCCCTGGGGCCCGGTTGCCGTCTGTTTCAGCTCTTTCATGCTCTCTCCTATGCTCCCTGAGTGTGTTCCACTTTCGTGTGCCACTTTCATCGGCACATTGGGTTTTCAGCCCAAACTCCTCATTTCCTCTACATCCATTCCAGATTGACGCTCCCACCTCATTTCCCTATTCTTCGAATCAGCCCGTTTCGCAATCTATTAAACAGGAGTGCAGCATGAAAAGATTGATTGCAGTCGTGGTTATCGGGATGCTCGAAACCAGTGGGTGGGCACAGACGGAATTCCCTTCTCCAGCAGAAACAGGACCGGCCGTCATCGCGGTGGTCCTCGGGACCAAAATCACAGAGGATCAAAAAGAAAATCTGAGCGGGGTTATCTTCGGGACTCTGCTCAGGCAGTTTGCCGAGCAAAACCAGATTGAACCCACAGCAGAGGAATTAGAGCTCTTCATCCGGGCAACAGACAGGGAAACGAATAGCCCTAAGGAGCAGTTCAGAGCCGACCGAGACCGTTTTCAAGAGGAACTGAAGGACACAACCCTGTCCGAGAAGGATCGGAAGCAAAAGGAAAAGGATCTGGAAACACTAGAGGGCCTCATTCAAACGACAGATGAAATGGACAAACAATCTGCGGGGATGGAAAATCAAATAAGTATCACGGAGAAACAGATTGCCCGTTATTTTGTCCAATCCTGGAAGGTCAACAAAGCACTGCATCAGAGGTATGGCGGGCGCGTAATCTTTCAGCAGGCCGAGACGGAACCTCTGGATGCTTATCGGGACTTTCTAAAGGAGCAGAAACAAGCTGGCGCATTCCAAATCCTCGACAAACAATATGAAGGGGAATTCTGGCGCTACTTCACAAATGATGCCATGCACAGCTTCTGCTCTGATGAACAGGGCTGGAAGTCCTTCCAAACCCCCTGGTGGGAAATGACCAAACCGGACGAGGAATAACTGCTGTCTCTTGACATTCTCCCCGCCCGGTCCTAGGTTCTGTCGCTCGCGAGGAACCCAAATATGACCACCCCCATCAGCCCCACAATTTTAAGCGAACGATTCACGAAAGAGATCGGCGTGCCGGTCTACATCAAGCCGGAAATCCATTCCCCGACGGGATCGTATA
>CAZGMQ010000004.1:0-78327 GCA_964526745.1 uncultured Verrucomicrobiota bacterium
TAATTCTCTCCATAACAATCGGTTGCAACACAAAAACATTTTTCGGTGGCATCATGGTATGGAAAAAACTTTCGCGAGTTGGCATCGGGTCGCGCTTGACCCTCGTCCCGTAGCGGGACTTGCCTTCGGCAATCCGTGCACGAAGCGTGCGCTTTCCACAGTATGGAAGAAATGTTTGGCTTCGGGTCACGTTTGGCCCTCGTCCCGAATCAGGACTTGCCCATGGGCAATCCGTGCGCGGAACGCGCGCTCCACACTATGGAAAAAGCCATGCGGCCGCTGACCGCGATGAGGCTAGCGCTTCAGGTCGACAAAGACGAGGTGATGGTCGGTGACGTGTCCGTCCGTACCGGGCTGGGCCAGATTGTTGCTGGTGTTCACACCCTTCTGAATCGTCTGCGGGGGCTGGGCCTGCCACTGGCTTTTGCCTGCGGTCAGGTTGCGAGAGACAAACACGCGGTCAAAAGCGGAGGGGGGGAAGACCATCATCGGATCGCCGGTTTCGCCGGCCTCCCTCGTGGGGATCGTGGTTCGCTCCTCGATGGGGCGTCCACGCCACAGGTCGACATAGCCGCCACCTAGCGGCTGGAGAGATGGGTCATCGGCAAAGGCCGGCGTGTCGGGATCCACATTGGTGTCGCCCAGAATAACAACGGAGGTGAGGTCCGGATCATTCCGGTACTGCCGGGCCACGGCATCGTCGGCGATCTGGCACAGGGCCCGTGCGCGTTTCGCCCGGTTGCGAGGGGCCTCGCCGTAGTTCGATTTCAAATGGACACCATAGACAAGAAGGCGGGAATCGTTTCCAAGGCGGAATTCAGCGGCGAGTGAGCCGCGGGAGGGGCGGCCGGCCCGGTCCAACTGATAAAAGCCCAGCTGGCGCACATCGCTGGGTGGAAGTCGGGAGAGCATGCCCAGATTCAACTTCTCCTTGTCACCGGAGGAGCGGAGCAGGTGGGTGACATAGACATAGGGGTAGGGGGTGTCGAACTGGGCATTGAGGAATTCCAGTGTCCGACCGTTTTCGATTTCCTGCAGGAGGAGGACATCCGGATCGGCTTCCTGGATGATCTCTGCGGCGCCTTCGGCCTGTGCAATATAGAGCTCAGGGGTGCGTTCGGGGCCGTCGTTGCGGGCATCGGTGAAATGCTCGAGGTTGTAGGTGGCGACACGGATGCTTCGAAGGGTGCGATGATGTTCATGAGTCCCCGGCGCGAGGACGGGTTTGAGGGTTGTGATTCGCAGTCCAGGCTTGGGCTGGGCCAGAAACCACAGCAAAAGAGCTACGGCAACCAGGAGGGCGGCGTAGATGGCACGTGTGGGATGGGTAGAGGATGTCTTCTTTGTCATGCGGGTGTTTATGTCGGAAAAGCGGTGCAGATGCGAGTCAAAAGAGATCGGTGCCGGGGTGTCGTTTGGATTGATTGCGGCTGCGGGCTTGTGATAGTTTCCATTTATCAGGGCAAGGGGCCCGTCAAACCACGGAGAGAAAAGATGAGCAAAAAATGGATGTTGGCATTGGCGTTGGTGTTGTTGAGCACGACGGTCGTTCTGGCGGGGTGGCAAGTGGTCTCGGATGTGACGGCGGGCGGCGGGGCCAAAGAACTGGTGGTGAACCGTTCGGTCCAGTCGGTCCAGATTGAATGCACGAGCGGCACGGTGATCATCAATACTGTGGTGATTCGCGAAGGGGGAGCCAAGAACCCCATCACCGTTGCGCGGAAGTTCACGGTGGGGGAGAAGCAGGAGCTGAACCTCGGTGGAACGAAGCAGGTGACGGGATTGCGCATCAGTGACAGTGGTCGCGGGACCTATAAGGTTTCCACCCAGTAAAGAATCCGTCTGGCGCGTGGTTGGCCTTTTGAGCGCATCCGGGAGAGGGAGTTGACGGGAAAATCGGGCTCCCGGCGAAAAAAGTTCAAAAAAAGTCAAAAAAAGTTGACAAGGGCGAGCGTATCGGTATTATGCGCCCAACATTTGAGAGGGTCGGTAAGCCGTTTCAGGTGGATAATTGCGTGAAAAACAAGGCATTTAGCGCTTTCCGAGCCTCTCCGGGAAACCCTAGGTACGGTTGGGCTATGTCTTGTTCTTGTCTTTATTGGCGAGGGTGTTGGAGCGCGAGAGAGAGCGTGCCTGTGTAGCTCAGTTGGCAGAGCACGTCCTTGGTAAGGACGAGGTCAGCGGTTCAATCCCGCTCGCAGGCTCCAAATTTGATTTGAGTGTAGGAACAGTAAAACGCGTCGGCAACGGCGCATAAGATTTAAAAAGAAACAACGCAGGGAGAAACTCCATGGCCAAGGATAAATTCGAGAGAACAAAGCCTCACGTCAACGTCGGTACGATCGGTCACGTCGATCACGGCAAAACCACGCTGACCGCAGCGATCACCCATACCCAGAGCCTGAAGGGTCTGGCGGACTATATCAGCTATGACCAAGTGGCCAAAGCGTCTGAGTCTCAGGGTCGCCGCGACAAAACCAAAATTTTAACCATTGCGACTTCGCATGTGGAATATCAGACGGCCAACCGTCATTATGCCCATGTGGATTGCCCCGGCCATGCGGATTATATCAAAAATATGATTACGGGTGCGGCGCAGATGGATGGCGCGATCCTCGTGGTCAGCGCTTCCGATGGTCCGATGCCCCAGACCCGCGAGCACATTCTGCTGGCCCGTCAGGTCGGCGTGCCTTCCATCGTTGTCTTCCTGAACAAGTGCGACACGGTCGATGACGACGAATTGCTCGATCTCGTCGAGATGGAAGTTCGCGAACTCCTCTCCAAGTATGAGTTCCCTGGCGATGATACCCCGATCATTCGTGGTTCTGCGATCAAGGCGATTGAGTCGGATGATCCCGAGAGCGACGCCTGCAAGTGCATCACGGAATTGCTGGACGCTCTGGACACCTTTGTAGAAGAGCCGGCCCGTCCGCTGGATCAGCCTTACCTGATGCCCATCGAAGATGTGTTTTCCATCGAAGGTCGCGGTACCGTAGTGACCGGTCGCATCGAACGCGGCGTCATCAAGGTCGGTGAAGAAGTTGCCATTGTCGGCCTGCGCGACACCGTCAAGACCACCTGCACGGGTGTGGAAATGTTCCGCAAACTCCTGGATCAGGGTCAGGCCGGTGACAACGTCGGTATCCTGCTTCGCGGTATTAAGAAGGAAGATGTTGAGCGCGGTCAGGTGCTGGCCAAGCCCGGTTCCATTAACCCGCACACGAAGTTTAAAGCGAGCGTGTATGTGTTGAGCAAGGATGAAGGTGGACGTCATACCCCGTTCTTCAAGGGCTATCGCCCTCAGTTCTACTTCCGCACAACGGATGTGACCGGCGATGTGACCTTGCCGGAAGGTGTCGAGATGGTCATGCCGGGCGACAACATTGACATGGATGTCGAGTTGATCACCCCGATCGCCATGGAATTGAACATGCGTTTCGCGATCCGCGAAGGTGGCCGTACTGTCGGCGCCGGTGTGGTTGCTGAAATCGTGGAATAAAGATTGATGGGTCGGGTTGGGGCGGCGCTGCAAGGCGCTTGCCCCGGTTCTCCCAACTGGAGTTTGAACCATGGCAAGGGAAAACATCACGCTGGCCTGCACGGAGTGCAAGCGCCGTAACTATATTAATACCCGGAACAAGAAGATCAAGACCGAGCGTCTTGAGTTGAAAAAGTTTTGCCCGTTCGAGCGGAAGCACACGGTGCACCGCGAGGTGAAGTAGGCAGGGCATCTGGATTTGGTTTGGCGTTACAGCCTACAGGCCAGTAGCTCAATTGGCAGAGCATCGGTCTCCAAAACCGAGGGTTGTGGGTTCAAGTCCCTCCTGGCCTGCCACTTCTATAAACGGGAATGGGTCCCGACGACCCCGAGAGAATAAGGCGAACAGACATGAGCAAAATTGCAGAGAACATGGGCGGACTCCGCGGGTTCTTTGGCGAGGTGAGTGCCGAGCTGAAGAAATGCGCGTGGCCGACGCGTCCGGAACTGTTCGATTCGACAGTGATGGTCATCATTTCAGTTGCGTTGCTGGGCGGGTTTGTAGCGATTTGCGATGTGTTGTTGCGCGAAATTATTCGCCGGGTCATCTAAGGGAATCTCAACCGTCATGGAAAAACATTGGTATGTATTGCACGCGCTCTCCGGACAGGAGGGCAAAGCGCTGGCCAACCTCGAAAAGCGCAAGCAGGTCGAGGAGATGGAAGACTACATTGGTGAGATTCTGATTCCCACCGAACAGGTCTCGGAAGTGAAGCAGGGCAAGCGGACCACGCTGACTCGGAAGTTCTTTCCGGGCTATGTGCTGATCCAGATAGCGCTGTTTGACGAAGAGAAGCGCCTGATGGAGAAGCCCTGGTCGTTTATCCAGGGGACGCCGGGCCTGATCGGGTTTATCGGCGGCGACCGTCCGGTGGCGTTGCGCCCCGACGAGATCGATAAGATTTTAGTGCAGATTGAAGAGAAGAAGGAACGGGTGAAACCCAAGGTGGTCTTCGAACCGGGCGAATCGGTCAAGATCACGGATGGCCCGTTCCTGAGCTTTAGCGGTTTAGTGGAAGAAGTAGACCCGGAACGCGGGAAGCTGAAAGTATCGGTATCGATCTTCGGCCGTACGGCGCCGGTGGAGTTGGAATATTGGCAGGTGGAAAGAGGCGACTAGCCTCAGGTGGATATTTATGGCGAAGAAAGTTACAGGTATAGTTAAGTTGCAGATCCCGGCGGGTCAGGCCAATCCTGCGCCTCCGGTAGGTCCGGCGTTGGGTCAGCAAGGTGTCAACATCATGGGATTCTGCAAAGAATTCAATTCGGCGACACAGAAGCAGGCTGGAATGATCATTCCGGTCGTGATCACCGTCTATCAGGACAAGAGTTTCACGTTCATTACCAAGAGCCCTCCGGCCTCTTCGCTGCTTAAGAAGGCAGCGGGTATCGCCAAGGGATCGGGTGTGCCGAACCGCGACAAAGTGGGGAAAGTCACACGTGAACAGATGCTCGAGATCGTCAAGATTAAGGCGAAAGATCTGAACGCGAGCGATGAGGACCATGCGGTGCGCATGGTAGAAGGCACGGCGAGAAGCATGGGAATCGAAGTGGAGTAAGGCGAAGCCATGACATTTCACGGTAAACAATATAAAGCAGCAGCGGCCAAGGTGGATCGGGAAACCCTGTACACCATTGAAGGAGCCATCCGGTTCCTGAAAGACAACCCGACTGCGAAGTTTGATGCGACGGCGGAAATTGCTTTCCGTCTGGGTGTGGATCCGACCAAGAGTGACCAGGCGGTGCGCGGCACCGTCACCTTGCCTCACGGCTCGGGCAAAGTCGTTCGGGTGCTGGTGTTCGCGAATGGACCTGCGGCGGATGCCGCCCGCGAAGCCGGCGCTGAGTTCGTCGGGTTCGAGGACATGCTGGAGAAGGTCAAGGGCGGTTTCACGGACTTCGATGTGGCAGTGGCCACGCCGGATGCTATGAAGGAAGTCCGAAAGCTGGGTAAGGTGCTGGGTCCTCGCGGCCTGATGCCCAACCCGAAGACGGGCACCGTCAGCGATGACACGGCGGCCGCAGTCAAGGCCTGCAAAGCGGGACGCGTGGAGTTCCGGATGGACCGACACGGCAACGTAATGGTTCCCTTTGGCAAGTTCTCCTTTGAGATCGATGCCCTGGTGGAAAACTGCAAGTCGATTATCGGTGCCCTGAATCATGCCCGGCCGACGGTGGCGAAGGGCTTGTTCATCAAGCGCGGAACCATCACCTCGACCATGGGCCCCGGCCTTCGGCTGGACTCGCGAGAGATGTCATAGTTTTACAGGAACGGGAGATCAAACGATGAGACCGGAAAAAGAGGCGATTGTCAGGGAAATCAAAGAGCAGCTCGAAGGCTCCTCTTTCACGATTCTGACCAACTTTTCGACGATGAACACCGTGAAGACCGCTGCCCTTCGGGCCGCGCTTCAGGAGTCCGAGGCCCAATATCATGTGGTGCCGAACCGGTTGTTCAACGTTGTCACAAAAGAACTGAACTATGAGGGTCTGGAGGCCGGACTGAAGGGTCCTACCGCTATTGTCTTCGGTTCAGGCGATGTAGCCGCGGCGGCGAAAGCCTTGAGCGAGTTCATCAAGGGGAATGCAAAGGTACCTGTGATCAAACTGGGCTATATGGATGGCACCGTTTTGAGCGCAGAGCAAATCAACGTTCTGGCCACGCTGCCGCCGCTGAAGGTGATGCAGGGTGTGTTCGTTGGGACGCTGGCCGCCCCGATGTCGAATTTGGTTGGCGTGATGAGCCAAAAACTGGCGAGCCTGGTGTATGTGCTGCAGGCTGCCGCAGATAAGAAAAACGCGGCCTAAGCACAGGGCCCGAAATCACAATCACGATTTAAAAAATAACGGATCAGGAGAATACTCATGAGCGAAGAAGTGAAACTCGAAGGTAAGATGGCGGAATTTGTGGACTGGATTGAGACCGTATCGGTTTTGGAACTGTCTCAGTTGGTGAAGGCATTGGAAGATCGTCTGGGCGTATCGGCCGCTGCTCCGGCAGCTGTTGCAGCCGCTCCGGCCGCTGGTGGCGGAGCCGCCGAAGAAGAACAGACGGAATTCACGGTTGAATTGACCGCCGCGGGTTCGTCCAAGATCGCCGTCATCAAGGAAGTGCGCACGATCACCGGTCTCGGCTTGAAAGAAGCCAAGGATCTGGTCGAAGCCGCTCCGAAGGCTGTCAAGGAAGGCGTCGACAAGGACGAAGCTGAAAAGGTTCAGAAGCAGTTGGAAGCTGCTGGCGCTAAGGTCACCATCAAGTAGTTCTCCAGTTGTGGTGTGACGGTCGCCCCGGGTCGCTTTACGCGCATCCGGGGTGTACCCGTCTTTTGGTTTTCGTGGTTTTCACCCTTGAACAATAGGTGACCCGATGGTTGACAGGATTAATTTTGGTAAGTTGACGGATGTGGTCGAGCTACCGGATCTCATTGAGATCCAGACGCGCTCGTACCGCGATTTTTTGCAGATGGATACGGCGCCGAACAAGCGTCGTGCCGTGGGTCTGCAGGCGGTTTTCAAGGAAGTGTTCCCCATCGAAAGCTATGATGGGAACTGCACCCTGGATTTCGTTAAATATGAGGTGACCCCGCCTAAACAGCTGCCGTTTGTGAGCCTGAAAGAAGGCGAATCGCATACGGCGGCCCTGCATGTGACTTTCCGCCTGAAGAACCAGGCCGAAGTGCGCGAAGAGACTGTTTTCATGGGCGAAGTGCCTTTGATCACCGAGCAGGGAACCTTTATTGTCAATGGTGCCGAGCGCGTCATTGTCAGTCAGCTTCATCGGTCGCCGGGGCTCTGCTTCGAGCAGAGCGTCCATGCGAACGGCACCCTGCTGCATTCCTTCCGGATCATTCCGGACCGCGGCTCCTGGGTCGAAGTCCAGTTTGATACGGCGGATTTGCTCAACATCTATCTCGACCGCAAGAAACGCCGCCGGAAATTCCTGGCGACCACCTTCCTGCGTGCCCTGGGATACGGAAGCGATGAAGAACTGCTGGGTCTGTTCTATACCTTTGAGAAGCTGGATGTGGCCAAGGCCAAATCCGATCAGCTCGAAAACCGCGTGGTTAAAACGGACATCGTGGATGAAGACAGCCAAAGCATTCTGGTCAAGAAGTTCGAGCCGGTCACCAAGGACTTGCTTAAGCAGCTTCAGGCCGCCGGCATCAAGAAGCTCGATGTGGTCAATGTGTCTTGGGATGAAGGTTTGTTGCTGAAGAGTGTCCGCAAGGACCCCTCCGACAACGCCGACGATGCCCTGAAGGAAATCTATCACAAACTGCGTCCGGGCGATCCCCCGACAACCTCCAATGCCCGTCAGCTGCTGAAACGGATATTCTTTGATCCGCGCCGCTATGACCTCGGCCGCGTGGGTCGTTACAAGATCCAGCAGAAGCTGGGCCTCGATCCCAAGAACGAGAGCCGGGTGCTGGAAAAAGAAGATTTTGTGGCCGCTGTGAAATATCTAATCAACCTTCGCCGAGGCGAGGGGACCATCGACGATATTGATCATCTCGGCAGCCGCCGTATCCGTACGGTGGGTGAGCTGGTTGAAAACCAGTGCCGCGTAGGGTTGGCCCGAACCGAACGCCTGGTGCGCGAACGCATGACGGTGTTTGATCAGCAGGCCGAAAAACTGACGCCCCAGAAGCTTATCAATCCCAAGGCCCTGGCCGCAGTGATTCGTGACTTCTTCGGTCGCAGTCAGCTCTCCCAGTTTATGGATCAGACCAACCCGCTGGCCGAATTGACCCACAAACGCCGTCTCAGCGCCCTCGGACCAGGCGGTCTGAGCCGCGAACGCGCCGGCTTTGAGGTTCGCGATGTGCATTCGTCGCATTATGGCCGCATCTGCCCGATTGAAACGCCTGAAGGGCCGAATATCGGACTGATCTCGTCGCTGTCGATGTATGCTCGCGTTAACGAATTCGGGTTCATTGAGACTCCGTACCGTCGCGTGGTGGGCGGGAAGGTCTCGAAGACCGTTATCGATTATCTGACGGCTGACCAAGAGGAAAACTATGTGATCGCGCAGGCGAATGCCCCTCTGAATGAGGATGGTTCGTTTGCCCGCGAGACCGTGGCGGGCCGCTATCGCGGTGAGTTCCTCGAAGTGGCCGTGGATCGTGCCAACTATATGGATGTGTCACCGAAACAGGTGGTCTCCGTGGCGGCCGGTTTGATCCCGTTCCTCGAGCACGATGATGCGAACCGCGCTCTGATGGGGGCCAACATGCAGCGCCAGGCGGTGCCGTTGTTGCGCGTCGAGGCTCCGTATGTGGCGACGGGCGTGGAAGCCCGCGTGGCACGCGACAGCCGCGTGATGGTGATTGCCCGTGAGTCGGGCAAGACAGCCTATGTGGCCGCCGACCGTATTGTGGTGTCGAAGGACGGCTCCATGCCGACCAAGAAGACGCCGCAGGAGGATTATCAGTCCTATGATCTCCGCAAGTTCACGCGCTCGAATGCGGGGACCTGCATCAATCAGCGTCCGATTGTCAAGAAGGGCCAGAAAATCAAGAAGAACGATGTCCTCGCGGACGGCGCTCTGACGGATGACGGCGAATTAGCCATCGGTCGCAATGTGCTGGTGGCGTTCATGCCCTGGTGCGGATATAACTTCGAGGATGCCATTCTGCTGAATGAACGTCTCGTCTCGGAGGATATCTTCACCTCGGTGCATATTGATGAATATGAGTGCGGAGCCCGTGACACCAAGCTGGGCCCTGAGGAAATCACTCGCGACATTCCGAATGTCGGCGAGGAAGCTCTGAAGGATCTCGGGATGGACGGAGTGGTGCGCATCGGTGCAGAAGTGAACCCCGGCGATATTCTCGTTGGGAAGATCACGCCGAAGAGCGAGACCGAACTGGCTCCAGAAGAGAAGCTGCTGCGTGCGATCTTCGGCGAAAAGGCTGCGGAAGTGCGCGATACCTCCCTGACGGTCCCGAGCGGAACCTCCGGCATCGTGATGGATGTAAAAACCACCTCCCGCGATCTGCCGCAGCGCACCAAGATGAGCCCGAATGAGCGTCGCAAGCAGCAGAAGCAGATGGTGGATGAGTTTGACAAGCGCGAGTCCGAGATCACGGAGAACCTCACCGATGCGCTGTCCAACATCCTGCTGGGTGAAAAGATTCCGCTGGATGTGGTCAATGGCGAAACGGGTGAGATCATCATTCCGGCGAACCGGAAGATCACGAAGACATTGCTGCGCAAGTTGGCGGCGGCCTATGGCGTGATTGCCATCGACCCGAGTCCGATTCAGCAGAAGATCAGCAATATCATCGGCGAATACAGCTCGAAGTTCGCGCAGTTGAAGGACGACCGCGAGAATATGACATTGCGTCTGGAAAGCGGCGAGGAAGCCGAGACCGGAATCATCAAACAGGTCAAAGTCTACATTGCCAGCAAGAAGAAGCTGGGCGTCGGTGACAAGATGTCCGGACGTCATGGTAACAAGGGCGTGGTCGCCCGCATTCTGCCGGAAGAGGACATGCCGTTCATGCCGGATGGAACGCCGGTGGATATCGTGTTGAATCCGCTGGGTGTGCCATCGCGTATGAATGTGGGTCAGGTGCTTGAAACCCATCTGGGTATTGCCTGCAAGATTCTGGGGCAGCATGCGGCCACACCGGTTTTTGATGGCTGTCCTGAAAAGGAAATCTGGGCGCTGATGGAGAAGGCGGGCCTGCCGGATGACGGTAAGACGACCCTGTTCGACGGCCGCACCGGAGAGTCATTCGACCAGCGCGTGGTCGTGGGCGTGATTTATATGCTCAAGCTTCACCATCTGGTGAGCGACAAGATCCATGCGCGTGCCGTTGGACCCTACAGTCTCGTGACCCAGCAACCGCTGGGCGGCAAGGCGCAGTATGGAGGTCAGCGCTTCGGTGAAATGGAGGTGTGGGCCATGGAGGCCTACGGCTGTGCCTACGCACTGCAGGAACTCCTCACTGTCAAGAGCGATGACGTCGCCGGTCGCACCCGAATCTATGAGTCCATCGTCAAGGGAACGAATTCCTTGGAGGCGGGCATCCCGGAATCCTTCAATGTGCTGATGAAAGAAATTCAGAGCCTGGCTCTGGATATCCGGGTCCAGCGCCGTGAAGAGAGCCTGGCTTAGTGCCCTTAGTGACCTTGAATGTTGAATCTTTGAACCGATAGAGGAGGCCCACGTTGGATACTACTACCAGCCCCAAGCCGATTTTTGAGACAGAATCCCAACCCGGATTCGATTATGTAAGCATCACCCTGGCCTCTCCCGAGACCGTCCGGTCTTGGAGCCATGGTGAAGTCAAGAATCCGGAAACGATTAATTACCGGACCTTTAAACCTGAAAAGGGCGGACTGTTCTGCGAGCGTATTTTCGGACCCACCAAGGACTGGGAATGCTCCTGTGGCAAGTACAAGCGCATCAAGCACAAGAACATTGTGTGCGACCGTTGCGGCGTCGAAGTGACGCTGGCGCGCGTCCGCCGCGACCGGATGGGTCATATCGAGCTGGCGGTGCCGGTCTCGCATCTGTGGTTCTTCAAGTGTGCCCCGAGCCGTTTGGCTGCCGTTCTGGATATGACGGCACGCGAACTGGAACGCGTGCTGTACTACGAAGATTATATTGTGGTGGATCCCGGCGACACCCCTCTGGAGGAGCGTCAGCTTCTCAATGAGGACGAATACCGCGAAGCTGTCGACAAATACGGTGAGACCTTTGTCGCCCGCATGGGTGCGGAAGGTGTCCGCGAGATCATGGCCAAGATTGATCTCGAGGAGCAGCTCGAAACCCTCGAAACCGAGATGGAAAACACCCGCAGCAAGCAGACTCGAAAGAAGCTGACCAAGCGGATGAAAATTCTGGATTCCTTCCGCACAAGCCATACGCGTCCGGAATGGATGATTCTGCAGGTGCTGCCTGTGATCCCGCCGGATCTGCGTCCGCTGGTGCCCCTGGAGGGCGGCCGGTTTGCCACCAGCGATCTGAATGATCTGTATCGTCGCGTCATCAATCGCAACAACCGCCTGAAGAATCTTCTGCAGCTCAAGACGCCGGATGTGATCGTCCGCAATGAGAAGCGCATGTTGCAGGAAGCGGTGGATGCTCTGTTTGACAACGGCCGTCATGGTCGCGCCGTCACGGGTGCGGGCAATCGCCCTCTGAAGTCACTGAGCGACATGCTCAAGGGTAAACAGGGTCGCTTCCGCCAGAATCTTCTGGGTAAGCGCGTGGATTACTCGGGCCGTTCCGTGATTGTGGTCGGACCGCATTTGAAAATGAATCAGTGCGGGCTGCCCAAGAAGATGGCGCTGGTGCTCTTTGAGCCCTTCATTATCCGCCGCCTGAAGGCTATGGGGGTTGTGCATACCGTCCGCAGTGCCAAAAAGATGATCGAGCGCGAGGAAGACCAGGTCTGGGATATTCTAGAAGAGGTGACGCGCGGCCACACGGTCATGCTGAACCGTGCGCCGACTCTGCATCGCCTGTCGATTCAGTCATTTGAGCCGGTCCTGATCGAAGGTGAAGCGATCCGCATTCATCCGCTCGTCTGTACGGCTTACAACGCTGACTTTGATGGCGATCAAATGGCGGTCCATGTGCCGCTGTCGGTTGAGGCGCAGATGGAAAGCAAGCTGATCATGCTTGCGCCAAACAACATTTTCTCGCCTTCCAGCGGGAAGCCGATCACCACGCCGACGCAGGATATCGCGCTGGGCTGCTACTACATGACGGTGGATTCTCAGCAGGAACGGATTCGTGCCCGCAAGACGAAGAAGGCCGGCGCCATCGAGCATTTGCCGATCTTTGGCGATTCTCAAGAAGTGCACACGGCTTACGATGAAGGCGTCTTGAAGGTGCATGACCGGATCCGCTACAAGAATCCGAACTACCAGGTGGAAACCAAGTACGGCCTGAAGGATCAGTCCGTTCTGATCACCACGGCCGGCCGCGTGTTCTTTAATGAAATCTGGCCGGACAGCATGGGCTTCTTCAATGCGCCCGTGCCGAAAAAGAAACTCGAAGAACTGATTCACAGCTGCTACCAGGTGGCCGGTCACGAAGACACGGTCACGACGCTGGATCGCGTGAAGGAAATCGGGTTTGAATTTGCAACCCTCTCGGGTATTTCCATCGGTATTGTGGACATGATTGTTCCGGACGGTAAACCCAAGACCGTTGAGACGGCGCGTAAATCGCTGGCCGAGGTTGAGGTGCAGTACCGGAAGGGTATCATCACGGATGGTGAGCGGTATAATAAGATTATTGATATCTGGACGCATGCGACGGATGAGGTCGCCAGTCAGATGTTCCGGGCGATGGAGTTTAATGAGTCCCGCACCGATGTGAACCCGCTGTTTATGATGGTGGACTCCGGTGCGCGTGGTAATCGCCAGCAGATTCGTCAGCTGGCCGGTATGCGTGGTCTGATGGCCAAGCCGTCCGGTGAAATTATCGAACGCCCGATTTTGGCGAACTTCCGCGAAGGCCTGAGCGTTCTGGAATACTTCATTTCGACGCATGGTGCCCGTAAGGGATTGGCCGATACGGCGTTAAAGACAGCTGACTCCGGATATATGACCCGTAAGCTGGTCGATGTGTCTCAGGATGTCATCATTGTTGAACAGGATTGCGGCACGCTGAATGGTATTGAAGTGCACTCCATCATGCAGGGTGACGAAGAACTCGTTCCTCTCTCCCAGCGTATTCTGGGTCGGACGGCCGTGGATGACATCCGCGACCCGCGCAGCGGCGATGTGCTCGTTGCCGCCGGTTTTGAAATTGATGAGAAGGTGATTGAGAAGGTGCGTCGCGCTGAGCTCGAAAGCGTCAAAATCCGAAGCGTGTTGACCTGTGAATCGAAGCGCGGAATCTGCGCCAAGTGCTATGGTCGCAATCTGGCGAATGGCCGCATGGCGGTGCTGGGTGAAGCCTCGGGAATTGTCGCGGCGCAGTCCATCGGCGAGCCGGGCACCCAGCTCACGATGCGTACGTTCCATATTGGTGGTACGGCGAGCGCCACGTTCAAACAGCCTGAAATCGTGATCAAACATGATGGTGTGGTGAAATACGAAGAGCTCTACGCCGTTCCGGGCCCCGACGGAAATCACATCGTTCTGAATAAGAACGGTATGCTCGGTCTGTATGACAAGGCTGGTCGCGAACTCGAGCGCCATACGATCCAATTGGGAGCGATTCTATCGGCTACCGATGGCGAGGCCGTCAAGAAGGGGACATCGGTTGCCAAGTGGGATCCGTACAATGTGCCGATCTTGAGCGAATTCGCCGGTAAGGTGGATCTGCGTGACTTTATCGTTGGCGTGACCGTCCGCAAGGAAGTGGATGAAGCCACCGGAATGGAAGATCTCGTGATCCTGGATCACAGGGATGAAATTCATCCGCAGCTGCTCATTCGCGATGCCAAGGATTCCAAAAAGATCCTGGCCTCCTATACGGTTCCCTCTGGTGCGCATGTGGTTGTGGATAAGGGCGAAAAGGTGTATGCCGGAGCGGTGATCGCCAAGACCCCCCGCAAACAGGCCCGTACCAAGGATATTACCGGTGGTCTGCCGCGTGTGGCGGAGCTGTTCGAAGCCCGCAAGCCGAAGGATGCTTCGGAAATCGCCAAGATCGACGGTCTCGTCGAAATGGGCGGAAATGCGCGCGGTCGACGGAAACTTCTGGTGCGTGATCCGATCACGGGCGATGCTGAGGAACACTTGATTCCGCTGAACAAGCACATCGTTGTGTATGCCGGCGACCGGGTGAAGAAGGGGCAGCCCCTCACCGAAGGTCCCGTCGTTCCGCAGGAAATTCTCGAAGTGTGCGGTCCTCAGGAACTGCAGGAATATCTCGTGAATGAAGTGCAGGAAGTCTATCGCCTTCAGGGTGTGGAAATCAACGACAAGCACATCGAAATCATCGTTCGTCAGATGCTGCGCAAGGTGCGCATTGTCGAGCCGGGGGATACCGGATTCCTCTGGGGCGAGCAGGTCGAGAAGCGCATGTTCCTCGAAGTCAACCGGCGCGTGGCAGAAGAAGGGCGCAAGCCTGCCGAAGCCACACCGCTGTTGCTGGGTATCACCAAGGCCTCACTCGAAACGGAAAGCTTCATCTCGGCGGCGTCCTTCCAGGATACGACGCGTGTGCTCACCGATGCGGCCACTCTCGCTCGCGTGGACAACCTCCACGGGTTCAAGGAGAACGTCATTATGGGTCATTTGATTCCGGCCGGAACGGGCTTCTCGATGTATCGAAACATCAAGTTGGTGCCGCTGGTGGACCCCATCGAGGCGGAAGAGCTGATCGGTGACCAGTTGCCGACAGTTTCTAGTCCGCTGCTGGGATCCACCGAATCCTAAGCCCTGTACTCGGGGCTTTTGCCCCGATGATCCCGGCCCGGCACGTTGCCGGGCCTTTTTTTGTATTTTAGGCAGTAAACCGTTTCGAGCATGGAGAATTTGCGTCATTTGCTTGACAAGAAGGGGGGGGGGAGCAGATGATTGCGCGAATTTTCCACCCCGGAGTGGTGTGGCTGCGATTTAAAACAACGGGCCCGAAAGGGTCGAACAAAAACACGGAGATGACCATGGCGAAAAAGAAGTATGTCTATTTTTATGGCTTCGGCAAAGAGAACACCGAAGGGGATGCCTCCATGAAGGCGATTCTGGGTGGAAAGGGTGCGAACCTGGCTGAAATGGCCAATGCCAATCTGCCCGTGCCTCCGGGATTCACGATTTCGACAGAAGCCTGTGCGTACTACGCGTCGCACAACAGCAAATACCCGATGGGGATGAAAGATCAGCTCACGACTCAGTTGAAGAGGCTGGAAACCAAGTTGGGCAAAAAGTTGGGCGACCCGAAGAATCCTTTGCTGGTTTCCGTGCGTTCTGGCGCCGCCGTTTCCATGCCGGGTATGATGGACACCGTCTTGAACCTTGGTTTGAACGACAAGTCCATTCTTGGTTTTATTGAGAGCACCGGCAATGAGCGTACCGGTTGGGACTGCTATCGCCGTTTCATCGATATGTTCGGTAACGTGGTCATGGGCCCGACGACCGGTCTGAGCCATGATGACTTCGAAGAAGCGATGACCGAGCTGAAAAAGAAATATCGTGCGAAGGAAGACAATGACCTGACCGCCGAACAGCTCAAGGAGCTGTGCGAGATCTATAAGAAGGTCTATGTCAAGAAGGTGAAGAAGCCTTTCCCGCAGGATCCGATTGAGCAGTTGACGGCTTCCGTCGACGCCGTGTTCGGCAGCTGGAACAGCGAACGCGCTGAGAAGTACCGCCAGATCAACAAGGTCACCGGTCTTCTCGGTACCGCGGTGAACGTCTGCACTATGGTCTTTGGTAACATGGGCGAAGAGTCCGGCACGGGCGTGGCTTTCACGCGTGATGGCGCTACCGGTTCCGTTGAGCCGATGGGTGAATATCTGATCGATGCGCAGGGTGAAGATGTGGTGGCGGGGATCCGCACGCCGAAGCACATTGATGAAATGCCGAAAGAGAAGAGCCCGGTGTGGAAGAAAGCCCACACGAAGCTTCTC
Source organism: uncultured Verrucomicrobiota bacterium (assembly GCA_964526745.1). Lineage (GTDB taxonomy): Bacteria > Verrucomicrobiota > Kiritimatiellia > CAIQIC01 > Lenti-01 > Lenti-01. The sequence goes on from CAZGMQ010000004.1 coordinate 16,081, forward strand.
TTGATCATGCGCAAGCTCGAAGCCCACTACAAGTATCCGCAGGATGTGGAGTTCACCGTTGAGCAAGGCACTCTCTGGATGCTGCAGACCCGTAACGCGAAACGTACCGGTCTGGCCGGCGTTCGCTGGGCCGTCGAAATGGCCACCGGTAAGGATTTCGTCACGGGCAAGTCTCAGAAGAAGATTCTGACCGCCAGTGAAGCCCTGGGCACTGTAATGGGCTCGGATCTCGAACAGTTGCTGTTCCCGATCTTCGATGTCGCCGTGGAGAAGAAGGCCAAGCCGTTTACCAAGGGTCTGCCGGCCGGTCCGGGCGCGGGCGTTGGCAAAATTGTCTTCGACGCCGCCACGGCTGAGAAGATCATTAAGGATAAGCCGGCTGAGAAGCTGATTCTCGTTCGTCATGAAACCAGCCCCGAAGATGTCGGTGGCATGTGGGCGGCGCAGGGGATTCTGACCAGCACCGGCGGCATGACCTCCCACGCGGCGGTTGTGGCTCGCGGCTGGGGCAAGTGCTGCATCGCGGGTGCCGGCGACCTGGATATCAACTACAAGAAGAAAACGATCTCCGCCAACGGCAAGGTGCTGAAGGAAGGCGACTGGATCAGCTTGAACGGTTCGACCGGTGTGGTCTATGAAGGCCAGATCCCGACCGAAGCCAGCCCGGTGGTTGCCGCCGTGGTTGGGGGCAAGAAAGCCGCTCAGAAGCATCCTATCTATAAGATGTACAAGCAGATCAGCGATTGGTCCGACAAGTTCCGCAAAATTGCGGTCCGTACCAACGCCGACAGCCCGAAGGATGCCAAGGCCGCCCGCGCGTTTGGTGCCCAGGGAATCGGCTTATGCCGAACCGAGCATATGTTCTTCGAAGGCGAGCGCATCTGGCCCGTCCGCGAGTTCATTCTTGCGGAAGACCTGAAGGCTCGTGAGAAGGCTTTGACCAAGCTCCTGCCTCTACAGCGGAGTGACTTCGAAGGTATCTTCAAGGCCATGGACGGCTATGGTGTGACGATTCGTCTTATCGATCCGCCTCTGCATGAGTTTGTGCCGCATGATGCCGCCGGTATGGCGGAGATGGCTAAGCGCATGAAGACCAAGGTCTCTGTGGTGTCCGCCCGCGTGAAGAAGCTCCACGAGTTCAACCCCATGCTCGGTCATCGCGGTTGCCGTCTCTCCATCACCTATCCGGAATTGTGTGTCATGCAGACTCGCGCGATCATCGAAGCGGCCTGCAATGTCCTCAAGACTGGCCGCAAGGTGCTGCCTGAGATCATGGTCCCGCTGATCGGAACCAAGGCGGAACTCGACTTCCTCGCGGCGATCATCCGCAAGACGGCCGATGAGATCATCAAGGCCAAGAAGTCCAAGCTCAAGTACATGGTCGGTACCATGATTGAGATTCCCCGTGCGGCCCTGACGGCCGATGCGGTGGCTGAATCGGCTGACTTCTTCAGCTTCGGTACCAATGACCTGACCCAGATGACCTTCGGATACAGCCGTGACGATATCGGCTCCTTCCTTCCGGATTATCTGGATCAGAAGATTCTGCCGGTGGATCCGTTCCTCCAGTTGGACGTCACCGGTGTGGGCCAGTTGGTGGAAATGGCGGTCAAGAAGGGCCGTGCCACCCGTCCCGGTCTCAAGTGCGGCATCTGCGGCGAACACGGTGGCGATCCTGCTTCCGTCAAGTTCTGCTGCAAAGTCGGCCTGAACTACGTGAGCTGCTCGCCGTACCGCGTGCCGATCGCTCGTTTGGCCGCCGCACAGGCTGCCCTCGGCGTATAATAGGCCTTTTCCTTAGGAAAAGGACCTCCGTCCGCCCCCGAACCCCGGGGGCGGATTTTTTTATACCGGTTTGGGAAGGTTTGTTTGATTCCGGGGGCGGATTTGATAATGTGACCATATGAGTAGGGACGTACTTCAAATTGGGAAATGGGCCGGATTGGCCGCGCTGTGTCTGGCGCTGGTCGCCGGGTGTTCCCGCGCCCCGGATGAGAGCCGTGAAGCGCGGGATCGCAACATGCGCCGGGCGGTTGCTTTCGAGAGCAAGCAGGATATCGATCAGGCTATCACCTGGTGTGAAAAAGCGCTGAATCGCCGTCCTGATTTAGCCTTGGCCCACCGAAAATTGGGTCTGATGCTTCAGAATTACCGTCAGGATTATGTGGCGGCGCTGTACCACTACAACCGCTATCTGCAGTTGAGGCCCGAGAGTGAATATCGTGAGGATATCGAAGGATTTATTCAGACCTGCCGTCTGTCCTATGCCGCACAGATTGCCGCATCCCCCGATGAAGTGAAGCGTGAACTGCAGGCCCGCGATGCCCGGATCCGTGTGCTGGAGCAGGAACTGGCCGCTCTTCGTGCGGCGCAGGCCGGCACGGCTTCCCCGAGGGTGTCTGCCCCCGTCCGACGCCCGCAGGAATCGGATGTGGTGATGCCCCCCGATGTGAATGCCCCCCGAATCCATGTGGTTGTGTCGGGTGAAAATTTGGCCACCATTTCCACACGATATTACGGTACGCCGTCCCGCTGGAAATATATTTTTAATGCGAATCAGGGCCGCCTGACGGATGCCAACAACATCCGGGTGGGCACACGTCTCGAGATTCCAGCTAATTGAACAGGAGCAGAGGATATGGGAACTGATTTTTTTGATGAAGATTTAGCCCGCGAGCGTGAAGAGGCGCTGAAGATCAAGCTGGACGGTCAGAGCGGGGGAGCTCCCCGCGATGGCGTGATCCCGTCGTCCCGCGATATACCGAACCGGCCGGTGTCCAGCCTGCCGCTGACCCATCTGGCTCGCCACAAGCAGGAAGTCAACGAGCAAATGGTGGACAAGGCGCAGGAGCTGGACCGCTTGCGCATTCGTCAGGAAGAGCTGGAAGAGGAGCGGCGGATGCTCGAAGAGATGCGCCAGAAACAAGAGGCCTTTGATCGTGATCGCCGCGACCTGAAGGAACGCCTCGGATCCGGGCTGGTCCGCATGGAAAAAGATCAGCTGCAGGCGGAACGCCTGGTTGAACTGCTGGAGGAAAGCCGCCGCATCTTCCAGTTGCGGAAGGCAGAGGTGTTGGCGCTGAACGAAGAGCAGTGGGAGGACGAAGAACTGCTGGATGAATTGAACAAGGCGCTTGGGCTGCTCGAAAATATTCGCTCCGATTACAACCAGGCAATGGCCAAAATCGATGCGGTCCGGCCGCATGCGGCCGGCACCGATATATCCATGTCTGCGATGACGGCTTTTGAGCCGTCCTCGGCTCCGGCGGCGACCTCGGGGCAGGGCTTCGGGTATTGGTTCCGGGCGGGGCTGGCCTTCACGCTTCCGTTGATGGCGGTGCTGTCGCTGCTGCTGGTGGTCTGGATGCTGTTCTACTACTACTGGGCATAACCATGGCGGCGATACGAAAACAACAATCCTGGGAGCGGCGCTTGCGTGAAATTGAGCGCGAGAAAGCACGCGTCCGCGAACGGATGGATGACGTCCATCGCTGGGCCGACACCATTCCCGAAGCGGAGCGGGTCATCAAAGAGCCGAAATTCCGTGCGACGGCCATCCCGGACTCTCCCTACGATGAAGATCCCATCCGTCCTTTCGGAATGGTGTATAAAGAGGTCGGTGTCGTGGAGCGGCAGGCCGAAGAGATGCCGACGAATGAAAGCACTTTGGACTTCCAGCCCGGGCCGGAGGGGCTGGATACTAAACGGGTGGTTATGCCGCGGCTTCAACGGACCGATTTGCTCCGTCCGGGTATCGGAAATCCGAATGCGCAGACCCATTTGCCGGAACCGGAGCACGAGCGCTTCCGCAGTTATTTCGGCACTGCGGGACTCAAGCGGGTCCGGCAGGCGCGCCGGGAGCGGGGCAGTCAGCGGCTGCGCACGTTCTTCATGATTTTGATGGTCCTGACCCTCGGATTCATTCTGTTGAAGATGGTGACATGAGCGTGAAGGGTACCGACCTCCAGCGTGCAGTGCTGGAGACCACATGGGGTCCTGTTATCATCGAGGCCAGTCGCCGGGGCGTTCTGTCTTGCACAATGCCCCCCGCACTGGTGGAAACGGCTTCTTTTCGGATTCTTCGCATGCGACTTCCCCGCAATCCGACTCCTGTTCTTCAGAAAGCGGCCGCTTATGCTCGTGCCTTGCTGGAGGGCTGCAAGCCCGGAAGGTGTCCTGCGCTGGACGCTGCCTGGGATTCCTCCGCAACGGTTTTTCGACGCGCGACATGGAGCGCGCTGCGAAAGATCCCGAGAGGCAAAACAGCGACCTATGCTGAACTGGCGCGTCAGGCCGGGTCTCCGAAGGCGTCCCGGGCCGTTGGGGGGGCTTGCGGTGCCAATCCCATTCCGCTGTTTGTTCCTTGTCATCGCGTCATCGCTGCCGGCGGAAAGCTGGGTGGATTTTCTTCGGGTACAGCCTGGAAGCTTCTCCTCCTGAACGGGGAGGGGGTGTCTCTGTGAAGGTTGCCGTGGCATGTGGTGGAACTGGTGGACATGTGTTCCCCGGCCTGGCAACGGCGCGGGAGCTGTTGAGCCGGGGCCATGAAGTGACGCTCTGGATGACCGGTCGTGACACCGAACAGGCTGCGCTGAAGGATTGGGACGGCCCCGTGGTTCAGGTGCCGGCCCAGGGATTTCCTTCCGGTATTTCCCTCAAGTCGTTTCAGACGGCGTGGAAGCTGTCCCGTGCGGTGTGGCGGTGTCGCACGGCCATGCGTCGGGATCGTCCGGATGTCCTGCTGGCCATGGGCTCCTATGCCTCCGTCGGACCTTGCAGTGCGGCGCGTCTGCTGGGTGTCCCCATTGTGCTGCATGAAGCGAATGTGATTCCCGGACGTGCCGTGCGCCTGTTCTCGAGCGCCGCTGCCGCGGTTGGGGCGGGCTTTGAAGAAACCCGGTTCCATTTGCGCAAAGCCACTCTCCAGGTCGTCGGTATCCCGTTGCGCGCCGAGTTGACCGAAGCGGCCAGCGGGCTCCCGCCCCGGGAGGCTGTGGTGCACACGCCTTTCCATCTCTTGGTCGTAGGCGGCAGTCTGGGAGCGCATCGCTTGAATGAAGTGGTCGTGGAGACCCTAGCCCGCCTACAGAAAACAAATCTGAAACTATCCGTCACTCATTTGACCGGCACCAAGGATGAAGAGACCGTTCGCGAGGCCTATGCCGCTGCCCACGTACAAGCCGATGTGATCGCGTTCACCAAATACATGGCCCCTCTGTATCACGATGCCGACCTCGCCATCTGTCGTGCGGGGGCCTCCACCTGTGCAGAATTGGCATTCTTCGGTGTGCCGGCATTGTTTGTTCCCTATCCCAGTGCGGCGATGGATCACCAGACTGCGAACGCGCATGCATTGGAAAAACGTGGCACGGCCGATGTGGTCGCCGAATCGGCGCTGACGCCGGAATGGCTCGAGGCCTATCTGGCCGAGACGGTGCGAAAGCCGGAACGGTTAGCCCGCCTGCGCGAGGCCGCGCCCCGCGAGGGGGTGCAGGATGGAACCGTGGCCTTGGCGACCCTCGTGGAGTCGAACGCGCGCATCTCATGACGGCCGTCAGCGACAACGGGTGGCGCGACGAAATCCGGCGGTGGGTTTCCACTCCGGCATCTCGAGTTCATTTGATGGGGGTTGGCGGCATTGGAATGGCCGGTGTCGCACGTTTACTTGCGGCGCGAGGTCTTCAGGTCACCGGATGCGATGGCACGGCGTCGCGCCTGCTGGATGGATTAGTCGCTTCAGGCATTCCTGTGGGCGTGGGGCATGACCCGGCGCATCTGGATGGGGTGGATTGGGCCATTTTCAGCCCCGCCCTGCAGCCGGATCATCCCGAGCGGCTGGCCGCCGAAGCGCAGGGCATTCCGTTGTTCCGCCGCGGTCAGGTGCTGCCTGTTCTGACTGAGCAATGGAAAACCATCGCGGTTTCAGGAACCCATGGGAAAACAAGCACCTCTTCCATGATCGCTCACCTGATGCGTGCCTGCGGTGAAGATGCGTCCTGGTGCATCGGCGGTGAACTGGCGCCGGATGGTTCGCCCGCCGGCATTGGCACTTCAGAGTGGCTGGTGGTCGAGGCGGATGAAAGCGATGCGACCCTTGCTTACTATCATCCGGAAATCGCGGTCATTACCAATATTGAATTCGACCACATGGAGCACTATGCCTCTCCGGAAACCATGATCGATTGCTTCCGAACTTTTGCCCAGCAGACCCGCGGACCCGTAGTCTATTGTGAGGAAGATGCAGAAGCAAAAATTATCGGTGAAGCCCTGGACGGGATTTCCTATGGCTTCTCCGCTGCCGCAGACTTTTGTGCAGATGCGTTGGAAATAGGCCGCGAAGGGACCCGTTTTACGGTTCAGACCCGCGAGGGGCAGTCCGCCAGCGCCTTTTTGCCTTTAACAGGCCGCCACAACGTCCACAACGCCCTCGGGGCTATTGCGGCTTGCGTGGCTGCAGGAGTCGATCTCGAGGCCGCTTGTGCCGCCCTGAAAAGCTTTGCTTTGCCCCGGCGCCGCTTTGAGCGGGTAGCCGCCGCCCGCGGCATCCAGGTGCTGGCGGACTATGCGCATCATCCATCGGAAATCCGGGCCGTGATTGATGCGGCGCAACAAGCCGGTGCCCAACGGATTTGGGCAGTCTTTCAGCCCCATCGCTATACGCGGACGCTGGCCCTGAGGAGGGATTATCCGCCGGCCTTTGATGGCGTGGCCGGTGTCATCCTCACACCGGTCTATGCTGCGAGTGAATCGCCGATGGAGGGTGGAACTTCGCAGGATCTGCTTCACGGTTTCGAACGGCATGCCGGGGCTCTTGCGGAACTGGCTGTGAATCTGAACGATGCCGCAACACGCGTGACCGATCGCTGGGAACCTGGCGACTGGATTCTACTGATTGGTGCCGGCGATATAGAGAACCTGGGTCCCATATTGAAGCAGCAGTTGGAAGGGGCGCTGGAGTCCTAGGCCGGTCTAGGTTCGTCGGGAGCGGCAGTAGATGTCCCAGAGCGCATCGCGCGCGGCAGAGGGATCGGGGGCAAAAGCAATGATTCCATCTTCATGTCCGGCCATGACCAGACAGGCCACCGAGGGGAGCGAGGCTGCCAGTTTCCCTAACCCGCGTGCCATCTCTGGCGTTCCGAAAGCGGCATCGGCCGGTGTCTGCGGTGCGCCTTCCTGAATCAACATTCGGTACAGGATGGAATCATGGATATGGATGACGGCATTTGTGTCCGGTCGGGTAGCATAAACGGCGCCATGGCTCATGGCTTCAGAGGAAGCGGGCAGGGGCCCCTTGCAGGTCACATGGTTTTGGTCGATGTCGAAGTCCAGCACCTCGCAGAAGTGTCTGGCTTTAATCGGAAACTGCAGGCCGGTGCCACTGCCGGTAATGACAAATCGATTTGTTCTGTCCACTCGCGTACTGATATTCCCGTAGCCGATTCCTTCCGGCAGGACACCGATGAGTTCCCACGCATGCAGGTCATCGCGGATATGCATCAGTTCATGGAGGCGCGGATGCGTCGGGGCTGGGCCCTCCTCATGCGCGTAGGAGAACTTGATATATCCTTCATCTGGATGCATCAGGTCTTTCGTGAAGCGCATGCAGCCCCTCGCGGGAGGCTGGCGAAATGCCCTGCTCGGTGATGATGCCCGTCACGAGTCGCGCCGGGGTGACATCAAATCCGAAGTTTGCTGCCCGAGTGCCTTCAGGGCAGATTCGGATGGTTACGGCCTTCCCGGATGCTTCATCCCAGCCCGTCATCCGGCAGACCTCGTCTGCGCCGCGCTCCTCGATGACGATTTCCTTCACGCCATCGCCGATTTCCCAATCGATGGTCGAGGACGGCAGGGCCGCGTAGAAAGGGATCCCGTTGTCGTGTGCCGCCAGTGCCTTCAGATAGGTCCCGATTTTATTAGCCACATCGCCATTCGCCGTGGTCCGGTCAGAACCGACAAAAACGATGTCGACCTGCCCGTGCTGCATCAGATGCCCGCCGGCATTGTCCGGGATCAGCGTGTGGGGGACCCCGTGATGCCCGAGCTCCCAGGTGGTCAGGGAGGCACCCTGATTCCGCGGGCGGGTTTCATCCACCCATACATGAACGGGGATGCCTTCATTGAAGGCCGCATAGACCGGGGCCAGGGCTGTGCCATGATCCACGAACGCCAGCCACCCCGCATTGCAATGGGTCAGGATATTGACCGGTTCGCCATTCTTCTTTTTTGCGATCTCGCGAATCAGCTCCAGCCCGTGCTGTCCGATGCGACGACAGAAGTCGGCATCCTCGTCCGTGATTTCCTGAGCGACGCGCAGAGCGCAGGCTACACGGTCTTCGGGCGTGCTGCAGGAAGTCAGTGCCTTCTGCATCCGTTCGACAGCCCATTCCAGGTTTCTCGCAGTGGGGCGGGTAGCAATCAAGGCCAATGCCTCGGCCTGCATCTGATCCGCAAAATCTGCTTGAGTTGCATGTTTCAGCACCGCCAGGTAGATGCCCCAGGCCGCAGCGGCCCCGATCAGCCCGGCGCCCCGCAGATGCATCCGCGATATCGCTTCACACATTTCTTTGGGAGACCGCAACTCCATGACCGCAAATTCATGCGGCAGGAGGGCCTGGTCGATAATCTGTACGCAATCCGGCTCTTCCAGCCAGATCGTCCGATAGTGTTTTCCGTCCACATTCATACCGCGCAGTTTCCCCCTAAACCCCTCCACCCGTCAAGCGCAGTGCGGGGTGTAATATATATATGCATATGTGCATATGCACATAAGCGAATATAAGGATCACCATTGAATCTCGGGCGGGGTTGCGGGTAGAGTAAGGGTGAAGTTTCCATGGTATGGAAACCATTTTTGGAGTTTTTCCATGGTATGGAAGAAATGTTTCCACAGTGTGGAAAACTTGGATTTTAGACCCCTGCGGCCTTGTGCCGCGGGTGAATGAGGCCGATTATTGGTGAGGCACAAACGGCAGACCTGGTTCAACCGCCACGCAAGGTGACGGGGGTGCCAGACAAGAGGACGAAATGATAGGCAAGAAAAGATTTCAGAAAGTAGCGGTGATGCTGGGCGGGCCGTCGTCGGAGCGCGAGGTATCGCTGCGGTCGGGGGCCGCTGTCGCCAAGGGACTACGCGCCTGCGGCTATGAGGTCCACGAGGTGCTGGTGGGGGTGGATGGCTCGTTCGAGATTCCGCCGGGCACCGAAGTGGCGTTTGTGGCGATGCATGGCCAGTTTGGTGAGGATGGCACCATTCAGGCTCTATTGCGGGAGCGGGGTATCCCGCACACGGGTTCCAGTCCGGAGGCGAGTGCTCGGGCCTTTGACAAATCCATAAGTAAGCCGATCATGGCTGAGGCCGGGATTCCCACGCCTACTTTTGAGTTTCTACGAAAAGGGGAAGAGCGCACCTTGCCTCTGCCGGTGGTGGTGAAGCCCGTCCGGCAGGGATCGAGCATGGGGGTGTCGCTCGTGAACAGTGAGTCGGACTGGGATGCGGCGCTTGCGGCTTCGCTGGCCCTGGATGAGATCGCGCTGGTGGAGGAATTCATTCCGGGACGCGAGCTGACCGTCGGGGTCGTGGGCGACACCGTGCTGCCAGTTCTCGAGATCACAACGAAGTTTTTTGACTATTACGACAAGTATACTCCCGGGGCCGTTACGCATCGAATTCCGGAGGATATTCCGGAAGAAACCTATCGGGCCTGCCAGGAGGTCTCTCTGGAGGTGTTTCGTCTGCTGGAGTGCTCCGGGATGGGGCGGGTGGATATCCGGTTGCGCCCCGATGGCCAATTCTTTGTGCTGGAATTGAACAACATCCCGGGATTCACCGAGGTGAGTCTCCTGCCCGATGCGGCTCAAAAGCATGGCTGGTCCTTCCCGGAACTTTGCGAACGGATCCTCAATAGAGTATAGTTCTCCGTTAACCGAGGAGAACACCATGAACGTACTGAGAGTCCTGTCGAATCCGAAACCCGTCGACAAGTCGGCGAGTCTTCAAGTGGAACAAGCCTTTACCGAGGCGCTGAAGCAGAAGCATCCCGATGCCGCGATCGAGACCCTTGACCTCTATCGTGATGAGGTCCCCCTTCTGGACGAAAAGCTGCTGCCCGCCTTCTTCGGGGCGGAGCCGGCGGATGCCGAGACGGCGCGGAAGCGCGAACGCCAGCAGGCGATCCTGGCTCAGTTTCTGGCGGCCGATCTGGTGGTGATCGCGACGCCCATGTGGAATTTCAATGCGCCGCCGATGCTGAAGGCGTTCATCGATACGATCTTGGTGGCCGGCAAGACCTTCCGCTATACCGCGAAAGGGCCCGAAGGCCTGGTGCCGGACAAGAAGGTCGTGGTGTGTAACGCCAGCGGAGGTGTGTACGAGGGCGATATGGCCGCCTATGATACCCTGACACCCATGCTGAAGACCCAGTTGGGGTTCATCGGCATCAAAGATGTGATGTTCCTCCGGGCTCCGGGTCAGGGCAGTGGAGGGGAGAAGGCGAAGGCCAGCACAGACAAAGCGATGGAGGCGGCGAAAGCCGCCGCCGCCGATTACTAGGATTGTTCTCCCGCCGCCAGGCCCGCTCCGTTCCGGAGCGGGCTTTGTTGTCTCCATCAGTAGATTGGCGGGGAAATCAGCCCGGGATGGACAAAAAAGGTTTTGCCGAGGGGGCGGGTATGGCATAGTGCGGACTTGTGTAATTTGTAGTTTTAACCAAGAGAACCTGTGGCCATTCGGAAGAAAAATCAGCGTCGTGGAAACCGCCGGAAGGAAAGCCTTCTGCAAGCGGCGACCCGCTCGAAATCGCGTCGGCAGGCGGGCCGGCGGCGCATCGGAATGGGACTGGTCTGGGCGGTGGCCCTTCCGGTTTTGATCGGCGGCCTGATCTGGGGTGGGATGGAGGCGTGGCGCGCGCTCTTCGTCGAGAATGACTTTTTCCAGATTTGCGAGATCGAGATTACGACCGATGGCACCCTGGGCGCGGGACATATCCAGGAGTATGCCAAGGTGCGCAAGGGGCTGAACCTGTTTGCGGTGCAACCCCGGAAAATCAGGGAATCCTTGCTGCTGGTGCCGGTCATTGCCAATGCCCAGGTGGGGCGTCGGCTTCCGGATACGCTGGTGATTGAGGTGGCCGAACGGGTGGCGGTGGCACGACTGGGACGCCCCGGTGCGGGAACCCCGCTGGCGGTGGACGCAGACAAACATGTGCTGGGTCCCAGCTCCGTTCGGGCGAGTTTGCCGGTCATTCTGGGGGTGCGCGACAAGGGTCTGCGTCCCGGAGATGTCGTGAGCGATCCGATGATGGATCAGGCCCTGTTGATTCTGGACCTGTGCAACCAGTCGGCGATGCGCCGGGAAATGGACGTGGCAACCATCGATCTGAGCGATGACGAACGGCTGAATGTGGGGCTGATGTCGGGAGAGCAGGTGCTGTTCTCTCTGGACGGGCTGAAAGAGAAGCTTCCCCAGTTTCCGGTGATGCGGGCGGTGGCCCGCGACAAGGGACTGGAGTTGGCAGAATATGACATGACGGTGGACCGGAATTATGTGGGGCGGCCCTCGACTTGGGTGGACTCCTCTCCCGGTCCAGTGCCGTAGGGCCAACGGTCGTGTCGGTACCCTTCGCAAAGTGGAAAGGATAGAGAACAGATGAGCATGGAGCCAATCGTTGCGCTTGAAATCGGCACCAACCGGGTCCGCGTCTTTGTGGCGGAGGCCCGGGAGGATGGCGGGCTGGTGATTACGGCAGTGGGGGATGCGGCCTGCAGCGGGATGCGCAAAGGGGAGGTCGTGGATTTCAAGAGTGTGTGCTCTTGTACGGAGGCCGCGTTGCGACAGGCGGAGACCGCCGCGCAGATCAGCATCAATGAAGTGTATCTGCTGATGTCCGGCTCTCAGATTGAGGCCATTCCGAACCGGGGGGAAATCGCGGTCGAGGGCGAGATCACAGAGGAGGATGTGGAGCAGGTGCGGAGCGTGGCGAAGGAAGTGACGCTGCCGGCCGGCCGCGAGATTCTGCACAGCATTCTGGGGCAATATGGCGTAGACGGCTGTTTTGGCGTGTCCCCGGTGGGGATGACGGGAAAGACCCTCTCGGCGGATATGCTCATTGTTCACGGCATCGCCTCGCGCATGGTGAATGTGGTGAAGGTCGTGAAGGAACAAAAGCTGGAGGTGCTGGAGATCCTGTTCAGCGGGTTGTGTGCGGTGAAAGCCGCTCTGTCCACGGAGCAGAAGATCCAGGGGGTGCTGCTGATCGATCTGGGCGGCGGAACCACCGATTATGTGGCGTATGCGCAGTCTAAAATTTCGGATGCCGGGGTGATTGGCGTCGGCGGCGACCATGTCACCAATGACATCGCCAGCGCCTTCCGCATTCTGGGGCCGGAGGCCGAAAAGCTGAAGCGGCAATTTGGCGATGCCATGGTGAGTGCGGCCGGGCGGACCCGTCAGCTGCCGGTGCCGACGGGCGTCGGTGAGGAGCCGCGCACGGTGAAGCTGTATGACCTCCAGACTATTGTGCATCTGCGGATGGAGGAAACCTTCGGGCTGATTCGCGCCCAGTTGCAGGAAAAGGGGCTGTTGAATCAGATCCGCGGCGGCGTGGTGCTGACGGGCGGTGGCGCCTATCTGAAGAATGTGACCCAGCTGGCCGAGAAGGTGTTCGGCCTGCCTTGTGCCGTGGGGGGACCGCGCAACGTGAGCGGCCTTTCGGCGAATCTGGCGGTGCCCGAATATTCAACCGGGGTGGGGGGCGCCCTCTATGGGCATCAATGCGCGTTGAACAAGGTGGCGCAGGCCCCGGGTTTTATCAAAGCAGTGGGCCGTTGGTTTGGAATCGACTGAGCAGAGGAGCGGAAGAATGGCAGGAAATATGGGCAGTTCAATGGAAGTCATTCGGGAAGCACGGTGCCGGATTCTGGTCGTCGGGGTCGGCGGTGGTGCCTGTAGTGTGCTGAGTCATGCCCTGGCGGACTGGCCGAACCCGCCCACGGTGGCCGCGGTCAATACCGATGCCGGCGCGCTGGCGGCATCGGGCGTGGATCTCAAGGTGCCCATCGGCCGCACGATCGCCCAGGGGCTGGGAGCCGGGGGCGATGCTGAATTGGGGCGGCTGGCCGCCAATGAAGATCTGGATGCACTGCGGATGCTGGTGTCGGATCATGATCTGTTGATTCTGGTGGCCAGCCTGGGCGGTGGGACCGCAACGGGTGCCGCCCCGATTCTGGCGGGCCTGGCCCGGGAAGCCGGCCTGCTGGTGCTGGCCTATGTGACCACGCCGTTTGATTTCGAGGGATCGCGCCGTCAGGAGCAGGCTCAGGAAGGCCTAGCTGAATTGAAGCAAAATGCGGATGCCGTGATCTGCCTGCCCAATCAGCGGTTGTATTCGATGCTGTCGCCCGGTACCCCCCTGGTAGAGGCTTTTGCCTTTGTGGATCGGATGATGACTGCGGGCATCCGGGGCCTCTGGACGCTTCTTGCTCGTGACAACATGCTGAACCTGGATTTCTCGGACCTGCAGAGTCTCGTGTCGAACAGCGGCAATGAATGTGTCTTTGGCTATGGCGAGGGGAGCGGCCCCGACAAGGTGACCCAGGCTCTGGACGATCTGCTCGAGGGCCCGATGCTGGAGAAGGGGCAGATCATCGCCAATTCCGGGGCAATGATCCTCAGTATCACCGGCGGGCCGGATCTGTCATTGGCGGAGCTGGAGATGATCCGGCAGCGCTTTCACAAGGCGGCCCGTCCCGGCGCACATACGGCCATTGGCGCGGCTGTTCTGGAGGATTGGAAAGGCCGCGTGGCCTTGACGGTGCTGGCAGCGGAGCACTGGATGCCCTCGACCGCGCCTTCCTCCGCGCGCCAGACCCTGTCCAGCGCCCTGTTTGGCCACCCTGAGGGCGCAGGCCAATCCACACCTGCGGCCGGCAAGCGCGGGAAGCAGGGCATCATGGAGCTAGATGACAATCGCGGCCGCTTTCAGGACATGGCGCCCACCACTTATAAGGGAGAGGATCTGGATATTCCCACCTATATCCGGAGGGGGATCCGTCTGCCGACCTGATTCGGGGGGGATGGGCTTGATTTTGTGGCTGAAACACGCGACAGTCCTCCGAACGAGATCGACAAGGAGAGAGATGATGAAGAGTATCAAATGGTTTGTGTTGGCATTGATGTGCAGTGTGGCCGTGCCCGCTGCGATGGGCTCGGCCCTGGTAACCAAAGGATCGCGCGAGCTGGCCCTTTCGGGCATGCTGGATTTTGCGACCGAAGCGGGAACCGCCTTTGACCTGGAAGCCAAATATGGCTATTTTTTCTGGGACCGGACCTCGCTGGGGCTGCGCACTCAAATGGCAAACAACGATGCCGTGAATGCATTTGGAATCGGTGTGACAGCGGAATACAACTTTACCCTGCCCGCGAAATACCGTCCAATCATCGGCACGGATTTGGTGCCGTTTGTGGGGGTCGCGCTGGACTATCGCCAGGCGAAGCTCTTCGATGAAAAGGAAAGCGCCGCTGTGCTGGGCGGAGAAGCTGGCGTAAAGTTTTTCCTGACGGATTCGACGGCCATCACCTTTTCGCTGGTCGGCGAACTGGCCTCCGAAGAAATTTATGCCGATGACCTGGATGCCACCGACAAGGACCTGGGCATGCAGCTGGGCATGCGCTTTTACTTTTAGGACTACGCAGGTTTGTCTGTTGGATCCCTCCGGCTCGATACCGAATCCGGTTATGGTTTCCCCCATTCTTAACTCTTAATTATTAATTGTATTTCCACTCCGGCTGGAGTATTCATTTGCGAGTTTTCCGGCCCGCGTTCTGCGGGCTCAGGCGGAGGGATGGCTGAGTGGCCGAAGGCACCCGACTCGAAATCGGACGGGCGTTAATCGCGTCCCGTGGGTTCAAATCCCACTCCCTCCGCCATTCCCCCTTTTGGGGATTCCCTGCGGCTTGATCTTCTCAAGACCGGGATGTATTTGGCCTTGCATTATCTGCCGCCGGGTTGAACATGGAAAAGGCTCAACCAAAGGAATCGGATTATGTCTCAAGAACCCCAGAATCAGGTCATGGAATGGCTGGAAAACAAGCGCGTGCAAAAGGATTGTGACTGCGAATCACTCTCGCGCCTGTCCCCGCCGGGAATCACGGGCCTGGCCAGGCAGTTTCATCGCCAACTGGACGGATATCGGATGAGTCCCCTGAAGGGTCTGTCCGGTCTGGCTTCCATGCTTGGGGTGGGGGGCATCTGGGTGAAGGATGAGTCCCAGCGTCTGAGTTTGAATTCCTTCAAGGTGCTGGGCGGCTCGTTCGCCCTGTACCAGTTTTTACGTAAGCGCCTGGGGATCCGGGACCGTGAACTGACGGTTTCGGAACTGAAGTCGGACAAGGTGCGGGCAGAGTTGGGCGAACTTATTTTTGCAACTGCGACCGATGGAAATCACGGCCGAGGGGTCGCCTGGGCGGCCATGGAGCTGGGGTTCAAATGCGTGGTCTATGTGCATGAACGGACTACCAAATCGCGGGTCCGGGCGATTGAGGAATACGGCGCGGAAGTGAAAGTGATTGCCGGGACGTATGATGATGCCGTTCGAAAGATCACACAGGATGCGGCAGAGAATGGGTGGCAGATCATTTCGGACACCACTTGGGAGGGCTATCAGGATATTCCCTGTTGGGTCATGCAGGGCTATACCACACTGATGAGCGAAGTGCAGGAGCAATTGTCGGCTCAGGGGATTCTCCGGCCGACCCATGTGTTTGTGCAGGCGGGGGTGGGGGCACTGGCTGCATCGGTCATTGGATACTATCAGCGCTTGTTCAGGACGGACCGCCCGGTCACGGTGGTGGTAGAGCCGGAGAAGGCAGCCTGCCTCTATGCCTCGGCGGAAAAGGGCGACGGCCTGCCGCATTCGGTTGGCGGCACCCTCGACACGATCATGGCTGGACTGGCCTGTGGGGACCCGAGTCCGTTTGCATGGGACATTCTGGACAAGACCAGTGACTTCTTCCTGTCCTGCCCTGACTTTGTCGCGGCCAAGGGAATGCGGGTATATGGCATGCCCGTTGCCGGAGATCCCTTCATTGTGTCCGGTGAGTCCGGGGCCGTGACCCTCGGCGCGCTGATGTTCATACTGGATACTCCGGGCCTGACCGATCTGAAGGAGCGGATGAAACTGGGCCCCGATTCCCAGATCCTGCTGATCAATACCGAGGGCAATACCGATCCAGAGGACTTCCGTCGCATTGTCTGGGAAGGCGGCAACTCGGTTCCTCACGAATTCCGATACCATCCTGCCTGATCGGGCCGCCCCGGCTACGGCTGGAGCATTGGAGATGCAGTTGCATCGGGGGAGGGCATCTGCTTTACTCCTTCCAGTTTGCGGCAGACGGGCAGTTCCGTACACATGCTGCGTTTATAACGTTTAACGAGGATCCTATGGCTGCACTTCTTCTCTATCTTATCGGTGCCCGGTCGGCGGGCAAAACCTCGGTGTTCGACGCTCTGGTTCAGTCTCCGGAAGGTCCCAGTTTTGCCTCGAAGGGGGCCCATCACCTCGGCACGGTCAAAGTGCCGGATGCCCGGCTGGCCACGCTACGCGACCTGTTTCAGCCGAAGAAATACATTCCCGCCGAAATGACCTTTGTGGATGTGGCCCTGCCACCGAATGAAACCGGCACCGGTTTTGGTCCCATGAATGCTTTTCTGGGCGAGGCCGATGCCTTTGCTCTGGTGGTGCAGTCCTTTGGCGAAATGGATGGAGCGGGCAATCCTCTCGATTCCGAGGCGCAGTTGGATTCTGTGCTGCTGGATCTGACGATGGCCGATCTGGAGAAGGTGGAGCGCCGCATCCAGAAGATCCAGATTGAATTTCGTCGGGGACTGAAGGGGAGCCAGGCGGAACTGGTTGTTCAGGAAAAATGCAAGGCGCAGCTCGATGAAGGCAAACCGATCCGGGATTTGGAGCTGACGGCCGACGAGCATAAGCTGATCAGCAGTTTTAGCTTTCTGTCCCAAAAGCGGGTGCTGGTGATTGCGAACACCGGTGATGATGATCCGACGGGGGAGAAGTGCACCTCTCTGCGGGCGGCCTGCGAGGCACGCGGTCTGGATCTGCTGGCCTTCTGTGCGCTCCTGGAAGCGGAAATTGCAGCCTTGTCTGCAGAAGATCAGGCTAGCTTTCTCGGTGACTTCGGTCTGACGGAGCCCGCGAAGATCCGTCTGATTCAATCTGCCTATGTTACGTTGAATCTCAGCAGTTTTTTTACCGTTGGGCCGGATGAAGTCCGTGCCTGGACCATCCGCCGCGGCGATACCGCGGTCATTGCCGCTGGCAAAATCCACACCGATTTATCCCGCGGATTTATCCGTGCGGAGACGGTGGCTTCTGAAACGCTGATTGAGAAGCAGACTCTGGCTGCCTGCCGCGAGGCTGGTCTCCTGCGGCTGGAAGGCAAAAATTATGTCGTCCAGGATGGCGACGTGATGGAAATCCGCGCCAACGTCTAGCCGTTCGCGCCGCTACTTGAAACAGATACGCGAAATCAGCGTATTGAAATCTTCTTCGCCGCTGAGCAGCTCGATTTCCACGCGGAGAAAATAGAGGGGGATATCCCGTCGTTCGATTTTGGGGAAGCGGACGGCATCCTTCTCCGTGGTCACAATGGCATCGGCCCCCCGGCCATGGCTGGAATTGATCATATCCAGAATTTCCTGTTGGGTATATCGATGGTGATCCGCAAACCGCTTGCGATGGACCAGCGTGCCTCCGAGGCGTTCCAGGATCTCTTCAAATCCGCGCGGGGCGGCAATCCCGGAGAGCGCCGCCACCTTCAGCCCCTGTAGGGTGTCCAGCGGGAGGATTTCTCCTGTAAAAACATTCTGCAGATGCTTGGGGCTGTGCCGGCATTCCGCAATTTCCGCTTTGTCGTTCAGCGCACGAATCTGTTTTCGCAATTCCTCAGACCCATCGCCGGGGGATTTGGTGATGAAGATGAAGGTCGCGCGACTGAGATGTTTGACAGATTCTCGCAGCAGGCCGCGCGGCAGGACAAAGCCGTTATCAAAAGGGTTGGTTCGGTCCACCAGCACAATATCCACCCGATGCTGCAGGCGCAGGTATTGGAAACCGTCATCCAGGATGATCGTGTCACATCCCATCTTCTGGATGGCATACCGGCTGGATTTCACGCGGTCCTTGTCGACCAGAACGCAGGCATGGGGCAGGTTGGAAGCCAGCATGTAGGGCTCATCGCCGCCCATCTCTGAATCCAGCAACAGGCGCTGGCCGTCCGAGACGATACGGGGAGGCTGCTGTTCGGGTGTATTGAAGGTAACGAAGTTTTTGAACTTTTCGCTGAAGGGGGTTTCGGCCTTTTTATATCCCCGGCTCAGAATGGCGACCTTCCGCCCGTGTTTCTGGAGCGCGCGGGCAAAGACTTCCACCACAGGGGTTTTGCCCGTCCCGCCTACAGTGAGGTTCCCAATACTGATGACCTGACATCCGAAGGTCTTCGGGCGCATGAGGCGGTGCTCATAGAGCGCCAGGCGCATATTCATGATGAAGCTGTACAGGCGCGACAGATTCTTGAGCGTAAAGCGCAGGAGATTCGGCCCCACGCCATGAAGGCGGTCGGAGACGACCGCCAGAATATAGATTTCAAATCTTTCGCGAGAGGAACGGGCCATGGGAGAACTATGGCGGGAGCGGCCTGTGCAGGTCAAGCGCGGGGACCGCGGCTTTCCATGCGGTGAACGGCCGCCGGCTGGAAATTCTTGAGTTTTCCATCGTGTGGAAACATTTTTTCCATGCTATGGAAAACATTCACAGGGGTGCTGCTGTCAGGGCTGTGGGGGAACCCGGGCGCGCTGAAAGAGGAAGAAGGGGGCGCCGAAGAGGGACCAGACTGTTGCGGACAGATAGGTCAACAGTGAGAGCATAAGCGCCGGGGCTGCAGTGATGCCGAGGGGATGCAGAAGCTGGATATAGAGGCCTTCGCGAATGCCCAGACTTCCGGGGGTGAGGGGAATCGCTGCCAGAACCGTGATGACTGGGAAAATGGTCAGCAGGTCGACAAATGGGATGGAGATCTCCAGTGCGCGGGCGAGGGCAGCCGTGGCTGCCGCCAGCAGCAGCAGATTGGCCAGGGAGAGGACCGCAGGGAAGAGGAGGTGGCGGGCATTGCGCCGGAAGAGAAACAGGGCATCATAGACGCGGCGAATCAGGGCTCCGGCTTTGCCGCGTTGTTCCCACTGTTTCAGCCACGGGATGCGGTCGAAGAGATTCCGGCTGAAGAACAGGGCGAGGAGGGCGATTGTCGCCAGCAGAAAAATCCCCATCAGGAAGAGGGCCGGCCGGGCTTCGGCATCGCCTGCGAACCGCTGAAACCGGGATAGGAGCATCCCGCAGCCGAACAGGAGTGTGATCACGAGGCCAATGGCCCGATCCAGAAAGACAGAGGTCACGGCTTCGGGGCGCTGTTCCGGATGATCCTGGGCGGCGACCAGGGCGCGGACCAGATCGCCTCCGCAGGCGCCAAATAGGAAGGCATTGAAGAATTGGCCGATAAAGTAGCCCTGAAAGGTCCGGCCGAAGGGCGTCGGGAGACCCAGGGTGCGCAACAGGACATGCCATCGGATGACCCCCACCAGGAGGGCGAGAAAGGTGAGCCCGATCCCGGCGATGATCCAGCCGGGGTGGTTGCGGAGCGGGATGAGACTGGATTGCAAGGTGTCCCAGCCGATGGCGCGGGACAGAAAGGCGATGAGCGCGAGGCCAATGGCCAGGCGCAGAAGCGGAGCCCAGCGGAAGCGGCGGGCAGCCATCGGTCAGACTCCGGAGGCCCGGCGGGAGACGATGTCGTCGTAGACCGTCTGGAGGGATTCGCGGAGTGGAATCTCCGGTTGCCAGTGGATATCCCGGCAGATGCGGGCGGTGTCATAGGACGGCCGGCTGCTGGCCGGACGGAACAGGGCCGTATCCACTTCTGTTTTGGGATGTACCTGCGCGATCTCGCACAGGGTGTCGAGAATGTCGCGGATGGGCGTCATGCGTCCGGAGGCGATATTGTAGGCGCTTCCGGCCTGGCCCTTCTCCAGCAGGAGGGTATAGGCGCGGGCGACATCGCGGACATCGGTGAAGTCGCGGCACTGATCCAGATTGCCGACCCGCATCAAGGCGGGGGCTCCGGCGGCGATGTCGGCCAGTTGCGCGGCAAAGGAAGAGGAAACAAAGTCTTTCGACTGGCCTGCGCCGATATGGTTGGAGGGGCGGGCGATCTGGACATCCAGATGATGGTGGCTGGCATAGAGCAGGGCGGCATGATCGGCCGCGGCCTTGGCGACACCGTAGATGTTGTCTGGCCGGTAGGGGGCCTCCTCGGTGAGGGGCCCGGGCCCTGGATGAGATCCGTAGACTTCCGCTGAGGTCACCACAAGGACACGGGCGGTGGGGGTCTGCTGCCGCACGGCGTCCAGCAGGTTCAGTGTGCCGATGGTGTTTACTGAAAACAGGAGCTGGGGTTCCGTCCATCCGAGCGGCACAAATGCGATTCCTCCGAGGTGGAGGATGGCCTCCGGCCGTTCGGCTTCCAGCGTTTGCTTCAGGGCCTTCAGGTCGCAGACATCCAAGGTCAGGCAGGAGCTGCCCGACCCGGGAGGAGAGGCAATATCGCTGCCAATCGTCTCATGTCCGGCTTGGCGCAAGGCGGCAATCGCATGCCGCCCAACAAAACCATTGCAACCGGTAACGAGTACTTTCATGCGGCAGCCAAACGTGTCGAAGATTAGGCCGTGACGATTTTGCCGGCTTGGCGGTCCATATCGGCATCCACCATCATGGTGACCAGCTTCTCGAAGCTGACATCCGGTTCCCAGTCGAGCTTGGCCTTGGCCTTGGCGGGATCTCCCAGTAGCAGTTCGACTTCGGCCGGGCGGATGAACTCGGGATCGATGACAACATAGTCCTCGAAGTTGAGCCCGACATGCGAGAAGGCAATCTGGAGAAATTCGCGGACGGAGTGGGTTTCGCCGGTGGCGACCACAAAATCCTCCGCGACATCCTGCTGGAGCATCTTCCACATGGCGCGGACATAATCACCGGCAAAGCCCCAGTCGCGCTTGGCGTCCAGGTTCCCCATGCGGAGTTCCTTGAGGGTTCCGCCTTTGATGCGGGCGACGGCATCGGTGATCTTGCGGGTCACGAATTCTTTCCCGCGGCGGGGGGATTCGTGGTTGAAGAGGATGCCGGACACAGCAAACAGGTTGTAGGATTCACGGTAGTTGACGGTAATGAAGTGACCATAGGCCTTCGCCACTCCGTAGGGGCTGCGGGGATAGAAGGGGGTGTTTTCGGTCTGCGGGGTTTCCAGGACCTTGCCGAACATCTCGGAGGAGGAGGCCTGATAGAATCGGGCTTTCGGACAGACCATGCGCAGAGCTTCGAGCATTTTGGTGACGCCCAGCGCGGTGAATTCAGCGGTCAGCACCGGCTGGTTCCAGGAGGTGGGAACAAAGGACATGGCCGCGAGGTTATAGACTTCATCCGGTTGCACTTCGTCCATCAGCTTGACGAGGGAAAACTGGTCCAGCAGGTCGGCCTGGCGCAGAGCGATCTGGTCTTTGAAATGACCAATGCGATCGAAGGTTTCGGTGCTAGCGCGCCGGACCATCCCCGTCACCTCATAGCCTTGGGACAGGAGCAGTTCTGCCAAATAGGAGCCATCCTGCCCCGTAATACCCGTAATCAATGCTTTTTTCATGTCTGGTCTCCGCTTTTCGGTTGAGCTTCAGCTAAATTCCATGCCTCGCGCAGATATTCGATTCCGCGCACAATATGGGCGGTCTCCGTTCCCGGAGCCGGTTCCAATACCCGCACCATATCCATTTCGGCCAAATCCGACAATGCCTTAAAGTCGAGTGTCCCACGGGGGGGCATGATGTGGTCCTGGCCGGGTGGCGCCACATCGTGGATGTGCATGCCCGCGATCCAGGGTACGAGTCGACGGAGCCAGCGCGTGGAGTTGATAAACCCGAGATTCTCCCGGATTTGCCCGTGGCCCATGTCCCACCAGAGACGAATTCCCCGGGCGTGGAACTGTTTCATCAGTTTCTCGCCTTCCAGTTCGGACGGGATGGCTTCCCAGGTCGGCAGATTTTCGAGGGCGATCTGGACCCCTGTTTCCTCAATCACGGGGAGCAGTTTCTCGAGACTGTCGATCAGATACTGGATCTGTTTCGGAGCGCGCTTGTCCCGGACTAGCTGGCATTTCAGTTTCATCGACTCATAGGGTTGGGTGAACTGCTCGCCGTGCGAGGCCATCCGGAGCAGGTCCATGGTGTAGTGGGGCATATCTACGTTGCCGGAATGGACGACGGCGACTTTGGCACCGACTTCCGCGGCGAACCGAAGCGTTTTGGCGATATGTGTGACGGCATACTCCCGTTCCCGGTGATCAGGGGAGGCCGGAGTATACAGTTCGGGGTGAGGGCGGGGGGCCCCCACCGGGACCGGACAGAAATTATGGACGCTGTCAACGCGGATGGCCCCCGAGTCAATCATCGTTTTCACGCCCGGGATGAGTTCGGCCCGCAGATCATAGCCCAGTTCGGCCCGTTCCAGGCCGAGGGCGAGAACCTCTTCGAGCATGGCCTCGCCATCGCTGTGACGGCCTGCATTCCATCGGGTGCTGATCGCAAGCGGGATCATTTATCGGCCTGGGCTTGAATGGCGGTGATGGCCACGGTGTTGACGATATCGACGACCGTACACCCGCGGGAGAGATCATTGACGGGTTTGCGCAATCCCTGAATGACAGGGCCGATGGCCACGGCCCCGGCGGACCGCTGGACGGCCTTGTAGGTGTTGTTCCCGGTGTTGAGGTCGGGGAAGATGAAAACGGTGGCATGCCCCGCCACCTCCGACTGGGGTATTTTGGTCCGGGCCACACCCGCATCGATGGCGGCGTCATACTGGATCGGGCCTTCGATGGGAAGGTCGGGGGCCATTTTTTGCGCGAGGGCTGTGGCTTCGCGCACCCGTTCGACATCGGCGCCGCCGCCGGACCCCCCGGTGGAGTAGGACAACATCGCCACACGGGGTTCCACGCCGAAAGTCCTGGCGGTTTCCGCCGAGGAGATCGCAATCTCGGCGAGCTGCTGCGCGGTCGGGTTGGGGTTGATGGCGCAATCGCCATACACGAGCACTCGGTCCTTCAGGCACATCAGAAAGACGGAGGACACAATCGAGAAGCCGGGTTTGGTGCGGATGAACTGGAGGGAGGGGCGGACGGTGTGGGCTGTCGTGTTGACCGAGCCGGAGACCATCCCGTCGGCGAGTCCCTTGTAGACCATCATGGTCCCGAAGTACGACACATCCGCCATAATGGTTTCCGCCATGTCCGGCGTGATGCCCTTGTCTTTCCGCAGCTCGTAATAGGTGTTCACAAAATCACGGAACTGCTTGGACTTGCGCGGATTGATGATTTCCACATCCGGCAGGTTCAACCCGAGGTGAGAGATCTTGCCCATGATTCTTTGTTTGCTGCCCAGAAGGGTGACATCGGCGATCCCGCGCATCAGGACCTGCTCGGCGGCATACAGAATGCGGTCCTCCGTCCCCTCGGGAAGCACGATCCGCTGCCGGGGGGACTGGGCGCGCTGAATCAGCCCGAACTCAAACCGTTTGGGGGTGACGACACCGGTCCGGGCGGTCGCCAGCAGGCTTACAAGCTTCTGGGTGTCGACGCGGGACTCAAATAGGGCCAGGGCCGTGGTGATCTTTCGCGACGCGCCTGGATAGATGCGGGAGTGAATGCGCGAAACCGTATTGACGGCTTCATAGGTGTTTCCCGGCACACAGAGAACCGGCACCATGTTCTTGACTTCCTTCAGGAGGGTCCCGACGGCGCCGGCAGGCTTGAAGCCGTTGGTCAGCACGATGCCTGCAATGTTGACCGGCTTGGTTGAGTTGAGTTTCAGCATGACGCCCAGCAGGTTGCCGAATCGGTCGCCGGAAATGAACAGCAATGCGCCGTCCTGAAGCTGGGAAAGGAAAATTTCGGGGGAGGCATCGGCTACGCTGAAGGAGGTGGCCTGCAGGGAGTCGAGCAGATCGGAGCGGTAGAAGGTCTCGGAGGCAAGGGCCTGGGCGACTTCGCTCATCATGGGTGCGGCCAAGGCCGTGTCCTGAGGGAGTGCAAAAACGGGCAGGTCACTGTGGCGGGAATCCTTCAGGAGATCCGGCAGTTGATCGAGGCGGTTATCCGGACAGCGGTTCAAAATGGCGGCCAGCACATTGCAATCGCCCTCTACAAAACTTTGGACCGCGAAATCCAGGCAGGTCAGTTCCCCGCTGGAGCCGATCCGGCGTCCGTCCACCACCAGCAATACGGGGGCATCGATGTTTCGGGCAATCGTTGCATTGATGTTGAATTCAAAGGCGGAGTTTTCGCCTTCGAAGTCCGAGCCTTCGCAGACCACAAAATCATAGCGGGCGGCCACCTCGTTATAGCGCGCCAGAATGCCATCGATCAGATTGGAGATTTTACCGGCCCGGATCAGGTCCGACGCTTCCCGGCTCGTAAACGCAAAGGCCTGCTCGTACGGGAGGTCGAGATGGAAATGACTTGTGATGAGGGCGATGTCATTGTCTGGTTCCAGGCCATCCCGCTCGGCGGCAATAATGGGGCGGAAAAAGCCGACATGTCCCACTTTTTTGATCATCATTTCCATGACGCCAAGGGCAATGGCGGATTTTCCGCTGCTGGATTCCGTTGCGGCGATATACACATTCCGGGACATCGAAAAACCTTTCAAAAAAGTAATGCCCTTTTGGGGCTGATAAATATGAGCGCATCCTAGCGATTCCCCCTCGCCAGCGCAAGAAAACCCGCCCCGAGTCTGCCGCAAATAGGATTGCCCGCTGGCGAGGGGTTTGTTAGAACCGTTTCCTATGAAAATATTAGTGACAGGCGGGTCTGGGTATATTGGAAGTGTAACAGTGGAGTTGCTCTGCAACGATGGCCATGAAGTGGTTGTCTTTGATAACCTCGAACGGGGCCATATCGAGGCGGTGGATCCCCGTGCGCGCCTGATTGTGGGGGATTTGCGCGATCCACGGGGCATCCGCGATGCCATGAAAGCCGTGACCCCCGATGCCGTGGTCCATTTCGCCGCTTATGCGCTGGTGGGCGAATCGATGCAGACCCCTATGCTGTATTTCAAAAACAACCTCGGCGGCGGCCTCCACCTGCTGGATGCCATGCTGCGTGCGGATGTGCCCAAGATCATTTTTTCCTCCACCTGTGCGACCTATGGGCAGCCCGAAGTGATGCCCATGACCGAGGCGCTGCCTCAGCGGCCGACCAATCCGTATGGCGAATCCAAACTGATGTTCGAGACCGCCCTGCGCTGGGAACAGGAACGCCGGGGCATCCAGCCGGTCTTTCTCCGCTATTTCAATGCCTGCGGGGCCACGGAGAAATACGGCGAGGACCACGAGCCCGAGACCCACATCATCCCGAATGTGCTGAAAGTGGCGCTGGGGCAGGCTCCCGTTGTTCCGGTCTTCGGCGATGACTATGACACCCCCGACGGCACCTGCATCCGGGATTATATCCACATTGTCGATCTGGCCCGTGCGCATATCCTAGCGCTGGAAAAAGACGTGACCGGCCCCTTCAATCTGGGCACCGGTACCGGCTTCTCCGTGCAGCAGGTCATCGAGACCTGCCGCGAGGTGACGGGCCATGAAATCCCTGTTGAGATGTCTCCGCGCCGTCCGGGAGACCCCGCTTGCCTGGTCGCAGGTGCCGAAAAAGCGAAAGACATCCTCGGCTGGAAGCCGCAATATCCGGAGTTGAAAACCATTGTCCAACACGCCTGGAACTGGCATCAGTCCCATCCGTTTGGATACGCGAGGAAAAGCTGATGAGTGATCTCCCCGTTCAAACAAAACGCTTTAAAGTCGATACCAGCCGGCCGCACAGCCGCAGCAAGCTGCGATCCAAAGTGCGTCATATCATGGCAGTGGCCTCGGGTATGTTTCCGTTGATGGGTCTGTTTATCGTCGGGATGTCCTGGTTCCGGCTGCCACCTGAGCGCGGACCCTACTACAAGCTGGCGATCATCTTTGTGGGCTGCGGCATGGTGACCCTGCTGTTCTATGCATGGGCCCGCGCCGAAAACATGCGCCGCCGGGAAATTTCTCAGGAGAACCGGGAACGCCGCCATCGGGACCGGGAAGTGGCCCATCGTCAGGAACAAGCCAAAAGCCCGGCCGGACAAGCCGAAGGCATGGCGAAGGACGGCTGATGTTCCATCGCCCCGAAGCCCGTTCGGGCATGGCGTTGATTCTGACGCTGGCGGCGATTGTGCTGGCCGGGGGATTGGCGCTGTATCTTCAGGCGAGAGCCGTGGAACTGTCCCGAGCGGAGCGGGTCGCTCTGAAACAGGAACAGCTCCGGTTTGCCGCCGCCGAAGCCGCCCGGGAAATGTTGCTGACGCTGGCATCAGATGAAGACCTCAAAGTGGATCATCTGGGCGAGGACTGGGCCATTCCCCGTGAGACAACCCTCGACAATGGCATCTCTACCTGGGCGAAAGTGGAGGATGCCGGCCGGTTTTTCAACTGGAACAACCTGGGGGTCTCCAACCGATCCACCCGCACCTCCGCGGAAATTCTTCTCGATCTGATGACCTTTTGCGGGGAACTCACCCCTGTGGTCCGCGTTGAGGCGCTCGAGGATTTTCTGGATCCGGACGATGAAGGCTCCTATGAGTCGGGCTTCTATCAGGCCGAAGACGTTCCGTATGATCCGCCCAACCGGGCCTTGTGGGCACCCGGCGAACTGCTGTGGGTCCACGATTTTTCGGCAGCGCTGTTCCGCCCGCGTCCCAAGGCGGATCTGGATGATTTGTTCGGCGGCGATTTGTCCGCTTCCACCGCACTGGTCCCCGCGCAGATCGAGACGCCGATTCCGATCAATATCAATACGGCCAGCCGCGATGTGCTGATGGCCGTGACCGGTCTGCAGCAGGATTCCGCCGTGCGGACAGTCCTTGCCTTGCGGGAAGTGCAGCCCTTTGAATCCCTAACCACGCTGTTCATGGCCAGTCCGGAGCTCGCCGCAGCCCTGGAAGGCACGCTGGGAACCGCCAGCACCTATTTCCGCGTGAAAGCCCGCGCCTCGGTGGATGACCAGCACAGTTCTGTCGTCGCATGGGTCGAGCGCGATGAAGTCGGCGATATTCAGATCCTGCAATGGATCGACCAGGAAGGCTGACCATGGGCGAGGGGTACAAAATTTCATATGGCATGGAGGTTTCGGCCTCCCGGATGGTCTGCGTTCGCACGGTCCGGCGCGGAGTGCCGCAGCCGGTTTTGGTAGCGGATCTGGATTCAGAGGAGGCCCGCCGCCAGCTGGAAACCATTTCCCGCGAAGTGGAGAAGGGGACGGCGGCCCTCGCGCTGTGCGCGCCCGCGGCTCAAACGGTGATCCGTTCCTTGCGCGCGCCCTTTGCCTCGGCCCGGAAGGCCGGCAAAGTATGGAATTCCCTCCTGGATGTGAATCTGCCCTTTCCGGTCGAGAGCGCCAGTTGCTGCTATAGCGATGTCCGCGTCGAAAGCGGAGGAACCGTTTCCGTTGCCGCAGCCATCCGGACCCACGATCTGGAAACCTGGGATGAGGCCAGTCGCGCCGTCGGCCTCGAGTCCACGCACTGCGATGCCGAAGCTCTGGCTCTCTGGAGTCAGCAGGGGGTGGAAGCCCCATCGGTCCGGAGTGAATGGCCCCGTGCCATTGTGTGGCTGGGCGAAGACCATGTCACCATTGCCCGCGGTCGCGGGACGACCTTTGTGGCGGCCCATGTGCTGCGTGCCTCTCCCCTGACCGGCACGCCGGAGGCTCAGCAGACGTTTGATGCTCTGTGGGCCGCTCGCATGCGCCAAGTGCTGACCGCGCATCTGGCCGAAACTGGCTCCAGTGAGATGGATCTATGGTGGGCCGGTCCCGGCGCCGAAGATGAGGCACGGGTCGCACGGCTTCGGAAAGCCTTGCCTGCGGAACTGTCCCTTCGTCAGGAAGTTCACCGCCAGCCCTCCTCCTTTTTGGTGCGGGCCCTGGCCCGGCGGGCGATAGAGGGGTCCGGAGTCAATTTCAAAACAGGCGAATGGACGCATCCGGCCGTTCTGTGCAATCAGAAAAAGGCGCTCACACGCGCCTATGTCTCTGTCGCGGCCACCGCGCTGCTGGTTCTGGTGCTCAACATGGGTATTTCCACACTCCGGCAGCACCGGGTGGCGTCGTTGCAGGTGCACTTGTCGGCTGCGGCCCAGTCAATTACGGGCCAGCCGGTTCCGCTTGGCCAGGAGAGCCTGTTGGTGGAACGGGCCATTACCCGCCGTGATGAGGAAACGCAACCCTTCCGGAATGCCCTGGACACCGATGGCCTCGAAGGGCGCTTTGCCCGCGTGCTGGATGAAGCCGCCGCACTGGATGTGCAACTGTCCCGGCTTGTCGTTTCTCCACTGGCCATTTCCATAGAAGGGTCCGCCACGAGTATCCAGGCGATCGAAGGCCTGGCCGAGCGCCTGCGCGCAAAGGATTGGCTGGTGCAGACGGACAGTCCCGGGCGGTCGCCCGAAGGCCGTCAGCAGTTCATCCTAAAAGGAACGGCCAACCATGAAGGCTGAGCGCATGTGGAAACTGTTGGCAGGCGGCCTCTCCGTGGCGGCGGTGGCCATGACCTTGAATACGGTTCTGTCCGCTCCCCGGCATCGGGAAATCGTCATCCGGAAAGAAGCCGATCTCCAGCAGATTCAGACGGCCCAGTCCCGGTGGGCCCGGGAAGATGCCTATCGTGCCTGGCTCGATGCGCAGCAAGCCTGGAAACCGGCGAATCTGGACGATCTGGCCACGCGTACCCTCGGTGCCGGGACGGCCCGGCTTTCTCCGCGTCCTGCGGTGACGGCGGCCGACGGCTGGCAGCTGCGGGAAGCCTCCGTGGAAGTCCGCGAAGCCTCGTATGATGAAATTGCGATGTTCCTGTCCGAAGCCACGGCCCACCCGCCGGCCTGGCGGTTGCGCGAACTGGAAATCAATCCCTCCGCCGAGCCGGGGAAGGGCGCCATGACCTGTGTGCTGGAAGCGCTGGAAAAGAAGCAGCCATAAGGATATGCTGTCTTCGATGAATTTGTTCTCAACCATTTGGCACCGACGCGAGCTGCTCTGGAATCTCACCTCGCGCGAGCTGAAGCAGCGCTATAAAGGATCCGCTCTCGGGTTCCTATGGAGCATCCTGACCCCGCTGTTCATGGCTGCCATCTATGTGGTCTTCCTGCGCCTGCTCGCCCGGGGCGTTCCGATGGAAGATATCCTGATTGGTGTATTCGCCTGGCAGTTCACCACGCAATGCGTCATGGGCGGTATGAACTGTGTCACCGGCAGTGCCAATCTCGTCAAGAAGGTGGCGTTTCCCCGTGAGATTCTGCCCATCAGCCAGGTGGCCGCCAACGGCATCGGCTACTTGCTGTCGCTACTGGTGCAGTTCCCGGCACTGGCGCTCCTGCTGTGGCATAGTGGCTCCCATTTTTCTTCCGCCTGGCCGATGTTCCTCTTCTGGATGGTCTGGCAAACGATGTTCAACCTCGGCCTCGCGATGTTCACCGGTGCGGCCAATGTGTACTTCCGCGACACCCAGCATCTCGTGGGGGTGGGCCTCAGCGCCTGGTTCTTTATGAGTCCCGTCATGTACAACATGGAATTTGCCCGCAACCTCGCCTCCAAATGGCCCTGGGCCGTCCATCTGCTCTACGCCAACCCCATGGCCGTCATTATCAACGGCTATCGCGCCGCCCTTCTCCCCGGCGCCGATCCCGGATTCCCGCCCGCGGCCTGGGTCGGGTTCGCTATCGTCCCTCTCTTCCTGATTTTCGGCACCTGGATGTATCGCCGCCTTCAAAAGAATTTTGCGGACTTGCTGTAATATGAATGCCATAGAAGCTCACAATCTTGGAAAATGCTACACCCGCAAGGGGCTTGGCGCGCCCACGCTGTTTGGCGCGCTGACTGGCAGCTTCCGCAGCAAGAACGAACCCTTCTGGTGCCTGCGCAATGCGACCTTCGAAATCCCGAAGGGCCGCACCATCGGCGTCATCGGTCCCAACGGCTCCGGCAAGAGTTCGCTGCTCGGCCTGACCGCCGGCACCATCACCCCCACCGAAGGCACGATCACTACCACCGGCCGTGTCTGCTCGCTCCTGGAGCTCGGTGCCGGATTCCATCCCGACCTCACCGGCCGCGAAAACGTCTTCCTGAATGCCGCCCTGCTGGGCATCCCCCGCGAGGATGTGAAAAAGAAATTCGACAAGATCGTCGACTTCGCCGAACTGCGCGAATTCATCGATATGCCCGTGAAGCACTACTCCAGTGGCATGTATGTCCGCCTTGGTTTTGCCGTCGCCGTCGAGGTGGAGCCCGATATCCTGCTCATCGACGAAGTCCTCGCCGTCGGCGATATTGGATTCCAGCTCAAGTGCCTCGACCGCATCCGCGACTTCCAGAAACGCGGAAAGACCCTCCTGTTTGTTAGTCATGCGCTGCAGACCGTTGAAGAATTCTGCCACGAAGCCTTCCTGATTCATCACGGCCAGCTCGTCGAACGTGGCGACCCCGGTGATGTCATCATGAAGTTCATCCGCTCCTACATGGGCGAGGGAGGGGGACTCTTCACGCAGGAATTCGGGACCCGCAAAATCGAGTTCGGCGACGTTCGACTCCTGAATACCGCCGGCGAAGAAACCGTCAACTTTGAAACCGGCGGCTCCCTGACCGTCGAAATCCCCTATACGGCCCACGAGCGCGTCGAGAAGCCCGTCTTTGGGTTCTCCCTGAAGACCGGCAATGGCATGTATGTCTACGGCAGCAACACGCAGATCGAAAAACACGACATTCCCTTTGTCGAAGGCGAGGGGACCATCAAACTCGATCTGGGTCCCGTGCGCCTGATGCACGGCAACTATTTCCTGTCGCTCGCCGTCCACTCCTGGGATCACGCCGAACAGTTCCATCGCCGCGAAGACTGGTGGCCGTTTGCCGTACGAAATCCCACCGGCGCCCTCGGCATGTTCCAGCTCGACAGTAGCTGGTCCTGACCCTCAAGCCGCCCAACGGCGGCATGAGCCGAAGACCAAAAGTTTCCACACTGTGGAAACATTTTTTCCATACCATGGAAAAACTACGAAAATAGTTTCCATACCATGGAAAACTCAGTGCACCACTTTGGCTCGGTAGGCCTTGATGGCCTCGTTCGCTTCATCGAAATACAGGTTCCCGAACTGCGTGTTATAGACCGGTGTCCCCAGATCCTCCCAAACATCGGAGAGCAGGTTTGTGGTGGTTTGCACTTGATAGCCGCGGTTGGAAAGGGAGCCCCAGGTCAGATCCACGGCGGAGTCGATCATACAGACGATCGAGGTGGAGGCGGGAACCGTCACCGGTTCGCAGAGAAGGCTTCCGGTCCAGTTTGTCGGGATATTCAATACAATCGTGGACTCCACGTCCCCGTCCGGGCTCCAGAAGGTGCAGTCCACTTCATATTCGCCACCCCCGGGATAGACTCGGGCCGGGGGGCCAAGTTGGGACACATCGAATTGGCCGTATCCCAAAGAATTGGTAAGCGTGAACAGCCGGACGGCATCCGGGGGAGTAGAGTTGCCACAGTTCACCTCCAGATTGGTTCGGGTGGCGGCGGGATAGAAGATATCGATCACTCCGCCGAACTGAATGATCTGAAATCCGATGTCACCCCCGGCCATTTTGATGTAGCCTCGGTTGACCGACGAGTCGACCGCTCCCGCTGTGCCGCCATATAGTTCCAGACGGCCGTTGTTCTCAATATAGTCCGTGACACCGTCCATCATGATGCATAGGCCTCCGGCTGTGATTTCAATAGAATCCATCACATAGATGGGGGAGTGGGTGATGCTGCCACCATCCAGGATCAAAGTGGCATTGGGAAACACAACCGTACGCAAGAGGCTTTCTCCGGTGCCGACGGTGAGAGTTTCTCCGGAACGGACAAAGGTGTCGATTTGGGCGCTTGCCGTTCCGAGGCAGACGAGCAGAATCAGTGAGAAGAGGAACAATCGGGCCGTGGCGTTTTTCATGGAGCGTCTCCTTACCCCTGCACTTCACAGGGACAAGTGTGAGTGTAGCCAACGGAAGGGGGGGTGCCAAGTGCGGGATTGTTAAAATTTCTGAATGTAGGCGCCTACGGCTTCTGCGCGGCGCTAAGCAGTTCTTCGGCGTGGCGCATGGCGACGCTGGTGGACTCGCGACCGCCGAGCATGCGGGCAAGTTCCTCGATGCGTGCCTGCTCTTCCAGCAGAACCACCTCGGTGCGGGTGCGGCCATCCTGCACGGACTTGCGAACAGCGTGCTGATGGGTCCCGCAGGCGGCTACGGGCGGTAGATGCGTGATGGCGATGACCTGGCGTCGCTGAGCGGCCTGTGCAAGCTTCCGGCCGACGGCATGGGCGGTTTCGCCGCCAACATTGGCGTCGATCTCGTCGAACACCAGCAGGGGGATCTGATCGGCCTCGGCCAGCACGACCTTGATACCGAGCATGACGCGGGAGATCTCGCCGGAAGAGGCGATGGCCCGGAGGGCATGCATCGGTTCGCCGACATTGGGGGCGAAGGCAAATTCGATGCCATCGAGGCCGGAGGAGGCAGGGGTCTCGACCGGAGTGAGCTGGATTTCAAAGGCACCGTGTTCAAACCCGAGGGCCCGCAGTTCATCGGTGATGGCGACCGCCAGTTTCTTGGAGGCGGCGGCCCGCTTCTTGCTCAGGGCTTTGCCCAGGGTCATGAGCTCGGTTTCCACGATTGCGATTTCATTTTCGATCTGCGCCTTCTGCTGATCCCGGGTCTGCAGTTCTTTCAGGCGGGCCTGATCGCGCTCGAGGGTCTGGAGAATCTCTTCGATGGAGGGGCCGTACTTCCGCTTGAGGGCGGCGTAGGTGGCCAGACGCTGGTCGAGCCACTCCAGGCGCGCGGGGTCGCCTTCGATACGGGAGACTTCGCTCTCAATCGTGCTGGAGAGGGAGGCGAGGGCATCGGTGTGCTGCCGGAACTCTTCGGGCCAGTCGGCGGCCGCGGGCAGGAGCCGGGACAGTTCCTCCAGCGCCTGATGGGCCGGAGCGAGAATCGAAAGGGCGGAGTGTTCATCTTCCGTGCTGGCTTGTACGACCAGCTGACCGAGTTCCAGAATACGTTGGGCGCTGCCGACGGTCTGCTGCTCGGTGCGGAGGGCTTCTTCTTCGCCTTCTTCGGGGGAGGCTTCTTCGATTTCTTTGACCCGGTAGGAGAGCAAATCAATCTGGGCATCCAAGTCGTCGACGTTCTCGGAGAGTTTCTCGCGGCGGGCGAGCAGATCCTGCCAGCGCCCATAGGCCTCGGTGTAGGGGACGCGGTCTTTGCCTGTGCGGGCATAGATATCGAGGATGTCGAGCTGACTGGAGGTCTGGAAGAGGGATTGGTGGTCGTGGGGGCCGTGCAGGTCGACCAGGATGCGGCCCAGGCGCTTCAGCAGCGGAAGGGTGACGGTCACATCGTTGACGAAGGCCTGCCCGCCGCCGCCGGCTTTGACTTTGCGTCGCAGAATGAGGAGTCCGTCTTCACAGGGATCCAGTCCGGCCTCATCGAGCACATCATTGACGGCCTTGGGGGCGGTGAGCTGGAAAGTGGCCTCGACGAGACACTGGGTTTCCCCGGCGCGGATGGCCGAGGTGTCGGCGCGTTCACCCAGCAGGAGAGTCAGGGCACCGATCAGGATGGATTTGCCTGCGCCGGTTTCGCCGGTGATGATGTTCAGCCCCGGCTCAAACGAGACGGCGGCTTCTTCCACCAGGGCCAGGTTTTGTACTCTCAACAGCGTCAGCATGGAGGCAGGATAACGCAGGGACTGCCGGTGGGGAAGAGTAGATATCGGCGGGGTTCCGGGGTCGACGATATATGAAAATCCAGTTAAGGGCGGAGACCTCCCTTGAATTCAGTCGGTTTTCGGCACAGGCTTGCGATGTGGAAGCGGATGACAGCGGCCTGTTGTCTGTTTCAATCGCTTGTGTGTCTGGACCGAGGTGAATCGAAAAAGGAGATGAGCGTATGAAGACGATGAAATGGATCGGATGGTGCGGTGTGCTGTTGTTGGTGTCGAGTCTGATGTGGACGACTGGTTGCGGGAGTGACGGGGATGATGGCGATACCGTTGTGGTAACCAATTCGGTTACACCTCAGGCTTTGGTGGCACCGCAACTGGTGACGCCGGATAACAACAAGTCGTATAACTCATGGGGTGGAGTGCCTGTGGATGTGGGCTTTGAGTGGACTGCCGTACCCGGGGCTGTTTCTTATGTGGTTGAACTCAACGGGGCGCAGCAGTCGGTGTCGGCGACGACTTTGGTCAAGTCTCTCACGGGCGATGTCTATCAGTGGAGGGTCTGGGGGAAGGACTCCAGCGGAGCCAGCGGCCCGCCGAGTTCCACGTTCACGGTGACAGTTGTGGACGCAATCGGCCCGCCGCCCCCGTAACGGAACCGCAGTTGAACCATCTGACGGTGTGACAGCCGGTCCGGGCAAGCTTCCGGACCGGCTTTTTTGTGCCCTGCCAACAATCTACTTCAGGGTCGACAATAATTTTCAGTGCAGGGGGGTACTACCTGACAGAGTGAGGCATCTGAATCCTCGCAAGCCCCAATCAAGGAGAAGCACATGAAAACGACGAGCAAGGTGGGATGGATCAGCGTGGTACTGTTGAGTGCGGTTTGTTTGTGGACCACAGGCTGCGGTGGTGGTGATGGCGATCCCGGCAGCGACACCACAACGGTAGTTACCAATACGGTTGGAGGGACCACAACAGTGGTGACCAATGCCCCGGCTACTCCGCCGGCCCAGCAACTGGTGGAGCCGCAGGTGATTTCGCCTCAGAGCGGTCTGGAGCTCTATTCGGGGAACCCGACACTCGGTGTGGAGTTTCATTGGACGGCGGTCCCGGGTGCCGTGGGCTACGTGCTGTCGGTGGATGGGATGCAATATGATGTGTCCTCCACCAAGACATCCTTGCGGCTGCCGGTGGGGATTCATACCTGGAGTGTCTGTGGCGTAATCTCCCGAACGGCCGGCAACGGGCCGTCTAGCAGTCAGGCCACGTTTGCCGTTCAGCCGATCGGCTTAGTCTTTCCCTGATTCTTCCCATTCAGGCCTCGCTTATCTCCGGCCCTCTCGCAGTCACGGATCTGCGGGAGGGCCGGAAGGCGGGCACAAAAAACGCCGCCCGTTGCGGGGCGGCGTCGGAATCAACCGGAAGGGCTGACTATTTCTTCTTGGCCTTCTTGACGATCTTCTTCGCGACCTTCTTTACTGGCTTCTTTGCGACTTTCTTAGCGGGCTTCTTGACCGCTTTCTTCACAACCTTTTTGGCTGCTTTTTTCGCAGGGGCCTTCTTCACAGCCTTTTTCGCCGTTTTCTTTGCCGGAGCCTTCTTCGCGACCTTCTTCTTGGCCTTCTTGACGACCTTCTTGGCGGCCTTCGGGGCGGGGACGGAGACATCCAGCACGCGTTCCATCGGATAGTCCATCAGTTCGGCGATGGTGCCGACGACGTCGGGCATCCGGTTGGTGAGCATCATGGAGGCGATGACGAAGGGCTTGTAACCGGCTTCCTTGTAGGTCGGAATGCGGTACTTCTCAAAGACCTTGGCGGAGACTTCGCCGGCCTTGCAGGAGATGTCGGTGATGTCGGCGGGCAGGCAATGCATATACAGGGCCTTGCCCTTCTTCGTCAGCTTCATCTTCTTCTCGTCGCATTCCCAGTTTTTGTACTTGGCATTCTGCTTGAGACAGGATGCCTCCAGCTTCTTCAGACCGGCCTGATTGTTGGCGTTCAGCAGGTCGGTGCGCTTCTGCATGACCTGATAGGAAGCCCAGGACTTCGGATAGACAATGTCGGCATCCTTGAACGCGGCCGCCATGGAGGAAACCTGCTTGAAGGATCCGCCGCTGGCCTTGGCCTGCTTGCGAGCCAGCTTGACCACATCCGGGATGAGATCATACCCCGGCGGGTGGGCGAGCGTGACATCCATGCCGAAGCGGGTCATCAGACCGATGATGCCCTGCGGGACGGAGAGAGGCTTGCCATAGGACGGGCTGTAGGCCCAGGTCATGGCGATCTTCTTGCCCTTGAGGGCTTCCAGGGAACCAAAGTGTTCCTTGAGCCAGCACAGGTCGGCCATGCTCTGGGTGGGATGGTCAATATCGCACTGCAGATTGATCACGCCGGGACGCTGGGGCAGGACACCTTCTTTATGTCCGTCATCGAGGGCTTCGGCGACTTCGGTCATGTAGGTGTGGCCAGCGCCAAGATACATGTCATCGCGGATGCCGACGATCTGGGACAGGAAGGAGATCATATTCGCCGTTTCACGGACGGTTTCGCCGTGAGCGACCTGCGACTTGCTTTCGTCCAGATCCTGGACGGCCAGACCGAGGAGGTTGGCGGCCGAGGCGAACGAGAAGCGGGTGCGGGTGGAGTTGTCGCGGAAGTTGGAGATCGCCAGGCCCGAGTCAAAGACGCGCAGGGAGATATTCTGCCCATAGAGAGTCTTCAGCAGCTCAGCGACCTGGAGCACGAGTTTCAGTTCATCGGCGGACTTATCCCACGTCAGCAGGAAATCTTTTCCGTAGAGGCTGACCTTCAGCTTGCGGATGGATTTGAGCATATCAACAGCGTTCATATTAATCCTTCTTGTTTTCTTCTATATCAGTTCTGTTATTTTTGACTGAGGGGATGCTACCAAAGCGCGGGAAAGTGGCAACACAGGAAATACAAAAATGCGGGATTTCGAAGGCCATCGAGCGGCGCGCTTACAGCTTTTCAAGATCGGCCTGTTCCCGCAGCTGAATCAGCGCCGCGATCTTGGGGACATACATGCGGGTTTCCGCGGGCAGCTTGTGGTGGATATCGGCAAAGGTTGTCCCGTTGGTTTTCCGGAGGGTTTTCGAGAGCCGTCCCTCGCCGCAGTTATAGGCGGCCAGCGCCAGGGGCCAGCTGTGGAAGCGTCCATGGAGGCGCTTGAGATACTGGGCGGCCGCGCGGGCATTTTTATAGGCATCCAGACGTTCGTCTTTCGGGGTGAGGCGGAGACCGAACGATTTAGCGGTGGCCGGCATGAACTGGTAGAGGCCCGCCGCGCCCACGGGGCTGCGGGCGGCCGGATTAAATGTGGATTCGGCTTCCGCCTGCCAGACGAGTTCTGTGGGAACGCCCTCGGAGCGGAAGATCTGTTTCAACGTCGGCAGCATGGCCGGGGCCCGGGCGGGGACGGGGCGCCCTTTCAGTTTGCGGAGCCAGGACTGTTTGTTTTCTGCATAGAGGGTGGGGGCCTTCGATTGAACGGATGGATTAACCTCTACAGGAGGAGCCGGCGGGGGTGTCTTGGGATGCGGCGGCAGTTTTCCGACCGTCGGCAGTGTTTTGGGATGAGGTGGCAACGGTTTCTGGGGCGTCTTGGGGTGAGGCGGCAGAGGCTGTTGAGGCGTCTTGGGGTGAGGCGGCAGAGGCTGTTGAGGCGTCTTGGGATGAGGCGGCAAATTAGGCTTGGACGTCGGATGCGGCGGCAGGGGGGACGTGGACGGGGCCGTGGTCGTCGGTTTTTTCGATGCGGTCGGGAGCCTTCGCTGTTCTTCTTCGGCCATTTCAAAGAAATCCATTCGGGCCTCCAGCCAGTCGGCGTAGCCCTGTGTTTTCGGATCCGCCCGCAACTGGGCCAGCGTGGCTTTGGCCTGAGGTGCAACCGCGGCCAACTCTGTCAGACTTTCGCCGGCCAGTGCCTGCTGCATAGGGGCAACCAGTTCATTCAGCTCCTCGGCGGATACAAATTCATATTCTTCTTGGACCGATGCTGGAGCCATCCGTTCGAAAATTTCCTGTCCAGCTTCTGATATCTGCTCGGTATCCAGCTCCCATTCGTCGAGGAAAGCCGAAGCCGGCCTCGCAGAAAGAAGGACGAGGAATGGTAGAATCCAGATGAGGCGATTCGAGGACATATCAATAGGGAAGACGATACCCCGGACCCAGGGAGAATGCATTTTCAATATGACGGATGACGGGATTTTTATCCCCGGGTTGTCCGACCACTTCTACCACATCGAACCGGATATGCGCCGGTTTGGCCTTGATCCGGTTCAGGTACCGGGCGGCCGCCCGGCCCAGAGACCGCCGTTTGTGGCGGTCCACGGCTGCCATCGGCCGGCCATAGTTTTCACTCCGGCGCGTTTTGACTTCCACAAACACCAGCACATCCGGGGCCGGGGAGCGGACCACCAAATCCAGCTCACAACGGGAGCCAAAGCGGACATTTTGTCCCAGGAGTTTATATCCCTTTTTCCGCAGTAGGTCGGCCGCCCGGGTTTCGCCCCAGGCGCCGATGCGCTGGGCTTCGGTGCGGGGACCTGTTGAGGTGCGGAACAGGCTGAATGGCCAGGGGAGCTTCATCTTCAGAACTGCAGGGTACGCTGGGCAACCGGCGCAAAGCTTTTGCGATGAATGGGACAGGGGCCCAGCCGCTGCAGGGCCTCCATATGGATCTGTGTGCCATATCCTTTGTGGCGTTCGAATCCATAGCCGGGATAGGTGGCCGCCATCTCCACCATCAGGCGGTCGCGCGTTACCTTGGCGATGACGCTGGCGGCGGCAATGGAGAGGCTGGCTGCATCGCCGCGGACAATGGCCTGATGCGGTACGGGCAGGCCCTTCACAGGGAGTCCATCCACCAGAGCCAGCTCCGGCAGGGAGGGCAGGGCTTCCAGCGCCCGGCGCATGCCCAGATGGGTGGCCCGCAAAATATTAATGGAATCGATTTCCTCGACGGAGGCGCTTCCGATGCCGATTTGTGCATGGGGGCACTCCATGAGAAGGGCATAAAAAAACTCCCGGCGTTTGGCGGAGAGTTTTTTCGAATCGGTCAGCCCGTCGAGGGACTCGTTCGCTTCGGCTTTCAGAAAGGTTTTCTCAAAGACAACGGCTGAAGAAACAACAGGGCCGGCGAGCGGTCCGCGACCAGCTTCGTCGACCCCTGCGACGCGCGTGGCGCCGCTGTTCCAGACTTCCTGCTCATGTAGGAGCAAGGACACAGGCTGGTCTCTACCTGCGGCGCTCTTTCAGGCGGCCTTTTTTGCCGGTGAGTTCGCGGAGGTAATACAGCTTCGCACGACGGATGGTCGCACTGCGTTCCACTTCCACCTTCGTCACGTAGGGGGAATGGACCGGGAATACACGTTCGACGCCTTCGCCATAGGAAATACGGCGGACGGTGAAGGTCTCATTGGAGCTGCCGCCATCACGGGCGATCACGATACCGGCATAGACCTGCACGCGCTCTTTTTCGCCTTCTTTGATCTTCACATGGACGCGCACGGAATCACCCACATCGAATTCGGGAGGGGTTTCCTTGAGCTGGCTTTGTTCAACTTTTTCCAAAAGGGCAGTTTTCATCGAGATTCCTTACTTCTATACAAACGAGTCGGCATCATACGCGACTGCCGTTTGTCGTCAAGGGCAATGTATCGTCGGCGGGACGAAATTTGACTTCTGACGGCGGGAAAGGCTTGTTTTTCAGCGCTTTCGACGGCACACTCCGAAGCGAGTTGGACGGGCCCTTAGCTCAGTTGGTCAGAGCGGAAGACTCATAATCTTTTGGTCGCAGGTTCAAGTCCTGCAGGGCCCACTTTCTCTCCCCCCTCCCGGTTTCGGTCGTGGACCCGCGGTTTCACCGCGGGCCGGTCTTGCCCCGGCGATCTCCTTCCTGCACAATATCAGTCGTATGACGTTGCTTCTGAATAACAAGGGGATGTGTGCGGGACTCCTCGGACTCCTGACGGGTCTGCTGAGTGTTTCCGCCGTCGCGCAATCCCGCTGTGTGGGCGATGAGGCGGGAGCTCTGTCATTTGTGGCAACCGGGCGGGTGCATGTATCCGATCCTTCCGAGGAGGATACCTCGGGTGAGGTGAGCATGCTGAAAACCTCCCTGTGGATGCCGTTTGGGCAAAAAGATTTTGGGTCGGTTCAATTTGCGGCGGGCGGAGGCGTGGCCTGGACCCGCTTTGAGTTTGATGGATTCCGCGGGAGCGAATCCGAGGATCTGATGAGTCTGGGCATTCCGCTGCTGCTTTCCCGCCCGAAGGGTGAGGGCTGGAGCGGCTTCATCAGCCTGATGCCGGTATGGAACAGTGATCTGCACTCGGGCCATTCGGTGGGAGGGAAACTGGTATTCCATTCGGCCGTGGAAATTCCGGTGGGCGAAACCGTTCGTCTGAATGTCGGCGTGGCCTATGACACCGCGTTTGGGCGGAACCGGTGGTATCCGGTCGGCGGAGTGATCTGGGCCATTCGTCCAGACCTGGAGATGCGGCTGGTGCTGCCGGCTCCGACCCTCTATTGGACGGCCTCCCGCGACTGGGGCCTGTTTGCTCTGGCGATGCCCGCGGGCAATCAGTGGAGCGTATTCGATGAAGAGGAAGAAGAAATGGTTTTCCAGACCGAGAGCTGGCGCGTGGGGCTGGGGGTGGAGCATCGTCTTTGGAAACTCTGCTGGCTTCGGATTTCCGGCGGCATGGATGTCAATCGGCAGTATGAGTTCAGCCTAGACGACACGACCGTGTGGGAGTCGGACATCGGCGACACCTGGTACGCCTCCGCGGCCTTCGTTCTATACGGCGACCGCGCAGGCAAATGATCTAGCGGGAGGAACGGCGCTTGGGTCCAGTGGGGGAACCGAAGGAGCGGGTCCCGCCGCCTGAATTCCGACCGCCCGGCTTGGCCCGGTGACCGCCGGCAGCACCCCGTCCGCCAGCCGGCCGCTGGGCCGGTTTTACGGCGGGCTTTCCGCCTGCTTTGGCCCGGGTCCCGCGGGACGGCCGTGGTTGCCGCACCGCTTTGGGCTCCGATTTCGCCACATAGGTGAAGCCGTCAATTTTGCGCCGTTCAATCTTGAACTTCAGCACGCGCTCAATGGCGCGCACGGTACTTTCGTCATCGTGCGTCATGAAGGTGAAGGCATCGCCGGTCTTGGCGGCCCGCCCGGTCCGACCGATGCGATGGGTGTAGTCATCCACGGTGGCGGGCATATCAAAATTGATGACATGGGAGATGTCAGAGACATCGATGCCGCGGGCGGCCAGATCGGTGGCCACCAGGACTTGGATTTCACCGGATTTGAAGCGGTCCAGTGCATTCTGTCGCTGGCGCTGCGAGAGGTTCCCCTGCAGGCTTGTGGCGCGATAGCCCGCCGTGACCAGTTGTACAGCGAGACGTTTGGCGCGATGTTTGGTGCGGGTGAACACCAGCACAGAACGGTTGTCGATTTGTCCCAGAATGGTCTGAAGCATATTGGTTTTGCTGGTCTGGTTTACGGGATAGAGTGCGTGATCTACGGTTTCCGCCGGCTTGGAATGGGCGATCTGGACAATCACCGGTTTGTGCAGGATCTCATCGATCAGATAGCGCAGTTCATTCGGCATTGTGGCGGAGAACAGCAGGATCTGGCGCTTGGCAGGCATGCGGTGCAGAATCTTGCGGATATCGGGAAGGAAACCCATGTCGAACATGCGGTCGGCTTCGTCCAGGACCAGCACTTCCACGTCATTCAAGTTGAACTTTCCCTGGCCCAGCAGATCCAGCAGGCGTCCGGGACAGGCAATCGCCAGCTCGGCGCCTCGGCGGACACCCTGTATTTGCGGGCTGGCGCCCACGCCACCGTAAATGGTGACGCAGCGTAGGCGGGTTCGATCGCCCAGCTTATTGAAGACGTCCTTGGTCTGCTCTGCCAGCTCACGGGTGGGGCCGACAATCAGCGTACGCAGCTTGTGTCGGGGGCCGTTCATCAGGCGCTCGAGC
Source organism: uncultured Verrucomicrobiota bacterium (assembly GCA_964526745.1). Taxonomy (GTDB): domain Bacteria; phylum Verrucomicrobiota; class Kiritimatiellia; order CAIQIC01; family Lenti-01; genus Lenti-01. The sequence continues at coordinate 58,028 of CAZGMQ010000004.1, forward strand.
ACCGGCAGGATGAAGGCCGCGGTTTTACCCGTGCCGGTCTGGGCCAGGCCAACGACATCGCGTCCCTCGAGAATGGGCGGAATGGCTTTCTTCTGGATGGGGGTGGATACGGTGTAGCCCTGATCCTGAATATTTTTCTGGAGCTGAGGGTTTAGGTCTATGGTATGAAAAGGCATGGGGGGAATCTCCGGTGGCAAACGACAAACGGTGGCCGTTTGCAGCGCCAACGGGCTGCCTGACCACTGCGCCCGGCGCGCAGGGAAGCGCTGGAAACAATAGTTGAACACGGCCACCCCTTCGAGCCCTGCAATAAATGGGGGGAGGCTCATTGCGCCTTTCGGGCAACGGAAGACGCACCCTACAGCACCCCGGTGGGCTTGTCCAGCCCTGTGAATGTGTTTAAATCTGGTCGATGACGCGCTGCAGTTTCTCCGCCACCTCGCCGCCGATATGCCACAGATCTGGGTTCGCCACGGCCTTCATGCTTTCCAGCGGATTGATGGCGGAGACTTCAACCTGACCATCCTCGTGCTCTTGCACAATGACATTGCAGGGAAGCATGGTTCCGATCCAACTTTCGGTTTGAAGAGCTTGAAGGGCAAATGTTGGATTACAGGCCCCGAGAATCTGATAACGTCGGAAGTCAGCCCCAATGGTTTTCTTAAAGGCGGCCTGAATATCCACATGGGTGAGAACCCCGAAGCCCTCCTTGTCCAGTTCTTCCCGAACCTTGGCAATGGCCTCGTCAAATCCCAGCGCCGTCTTCTTCGTAAAGTAATAGCTCATAGGTCGGTGCCTCCATCTCCGAGGGTACGCCAAAAAACGGACGGGTCAAGACGGGAAGAACCGGCTGCAAACGAAAGCGCAGTCCCGCCGGAGCGGAACTGCGCCAGAGGCACCCGTGCTCTGAAACCGTTTATTTCAACGCATCGCGTCCGAGTTCGAAGGCCTTCAGGTTCACGTCGAGCCATTTGGCGGGGACACGGCCCTTGATGGCGGCAATCCAGTTCTCTCCCTCGAATGGCACGAGAGTGGAGAGGGCTCCGGCCATCACCAGGTTGGCTGTGCGCAGGTTGCCGGCCTTTTTTGCCAGCGGATTCGCATCCACCAGCAGTAGGCCGGGGGTTGCGGCTAAGCGCTCCGATACATTTTCTGCGGCTGGCTGCAGTCCGCTCGACACCGTGATGGGAATCCGATCCATGTCGTTGACCAGGATTTTGGCCTCGGGCTTGGCCAGATGCACCCAGCGAAGGGCTTCCATCCTCTCGAACGAAACGAGGAGATCGGAGGCGCCATCCGGAATGATCGGCGAAAAGACCTTGGGGCCAAAACGCACTTGGCTGATCACCGATCCGCCGCGTTGGGACATGCCGTGGATTTCGGACTTCTTTACATCGTGACCGGCATGCATGGCGGCGCGCGCCAGGATATCAGAGGTCAGCAGAATGCCTTGTCCGCCGACGCCAACAAGAGAAATATTGAAGAGGGATTCGTTAGAATTGGAGGTGGTCATGGGGTTTCCTTCCAGTTATTTCACGGGGGAGATGGCGTCGAACGGGCAAACCTGCGCGCAGAGGTTGCACCCGGTACAGAATTGAGGGTCGATAAACGCCTTGAAGCGTTTGCCGTCCGGGGTCGCTTCACCGCGAACAATGGTCGGGCAGCCGATGCGGAAACACGCGCCGCAGGCCTTGCACTTGTCTGGGTCGACTTCATTGATGAATTTGCCGGCCCATTTTTCATGCAGGACACAGGGCCCCTTGACCACAATCACAGCGGTTTCGTCGCAGTCAAGGCACTCCTTGAAGACCTGCTCCATCTTTTCCAGGTCATAGGGTTCCAGTTCGTGTACGCGGCTGATGCCGAAGGAACGTGCCACATCTGCCACTTTGACCTTGGTGGAAATCTCACCCAGCAGCGTGTTACCGGTGCCGGGATTGTGCTGATGTCCGGTCATCGCGGTGATCCGGTTATCCATGACAACAATCGTGATGGCGCCCTTGTTATAGGCCACATCCAGCAGGCCGGTCATGCCGGAATGGAAAAAGGTGGAATCGCCCAGGACCGCTGCGATGCGCTTGTTGGGGTGTCCCGCCTTGCGCATGCCGAAGGCCGTTCCGATGGAAGCGCCCATGCAGATGCAGGTGTCCATGGAGTTCAGCGGCGGGAAGGCTCCGAGCGTGTAGCAGCCGATATCGCCGCAGACCGTTGCCTTCAGCTTGGAGAGAATATGAAAAGGACCGCGATGCGTGCAACCCGAGCAGAGGACCGGGGGCCGGGTGGGGATGCCTTCTTCCGGGGTATGGGCCAGTGCCGGTGCCGGTGTGCCCAGCAGTTCGGCGCGGAGAGCCGCCAGCCGTGTGGGGTTCAGCTCCATCATTCGGAGTTCAGTTTCGGGTTCAAACACATCGATTCCAGCAGCACGGAGTTGGTCGGCGATGACCGGGTCGGATTCCTCAACGCAGACCAGTTTCTTCACGTCCGCCGCAAAGGCTCGGATTTTTTCGATAGGCGGGGGATAGGACAGTCCTACCTTGAAGATGGAATACTCAGGGAAGACTTCCTTGGCATGCTGATAGGCCATCCCGGAGGCCACAATGCCCAGATCCGTCTGGCCCGGTTCGGCGCGATTGAATTCCGAGGTCTCGGACAGTTCGCGCAGGGCGGCCGAGCGCTTTTCTACGCTGTAGCGCATCAGGCGGCCGAACGCCGGCACGGCGACGTTGCGCTGGACATTCTTCACATAGGGGATGGCATCGGCTTCGCCTTGCTCCTCGGAGCCGATATCCACAATCGTGGAGGTGTGGGAGGTTCGTGTCGTTAGGCGCACAATTACCGGCACCTGGAACTCTTCGCTCAGCTTGAAGCCGGCACTCACCATGTCAAAGGCCTCCTGGGAATCCGCGGCCTCGAGCAGCAGGCAGCGGGCGAATTTGGCCAGGGACCGGTTGTCCTGCTCATTCTGCGAGGAGTGCATGCTGGGATCATCGGCATTCACAATCACCATGCCGCCGATCGCGCCGACATTCGTGAACGTCATCAAGGGGTCCATCGCCACATTCAGGCCCACATGCTTCATGGCCACCAGGGTCCGGACACCGGCCAGGGAGGAGCCGACGCCCACTTCCATGGCGACCTTTTCATTCACAGACCACTCACAGTTGATGGCACCGTCAAATTTGGCGACATTTTCCATGATCTCGGTGGAGGGGGTGCCGGGATAGGCGGCCGCAACGCGACAGCCGCTGCGATAGGCGGCCCAGGCGACCGCTTCATTGGCAGAAAGGAGCATTTTTTTCGTCATAATTGAATCCAGTTCAGGGGTTCACAATACCGTCACAAAGTTGGGCGCGACTGTAGCATCGGCCAGAATATCCGAAAAGCAGGAAAACGGGGGAGCGGATGGCCGACCCCGGGTGTCGCGGGTTGTGGCATCGGCTGCGCTCTGATAGAGTTTGCCGCTATGACAACACCCTTTCAGATGATTGAATCGCCCGCCGCCCTGCAGCAGATGATCGAGCGCCTGCAGACCGAGTCCTGTATCGCCCTCGACACCGAATTCGTATGGGATCGCACCTACTATGCGCGCCTCGGCCTCGTCCAGATCGGCCTGACCGATGGATCCAGCTATCTGATTGATCCCGTTGCGATTCAGGATCTGACGCCTCTCGGTGCCGTGCTGGAAAACCCCGGGATCGTCAAAATTCTGCACGATGCCCCGCAGGATCTGATGATCATGCGTCGCGCCACCGGCGCCACGACCCACAACATCTTTGATACCCGTATGGCAGCCGGCTTTGCCGGGTTGCTCTCAACGCTTTCACTGGCCAACCTGTTGGTGGAACTGGTCGGCGTGCAGCTGGCCAAGGCCCATACCCGTGCGAACTGGATTGCCCGCCCCCTGTCACCGGACGAATTGGAATATGCCGCTGACGATGTGCGCTACCTGCCGAAAGTCATGGAATTGATCCGCGAGCGGGCGAAAGAGGCCGGCGTGGAAGCTTGGCTGAATGAGGCGCTGTCCGCCCTCGATGCCTCGGCGCTCTATGAAGAGAAGGCCTCTGACGAAATGTACCTGAAGCTCCGCATTTCTCAGCCGCTTCCGCAAAAGAATCTTGCCGCGCTGCGCGCACTGGCCGCCTGGCGGGAAGAGAAAGCCCGGACGGCTGATCTTCCCCGTCGCTGGCTGCTGGATGATAAGGACTTGGCTCTGATTGCCGCTCAGCTGCCGCAGAATCTGGATGAGCTGTCGCAAATCAAACGACTCGGTCCCGAGACCGCGAAACGGAATGGGGAAGACCTGGTCAAGGTTGTCCAGGAAGCGCTGGCGCTCCCGGAAGCCGATTGGCCGCCGCTGTTCTTCCAGCCCAGCCGCGATTCGGAGCTCAAGAAGTCCGTCGATGCCGCGCTGAAGGACATCGCAACCAAGGCCGAGGAAAAGAAAATCGATCCGGCTCTCGTCTGCAGTCGGAAAGAGTTGGCGAAGCTCCTCCAGGAGGGGGCCGCGGCTAAACCCGAAGATTATGCCCTGCTGCAAGGCTGGCGCGCCGAATTTTTGGGCGATTTGCTCGCCAAATATCTCCCCCAAGGCCTGTTTTAGACCTGTTTTGGACTCAAATTACGGGTTTTCACTAAGAAAAACATGAATTCAGCGAAAAGGGGAGGGAAAGCCATCCAATCCTGATTTTTCCGGCGGCGAAGCCCACTCTTGAACTCTTTCCTTCGTGACTTCGTGTGAGGGGCGTCTTCGGCGGTTTTCTTCTTTCGCGCCTTTTCGCGAGATTCGTTGTGGGAATCTTGTCCTCAGCCTTATGGAGGCGGAAGAGTGGAGAGGAGCGCTTCTTTGTCTGTGTCGCCTTCGAGCTGCCGGTCGTAGAGGGCCTGAAGCATCTTCGAGAACTCAGGGCCGGGTTTGTGCCCCTGATCGATTAGATCGCGTCCTGTGACCAGCGGTGTTGGCAAAACGGGCTCTGCGGCAAACTCCTCGCGGGCCTCCAGCAGGAAATCATAGATGGTCAGCAGCGAATGCGACGAGAGGCAGTCGAGGCGGTGGAGCGCCAAATCATTTTCAAAAGTTGGCGCACCGATGAGCCGCCGGAGTTTCGCTTTCCGCATCTTGGGCGCATCTGCGAGGCGCATGTGGTTGCCGATGACCGTGCAGACTTCATCGATCAGCGCATTCGGGGCACGGAGACGGTTCAGAATTTCGCGGGTCATGTCGGCGCCGACGGAGGCGTGACACTCAAAGCGCCAGCGCGGTGTGCCATCCGGTAGTGTGATCAAATTGGCCGTGGGCGGCTTGCCGACATCGTGAAACAGGACGGACAGCGCCAGCTCCAGCGAGGGGTTGTCGGGCAGTCCATCCAGCATCAGGCGGGTATGGATGAAGACATCCCCTTCAGGGTGGAACTCGGGGGGCTGTTCCACACCGATCATCACATCGATTTCAGGAAGGATCTCTTTCAGCAGGCCGGATTCCTGCAGCAGTTGCAGGGCTTCGCCGGCCTTCTTCGATTCGGTCAGCAGCCGGAACAGTTCATCGCGGATGCGTTCGGCACTGATCCGCTTAATCTGCGGGGCAAGATCTTGGATGGCCGCAAACGTCTCCGGCTCAACCGTAAAGCCTAGGGTGGAGGCGAAGCGGACCGCGCGCAGCATGCGCAGGTGATCTTCTGCAAACCGCACCTTGGGATCACCGATGGCGCGGATGAGCTGGGCGTCGAGGTCGGCACGACCTTCAACAAAATCAAGGATCTCTCCGTTGTCCGGGTCCAGGAAGAGGGCGTTGATCGTAAAATCGCGGCGGAGCGCGTCTTCCCTCGCATGGGTGAAGGTGACCCCTTCGGGATGTCGACCATCGGCATAAGGGGCGTCGGCGCGATATGTGGCCACCTCCACCGGCTTTTCTCCGGTTGTAGTGACCACGGCAATGATGCCGAAGGCCTTGCCGATATCCAGCGTCCTGGGAAAGAGGGCTTCGATTTGATCCGGGAGCGCGCTCGTCGCGATATCGTAATCTTTGGGCGTACGCTTCAGCAGCAGGTCCCGGACGCATCCGCCGACCAGAAAGACCTCATGTCCATTCTTCTTGAGGACGTCCAGAATATGCCGGGTTGCAGATGGAAGCGTCAGGTTCAAACGTTAAAATCTGCGAAAAGGGGCGTGTGGTCGGAGGGTTTGGGCTGAGTTCGGGGAAAGATATCAATGCCCGATCCCGTGCACTTCTTTGCGAGGGGCGGGGTGGCGAGGATGTAGTCGATGCGCCAGCCGCGTTTCTGCTCGGGGTTGAACGGGGTGCGGTAATCATAGAAGGAGTAGTCCACCAGCTCGGGGTTTTTTTCGCGGAAGACATCGGTGAATCCGAAAGACAGCGTGTCTTCAAAGGCATCGCGTACATCCTGATGGAAGCAGACGTGCTTCTTTTTAGTCTGAGGGTTGGTCACATCAATGGGGTGCCGTGCCACATTGATATCGCCGCACCAGAGGACAGGGATCTTTGGTGTGAAACGGGCTTCGAAATAGGTCTTCAGCCGGGCGAACCAGTCGAGCTTGTAGGCATACATCTCATGATCCAGTTCGCGGCCCTGAGGGATATAGGTGTTCACAATGTGCAGTTTGCCGTATTGCGCATGGATCAGGCGGGGGGCATCAGCGGGTTCCGTGTCGAGGCCGAAACTGACTTCCGTGGCGGGCTTTTTCGAGACGATGGCGACGCCGTTGTAGGACTTCTGCCCTTTGAAGGCGACCTCCCATCCGGCCATGCGGAAGGGGTCGAGGGGAAAGTCTTCATCCTGAGCCTTGGTTTCCTGCAGGCAGAGATAATCGGGGTTGTGCTCGGAGAGCCAGCCGAGAATGGCATCGAGACGGGTGCGGACGGAGTTGCAGTTGTATGTAGCAATTTTCATAGTGGGGCGAGTGTAGCGGGTGCAAGGGGCGGGGACAAAGCGAAAAAGGATTCGGGCCTTGCCCGGGAGTGCAGGACGGTGATAGACCCACGGGGATGGAATCCTGGATGATTTATTCGCTGGCGGGCACGCTTCTCTACGGAGTGCTCAACTTCCTGTTCAAGGTGGCGGCTGAAAAAGGCTACAAAGCCGACCTTCTCGTCAATATCGTAGGCTTGACCGTGTCGGTGCTGGCCTTCGGAACGCTGGTGTTCACGACCGCAGACCCGCTGACCACTTTCACCCGCCCGGTGCTGACCTATGCCGTCTTCAACGGGATATTTTTCGCTCTGGGCAGTTTGGCCAAATTCGGCGCGCTGAAGAATGCGCCCGCTGCGATTGTATTTCCCTTGAATCGCCTGAATACCGTGCTGGTGATGCTGGTGGGCTTCCTGTTTTTCCATGAGGCCCCACGGCCCATGCAGATTGTGGGGATGGTCATGGGGATCGGGGTCCTGGTGATGATCACCCTGGAACAGCGGCATCATTTCAAATCATCCGGCGACCGGGTCATTCTGCTGGGCGTGCTGTTTGCCGTGGGCAGTGCCATCTTTACGGCGCTGTCGATGACGGTTGGCAAGCTGCTGGCAGAATCCCCCTCCAACCGTCTGGCCTATATCTGTGTATCCTATGCGCTGGTCTTTTTCTTCACCTTTGGAAAACAAAGTGTGAAGCAGCGCGGGTTGAAGTGGCTGCCCCAGCTGTTGAATGGTCCCATGCTTCTCTATGGAGCCAGCATCGGCCTGCTGAACTTTGTGGGCTACTTCCTCGTGCTGCAGGCGTTCGGCAGCGGCCCGATCTCCTTATCTCAGGCCATCTTCAGCAGCTCGATTCTCATCCCGATTCTGTTGTCGCGCATTTTCTATCACGAGAAGCTGACGCCGATGCGCATGGCCGCCATTGCCTTGGCTATCCTGTCGGTGGTCTTCATCAGCATGAAGTAGGCGGGACACCGCCGGGCCACAAAAAAGCCGCCGCGGTTCCAGAAGAACGCGCGGCGGCCGGGAAATGCCAGCCATCTATTTCAACGCCTTCTCCAGATGGGTGTTAGGCGGAAGGCCGAGGTCGAGGGCCAGTTTATAATACTTGCGGGCCTTCTTGATGCTGATGGGATCGATGAAGGCATAGAGCTGCGCCAGATTGTATTGGCACTCCGGCAGATTCTTGTCGAGCTTTGCGGCCATCAGGAGGGTCTCGCGGGCTTCGTCATAGAAACCGGCGCCCATCATGGCGGCGCCCAGGGTGGCGTGCACTTCCGCATTGCGGGGATTGTTCTTGGCCAGATCGATCATCATCGTGGCGGCTTCCTCATAGCGCTGCAGGCGGATGAGGGAGATGCCTTCAATCAGGATGAGATTCATGTCGGCGGGCTGGGAGCGACGCGCCTGCTGGACGGTGGCCAGGGCGGTGTCATTCTCGCCTGCCTGCAGGAGCTGGCGAACATAGTCGGCCGGGGCGGTGCCGCGAGGGATGGATTTGGGCGGGACGGTCGCCATGAAGGGCTCCGAGACCGGAGATTGTTCAGCCTTCTTCGGCTTCGCCTTGGATTCGGCCTTCTTTTTGTCAACCGGTTTGGCCTTAGGCTCCGTCTTTTCTTTGCTGCGGTCCGTCTGTTGGGTACTGGGTTTCTGCTTGGCTGCGGAGAGCTCTTTTTCGGCATCGGCGAGATCGCTCCGCGCTTGGCTGAGTTCTTTTTCCGCTTTCTTGGCCCGGGTTTCGACATCCTTGAGCTTGGTGTCGCTCTTCTCCAACTGCGTCACGCGCAGTTCGGATTTTATCAGCTGGGCATCGGCCTTCTTGAGCTGTTTGGCGAAGTCGCCGCTGTCTTTCAGTTGGGCTTCGGCCTTTTCGGTGGCTTGCCGGGCTTTGTCTGCGGATTTCTCCGCCTTGCTCGCCCGGTTTTCGGTGGCATCGAGTTCCGCATCCAGCGTCTGGATTTCCTTCTTCAGGAGCGCGTTGTCACTGCGCAGTTCATTGACCTTGGCTTCCATGTCGTTAAGGACCTGATCCAGCTGTTTTTTGGCTTCCACATCCCGCTGGAGGGATTGGAGGGTCTCCTCCTTGGCTGCGAGTTCCGCGCGGAGGCTGCTCAAGGCAGTCCTCTCGGTGTCGGCCTGGTCCGCAAGCTGTTGACGGGCGGCCTCGAGATCTTCAAGCAGTTTGGCATGCTCGGAGTTGAGCGTGTCAACCTCGCTCTGGATGACGTCCATCTCGCTCAGCTGCGATTCCAGACTGTTGATGCGGCTCTTGAGATAGTCGACTTCGACCGAGCGCTCGCGGGCATCCCGCGAGGGTTCCGGCTCAACGACCACAACCGGTTCGGGTTGCGGAGCCGGTTTCGGGATGGGGAGGGGCGCCAGTTCCGGTGCATCGACAGGCATATCGCCGTTCATGCGGCGCTCGATATCCATGAGCTGGTTGTCGCAATAGGTTTTGCGGTACTGGACAATCCGCGGTTCCCAGCTGGGGAAGTCCTGCGCAAGCTGCTGATAGTAGCCACGCGCGGCCTGATAGAGAGAAAGGGCCTCATCCAGGCGACCGGCATCGAGCCCTTGGTCGGCCTGGACAAGGTTTACATACGCCTCGGTCTGAATCTGGGCGGGGTCAGACAGAGCGGCCTGAACGGTGCCGGCGGAAAGCCAGCACGCAAGGCCGAGGAGAGGGAGGAGGAATCGATTCATAGTCGAGGCGTTCTGTTAGGGGGGGGGTTATTTCAGCGCGGCGGAGACCACATTGTCGCAGGCCTGGACCTGCGCCACGATGGTTTCGTCGGGCTTGTTGTCGAGTTTCAGCGTGCAGCAGGCGGCGAGGCCGCCTTCGAAAATCAGGTTTTCCATTTCTTCGATGTTGATGTTGGCGCCGCGGAGGATATCCAGCACCGCGGCAATCACGCCGACCTTGTTGAAGTGACGGACGACCAGATTGATGATGGCCGAGGTCTTCTTGCGGATGTTGACCACATTCAGAGGCGTACCGGTTTCCTGGAAGGCCTTGACGATGGCGACGGCTTCCGAGGCAACGGCTTCAGCAGCCTGATCGGTGGAGGCGCCCACATGCGGGGTGCAGGCCACGAGACAGTCTGCGATGTCCGTGGCTTCGAAGGCGGCTTCGCCACCGGCGGGCTCGGGAGCAAACACATCGGAAGCCACGCGCAGGCCCTTGGCGGCTACAGCGTCCTTCACGGCGGCCCAGTCGACGATTTCACCCCGGGCGGTGTTCACGACGATCGCGCCGTCTTTCAGCGCGCCGAGGAATTCAGCATTGATCATGCCCTTGGTTTCCGGCTTGGAGGCGAGATGCAGGCTGATGGCATCGGCGGCCTTGGCCACATCGGCCGGGGAGGCACAGAAGCCGATTCCCAGAGTGGCGGCGCTTTCTTCTGTGAGAGAGCGGGACCAGCCGATCACATTCATTTCCAGCGCCTGGGCGCGGCGGATGACGGCTTTGCCGATGGATCCGACACCGATGATGCCGAGGGTGCGACCCTTCAGCCCGGCGGATTTGCCATATTCTTTCTTGCGCCATTTGCCGCTGCGCAGGTCGGCGGTGGCATTGGCGATGCGGCGGTCGGCGGCGATCAGCAGGCCGATGGCCAATTCCGCGACGGCTTCGGTATTCTTGCCGGGGCAGTTGGTGACGTGGATTCCGTATTCGGAGGCCTTGGCGAGGTCGATCGTGTTGACGCCTGCGCCTGCGCGGATGATCAAGGACAGGCTTTTGCCGGTTTCTATGGTTTCGGCGATGACCTTTGTGGAACGGACGATCAGGACTTCAGCGTCGCCAATGGCAGCCGGAAGGCCTTCTGCCTTGAGGTCCGGGTTGGAGACCACGGTGTGGCCGAGGGTCTCGAGATCGGAAATGGCGGATTGTGACATTTTGTCAGCAATAAGAATTTTCATTTTGTTTACTCCTTGTATTGATTTGGTGGGGAATCGTAGCAAAGGCACTTCAGGCCTGGAATCCCCAAACGTGGGTTATGTTAAAGCGTTTCCTTCCCGTGAACCTGGGCATTGACCTTCAGTCGCAGGGCGTTGAGGTGGATGAAGCCGGTGGCGTCATCCTGGTCATAGGCCTGCGTTGGGTCGGCATCCATCGTCGCGATCTGCGGGTTGTAGAGCGAAACAGGGCTCTTGCGGCCGGTCACATAGAGCCCGCCCTTGTAGAGCTTGACCCGCACGGTTCCGGTGACATTCTTCTGGGTTTCTTCGATCAGCGCCTGCAGAGCGAGGCGTTCATCGGCATACCAGAAGCCGTTATAGACCATTTCCGCATAGCGGGGGATCAGTCCATCCCGCAGGTGCATGGTCTCGCGATCCATCGTGATGGATTCCATCTGACGATGGGCAAACTGAAGGACGGTGCCGGCGGGGGTCTCATAGACACCGCGGCTCTTCATGCCGACAAAGCGGTTTTCGACCATATCCACCCGGCCGACGCCGTTGCGGCCAGCGATTTCGTTTAGCTGCAGCATGACGTCCAGCGGGGATTTTGCTTCGCCGTTCACCGCTACGCAATCGCCGCGAACATAGTCGAGGGTCACGATTTCCGGGGTGTCCGGCGCATCTTCGGGGTCGGTGGTCAGGAGGAACATCTCCTTGTTCTCTGGCGCGAAGGCATCGAACCAGGGATCTTCCAGCACGCCCGCTTCATAGGAGATGTGCAGCAGATTGCGGTCCATGGAATAGGGCTTCTTCGTGGAGGCCTGCACATCGATGTTGTGTTTGGCGCAGTAGGCAATCATTTCGGTTCGCCCCGGGAATTCGTTCCGGAACTCTTCCATGCGCCACGGGGCGATGACCTTCAAATCAGGATTCAGGGCCGCCGCCGTCAGTTCAAAGCGAATCTGGTCATTGCCCTTACCGGTGGCGCCATGAGCGATGGCATCGGCACCTTCTTTGCGCGCAATATCGACCATGCGTTTGGAAATCAGGGGGCGGGCAATGGAGGTGCCCAGCAGATACTGACCTTCATAGAGGGCATCGCCGCGCAACATCGGATAGATGAAATCTTTGGCGAATTCTGCGCACAGGTCATCGATATAGACCTTGCTTGCTCCGGTCGCCAGCGCCTTTTCGCGCAGGCCGGTCAATTCTTCGCCCTGGCCGACATCCGCCGCAAACGCGATGATCTCTGCCTGATACTTCTCTTTGAGCCACTGGAGAATGACGGAGGTGTCTAATCCGCCCGAATATGCCAATACGATTTTCATCTTACTTCCTTCAAATGCACGGTTGTCTTTTCGCCCGAATCGGCGAGAGGGGGGAATCATAGGCTCCTTGCGCAGGAAATCAAGCGGAGGAACGCACTTTTCCTGCAATATGTCCGGCCTGCCGCTCATTGCATTCAACTGCGGGCGGCCGTCAAACGGTCGGTTTTCCACACGATGGAAACATTATTTCCATACCATGGACAAATTTCGAAAATGGTTTCCATACCATGGAAAACAAACGGGGAGAGGGGGAAATGCCGTTCAGATGGATCGTTGGTGTCTTCGCTTTAAGGTCTGGAGGACGACTTCAGAGGAGGCGATAGCCTGTAGGATTCCGGGACAGGCGAGGTGATGGATTACACGTGGGCCAGCCCGACGCTCGCTAACCAGTCCCACCCGCTTGAGCCAGGCCAGATGGCGGGAGAGGGTTGGCTGGCAAACCGGAGTCAGGACGCGCAATTCGTTTACACACCGGTCCCCATGGCTGAGTGCGTCCAGAATCTGGACGCGAATAGGGTGTCCCAGCGCTTTTAGAATATCGGCATTCGCTTTGGCTTTCTCGTGCTTCATATATATTAGCTTATGTGCATATGCACATAAGCGAAAGAAGAAAATTTGCGCGCTTGCTGGCCGGATACAAAAACCCCCGATCGGCCGGAGCCGAATCGGGGGTGAGGGGAGGGGCGCAAGCGCCCCAATCCGTCTAGCGGAGACCCATTTCGATGATCTTCTCGGCGATCTGGACGGCGTTCTGAGCGGCCCCCTTCCAGATATTATCGCCGGCAACAAATAGTGAGAGGCCATTTTCGACGGTGTCATCCGCGCGGATGCGGCCGACGAGGCAGTCATAGATGCCCGAGGAGGCGAGGGGGGTCGGGAAGACGGAGTTGGCCAGATCGTCCACAACCTGCACGCCCGGGGCGGCAGCCAACACTTCGCGGGCACGTTCCGGGGTGACCGGGTTGTTGAATTCCACGTGGATAGCTTCGCTGTGGCCGTTGAAGACCGGTACGCGAACGCAGGTGGAAACGGCCTTGATGGACTCATCGCTGAGGATCTTGCGGCTTTCGCGGCCGAGTTTGGCTTCTTCGCTGGTGTAGCCGGGCAGGTCATTGGCTTCGGAGCCGATCTGCGCGACGACATTGAACGCGATTTGTGCAGGATAGACTTCCGTGACGATCGGCTCACCGGCAACCCAGGCGCGAACCTGCTTGTCGAGTTCGGCGATAGCGGCATTGCCGGAACCGGAGACGGCCTGGTAGGTGCAGCAGACGATGCGCTTGATCCCGAATTCGCGGTGCAGGGGGGCCAGCGGCATGAGCGCGATGGCGGTCGAGCAGTTCGGGTTCGCGATGAAGTTCTGATGGTCCTTCAGCGCTTCCGGGTTCACTTCCGGAATGACGAGCGGCACACGGGGGTCCATACGGAAGTCGTCGCCGTTATCCACAACGATGCAGCCGGCTTCGGCGGCGCCCCAGCCGAGGGTCTTGGAGGCGCCCTTGGCCCCTTCGGTTCCGGCAAAGAAGGCAAAATCATAATCCTTAAAAGATTCCGGTCCGGTGGCGACCTTCACGTCGACCGGGAGGTCATCAATCATTTCCGTGCGTTCGCGGGTGGCGAAGACAGTAAATTTTTCAATCGGGAAATTCCGTTTGCGCAGGAGGCGGACGATTTCGGTTCCGACGGCGCCAATACCAACCATACATACGTTATACTTTTTCATTGTCTTTCCTCTTCCTTGCTTACGGTGTGCCGTAAAGCCTCATAGCCCCGAGGGGCATAGAGGCTTCATCTGTGGGGCCCTTTGCCCCGATGGCACTAGATTGTCTGTTCAGATCGCGGCGGCGAGCGCATCGCCAACCTGCGTGGTACCCATTCCCATGCGCCCGGCGGCGAGGGATTCGATCTGCCCGCTGTTGAGCACATCGGTGATGGCCTTGTCCACGGCCAGAGCCGCTTCGGTTTCGCCAATGGTGTCGAGCATCATGCCCGCGGCGCCGACGGCGGCGATCGGGTTGATGACATTCTTGCCCTGATACTTCGGAGCGCTGCCGCCCATCGGCTCGAACATCGACACGCCTTCGGGGTTGATGTTGCCGCCAGCGGCGATTCCGAGTCCACCCTGAACGATGGCCGCCAAATCGGTGATGATGTCGCCGAACAGATTGGCGGTCACGAGGACATCATACCACTCGGGTTGCTTCACGAACCACATGGTGGCCGCATCGACGTGATTGTAGTCCTGCTTGATCTCCGGATAGTCGCGGTCGCCCATTTCCTTATGGGAACGCACCCAGAGGTCGCCGACGTGGGTTAGGACGTTGCACTTGTGCACGAGGGTGAGCATATTCTTGCGGTTCCGGCGCTTGGTGTACTCATAGGCATATTTCATGCAGCGGTCCACAACAGGACGACCATAGACCATGGTCTGGGTCGCGATTTCCATGTCGGTGCCCTTCATGGCCACGCCGCCGATGCCGGTGTAGATGCCGCCGGAGTTCTCACGAATGACGACAAAATCGACATCTTTGGGTTCTTTGTCCTTCAAGGGGCAGTCCTGAGAGCGATAGAGCTTCACGGGGCGCAGATTGATGTACTGGTCCAGGGCAAAGCGGGCCTTCAGGAGGATGCCGACTTCCAGGATGCCCGGCTTCACATCGGGATGGCCGATGGCGCCGAGGAACATGGAGTCATGCTTCTTGAACTCTTCGATGGCGGAATCCGGAAGGGTTTCCCCCGTCTTCAGATAGCGTTCTGCGCCGAAGTCATAGCTGGTGTAATCCAGTTTGAAGTCAAATTTCTGAGACACGGCGTCGAGAACCTTGACGGCTTCGTTGGTGACCTCAGGACCGGTCCCGTCTCCGGGAAGTAATGCGATTGAATAGGTGTTTTTCATAATGGGCGCACATTTAGGGGTGTTTTGGCTCCGAAATCAAGCCTGAAAGCATAAGGGAAGAGAGAGGAATGGGGAGAAACAGGCCTGTTTACCCCCATAAACAGGGCTCAGAGGACCCTTTGGAGGAAAATTTATCCCGCAGGTGAGCTTTCGGGTCTATTTCCTATGAAGGGGTGCGACTTGACGCATGGGGAAGGGGGGGAGTATGGTGGCGCGCTATTTCAAACCGATTTTGACCTGAAAGGAAATGACCCCATGAATATCACGCTCGAAAATACTGGGCCCTGCCGCAAACTGTTGAAAGTGGAGTTCTCCGCGGAGGAGATCCAGAAGGAATATGACGAGTCGCTGGCGATGTATGCCAAGCACGGCACGGTCAAAGGCTTTCGCCCCGGCAAAGCCCCGCTGGACATGATCCGTCGCCTGTACGACAAGAAGATTTTGGAAGGCCTGGATGAGCATTTGCTGGCCAAAGGCTTCCGCGAGGCACTGAAGGAGCACAAGATTGATCCGGTCACCGAACTGGATCTGCAGAAGTCGGACTTGCGCGCTGATGCGCCGTTTTCCTTTTCGCTGACGCTGGATGTGGCCCCGGAATTCGACCTGCCGGTCTATAAGGGACTCAAGGTGGAAGCCAAGAAGGTGGAGATTGCGGATGACGCCATCACACAGGCCATAGACCGCTATCGCGAAAGCACCGGCAAATATGAGGATTTGAAAGATCCCCGCCCAGTGAAAGAAGGCGACATGGTCGCTGTGGATTACACGGCAACGGTGGACGGCAAGCCGATGGCGGACGTATCGGACAAGGCCAAGAGCCTGGCGACCGGAAGCGACTTCTGGGTCATCGCCAACGAGCAGTATTCCTTCCTGCCGGCTTTTGGGCCGCAGCTGGTCGGCATGAAGATTGGCGATGCCAAGGATATCTCCGTTGAATTTGATGATACGGCCCCGATTGAGGAACTCCGCGGCAAGACCGGCGTCTTTGCTTCCACGGTGAAGAATGTCCGCGAGCGGGTCCTCCCGCCGATGGATGAGGACTTTTTCAAGTCCGTGCAGGTGAAGGATGAAGCGGAACTGCGTGAAACGTTCCGCGGGCTCCTACAGAATGAAGCTGAAGGGCAGGAAACCTCCCGCCGCCGTAATCAGTTGATTGAATCCCTGATCAAGGCTGCGAAATTTGATGTGCCGGAGTCCGAGACCGACAGCGAATCCCAGCGGATTGTGTATGAAATGGTGCAGGAAAACACCAAACGCGGCATTCCCGAGGCGGAAATCCGCGAGAACCTCTCCAAGATCTCCGAATCGGCCAAGACCTCGGCCAAAGACCGTGTGAAACTTCGTTATTTGTTGAAAAATATCGCCCACGAAGAGAAGATCGACGCAACGGATGCGGAAGTGACCTCGCTGATCCAGGCGCATGCGATGCGCTCGGGTTCCCCTTCGGTCAAGGAATGGATGAAGAAGGCTAATCTCAAGGAGAAGGAAGTGCGCAGCAGTATCCGTCAGGATCTGATCACCAGCAAGACCATCGATCTGATGCTGGCCGCCGCTGAACTCTCCGGCGATGGCGCCGCCGAGGAAAAGCCGGCGAAGAAAAAGGCCGCCCCGAAGAAGGCCGCGGAAAAGACAGATGAACCGAAGAAAGAGGAGACGGCATGAGCAACGAAAAATCCTATCTCATTCCGATCGTTGTCGAGCAGACCGGCCGCGGAGAGCGGTCCTATGACATCTATTCGCGCCTGCTGAAGGAGCGGATCATTTTCATCGGTTCCGAGATCACTGACGATCTCGCCAACCTGGTTGTCGCGCAGCTGCTCTTTTTGCAGAGCGAAGATGCCACCAAGGATGTGAGCGTCTATATCAATTCCCCCGGTGGATCCGTCACGGCGGGTCTGGCCATCTATGACACCATGCAGTTTCTGAAGTGCGATGTGGTGACCTACTGCATTGGCCAGGCGGCCAGCATGGGCGCTGTGCTGCTGACGGCGGGAACCAAAGGCAAGCGCCATGCGCTGCCCGGCGCGCGGATCATGATTCATCAGCCCTGGGGCGGGGCGCAGGGAACCGCTAGCGATATCCACATTCAGGCGCAGGAAATCCTCCGCCTGAAGGAGCATCTTAACGGCATTTTGGCCAAACACACGGGCAAGTCCCTGAAAGTGGTGACCAAGGATACCGATCGCGATTTCTTCATGTCAGCCGAAGAGGCTGCCAAATACGGCTTGGTGGACGACGTTCTCGCTGCCGCTCCGTCAAAGGCGTAACGATGGCAGGAAAGAAAAAAACTCCTGAGGAGCCGACCTGCTCATTCTGCGGCCGGTCGCGAGATACCGTGAAAACTCTGATCGCCGGGCCGGACGGTCTGAACATCTGCGACGAGTGCGTGGACATCTGCAACACCGTGATCCAGCGTCCGGATGAGAAGTCGGACGAGTCCAAACCCTCTCCGGCGGAGGCGCTGGAGGTGATGAAGCCGCATGACATCAAGGCAGGGCTTGATGAATATGTCATTGGTCAGGAACGCGTCAAAAAGGTGCTGTCGGTCGCCGTTCATAACCACTACAAGCGCGTCAAATCGCGCCTGCAGGGGAAGACGGAAGACGATGACGGCATCGAGATCGACAAGACCAATGTGCTGATGATGGGTCCGACCGGCAGCGGAAAAACGCTGTTGGCCCGCACGCTGGCTCGCCTTCTCGATGTGCCGTTCAGCATTTCGGATGCCACGACCATCACCGAGGCCGGGTATGTCGGCGAGGATGTGGAGAATGTGCTGTTGCGTCTCATCCGGGCCGCCGATGGGAACATCGCCCGCGCCGAAGTGGGGATTGTCTATATCGATGAGATCGATAAGGTCGCCCGCCGGACGGAGAATGTATCCATCACGCGCGATGTGTCGGGCGAGGGTGTGCAGCAGGGGCTCCTCAAGATTCTGGAAGGCACCACCGCCAGCGTGCCGCCGCAGGGCGGTCGCAAGCATCCCCAGCAGGAGATGCTGCAGATTAATACCGAGAATATCCTCTTCATTTGCGGCGGGGCCTTTGTGGGTCTTGACGACATCATCAAGCGCCGCACCGGCAAGGGGGTCATCGGGTTTGAGGGCAACAAAAAGGCACGCCCTAAAAAGATGAATCTTGTGCTTCCCAAGGCGGAGCCGGAAGACCTGATTAAATTCGGATTGATTCCTGAATTTGTTGGTCGTTTGCCGATGATCGCAGCTCTGGAGGCCCTATCAGAGTCGGATCTGATTCATATTTTGACGGAGCCGAAGAACGCCATGATTCGCCAGTATCAGAAATTGCTGCGGATGGAAGGTATGGAACTCGAGTTTACACCGGCGGCATTGAAGGAACTGGCCCGCGAAGCCGTTCTGCGTAAAACCGGCGCGCGCGGGCTGCGCTCGCTACTGGAAAACATCATGCTGGACGTCATGTATGAGGCTCCCCGCATCAAGGGAACCCACCGGGTGGTCATTACGGATACGGTAGTGCGTGGCCATCAGAGCGCGCTTGATACCGCCAAGAAGATTCCGGTTAGGAAAGCCAA
Source organism: uncultured Verrucomicrobiota bacterium (assembly GCA_964526745.1). GTDB lineage: Bacteria > Verrucomicrobiota > Kiritimatiellia > CAIQIC01 > Lenti-01 > Lenti-01. Next base: position 76,626 of record CAZGMQ010000004.1, read on the forward strand.
AGAACCTGAACTGGACGCGGCCGGATGAGCCGCTTCCAGCGCACTGTAAAAAACCTGTGGGCACCAGCGCGCAGGTTTTTTCTTTTTTCCGCTCTGGCTTGTGCCGCCTCCGTCACGCTGGCCCGAACCGTGCCCGTTACCATTCTGAATACGACGGATCTCCATGGATCGATCCGCCGGACCCCGGGGGTCTATGCGGAGCATAACGAGGGGTCGCTGCTTCAATGCGCCACCTTGATCAATGAAATCCGTCAGGAGAATCCGAATACGCTGCTGGTGGATTGCGGCGACATCTATCAGGGCACCCTCGAGAGTTATCTGACGCAAGGGGCCATCATGGCGACCGTCATGAATGCGATGGGATATGATGCGTTTGCCGTCGGTAACCATGAATTCGACTGGGGGGTGGAGACGCTGGGTGAGATGCTCGACCGGATGGAAGCCACTCCGCTTGCCGCCAATCTTCTTGTAGGGGACGAGGCGCCAAAGCCATTCAGTCGTGTTCTTCCATTTGTCATCAAGGAAGTGGACGGATTGAAAGTAGCGATTGTGGGCCTTACGAACCCTAACATTCCCAAATGGTCCCGGACGGTGGTGGACTATGATTTGCGCGTGGTCGATTCCCGTCGGGCCCTAGAAAAAACGCTCCCGCTGGTTCGGAAGGAACGTCCGGACTTGATGATCCTGCTGGTGCATCAAGGGATCCAGGCAAAGGATGACGAGGCCAACCAGATCAACGGCATCTGCCGGCGGTTCGGAGAATTCGATCTCGTGCTGGGCGGCCATCTGCACTGGGTGCTGCCTGGCGGGCGCATCGGCAAAGCGGACTATGCGCAGGCCGGCTCCGGCGGCCAAGGGGTGATGCGGACCGACCTGACCTTCGATACCGTAGAGAATGCCGTGGTCGAGAAGACCTTCACCTATCTTCCGGTGACATCTTCCATTCCGGAGGATCCGGCTCTCAAGGCTCTTGTGGCCGAGGACCTGGCCACGGCCGATGCCCGGCTGAATACCGTGCTGGGGCAAACGACGACAGACATTCCCTACTCGCTGGCGATCCCGGGGCTGTGTCCGGTTCAGCAGCTACTGTGCAAATCCATTGCCAGAAAAACCAAGGCCGAAGTCGTCCTGCACGGCATTCTGTCAGACAAGAGCATTCCGGCCGGGGATATCCATGTGTCGGACATCTGGAAAATTGTCCCGTACGAAAACACGATTGGCTGCCTCTGGCTGACGCCTGCCGAGATCCGTTCGATCATGGAGGAGGCCTGCGCCTATCTGGGTGAGAGCCGCTATTTCGGCGCCTGGGGCCTGCAATACGAGGTGTATCCCAATGCGCCGAAGGGAGAGCGCATCCGGAATCTCCGCGCGGCCGACGGCAGTGCCCTGCATGGCCGCCACCGAATCAAGACCGCGATCAACAGCTATCATCTGGCCGGAGGCGGCGGGCGCTTCCCTTCCTTGGTGGCCCTGGCCGATTCCCCCCACACGCGACTGGAAATGGGTGACACCCGCACCCGCGACATGGTGATCACCTACATCAAGTGCCATCGCACCCTGACGATCCCTGCTGGAACCAACGCCGTGGTCTTTCGCAAGGAGCCCATTCCCTGGCAGCGGAACAAGTAATCCGAGCTCCGTCCGGACTGGTGGATTGTAAAGTGAAATGCCGGATATAGTGGTCTTGTTTCATCTATGAGAT